>DASUGM010000163.1:0-2805 GCA_036274055.1 Vicinamibacterales bacterium | reverse complement strand
CGGCGACACGTGGACGCGCCTCCAGGGCGGATTGCAGAACGAGCCGATGGGACGGATCGCGGTTGACGTTTACCGCAGCAGCGCCAACATCGTCTACGCGCTCGTCGAGGGGCAGGGCCCGGTGCCGACGCCCGGCGGACGCGGCGGACGCGGCGGCGGTGGGGGCGGCGCTGGTGGCGGCGGCGGACGCGGGGCCGGCGCGGGCGGTGAAGGCGCCGAGGGCGCGGCCGCGGGCGCGCCCGGGCGCGGCGCCGGTGCCGGTGCGGACACCGGCCCGACCGGACTCTATCGATCGGACGACGGCGGCGCGACGTGGCGAAAGACGACGTCGACCAATCCGCGCCCGATGTATTTCAGCCAGGTGCGTATCGATCCGAGCAGCCCGGATCGGATCTACATGGGCGGCGTCGGCCTGCACTTCTCGACCGACGCCGGCCGCACGTTCCAGCAGGATGCGGCGCTGGTGATTCATGACGACATCCACGCGATCTGGGTCGACCCGGGCAATCCCGACCACATGATCATCGGCGGCGACGGCGGCGTCGCGCAGTCGTACGACATGGCGCGGTCGTGGATTCAGCATCCCAACCTGCCGCTGGCGCTCTTCTACCATGTCGGCTACGACCTCGAGACGCCGTTCAACGTCTGCGGCGGCCTGCAGGACAACTACAACTGGTGCGGTCCGAGCGCGACGCGGTTCACGCGCGGCATCACCGCGCGGGACTGGTTCCAGGTGCAGGGCGGCGACGGCTTTGTCGCGATCATCGATCAGCGCAACCCGCGCATCGTCTACAGCGAGTCGCAGGACGGCAACATCCAGCGCCGCGACATCATGACCGGGGAGGCGCGGCCGATTCGCCCGACCACCGCGAACGTCAATCCGGCGCCGGCCGAGGGCGCGCCGGGGTTCCGCTTCAACTGGGATACCCCGATGATTTTCTCGCCCCACGATCCGGGCAAGCTGATCGTCGCCGCGAACAAAGTGTTCACGTCGAATGACCGCGGCGATTCGTGGGCAGTAGTGAGCGGCGACCTCACGACCAACGCGGATCGCGACGAGATCACGACGATGGGCGTGGTCGGCAACCAGATTCGCATCGCTCGCAACGACGGCATCGCGAACTGGCCGACGATCGTCGCGCTCGCCGAATCGCCGAAGGTCGCCGGCATGTACTTCACCGGCAGCGACGACGGTCTGGTGCAGATGTCGAAGGACGCCGGCAAGACGTGGACGAATCTCACTCCGAAACTGCCGGGTTTCCCGGCCGGCGCGTGGGTGTCGGAAGTCGTGCCGTCGAAGTACGACGCCAACACCGTCTACGTCACCGTCGACGCGCATCGCCTGAACGACTACAAGACCTACATCTGGGCCTCGAACGACGGCGGGAACACGTTCCGCTCGCTCAACGGCAATCTCTCGACCGAGGTCGTCAAGACGATGACCGAGGACCCGAAGAACGCCGACGTGCTGTATCTCGGCACCGAGACCGGACTCTTCTTGTCGATCGATCGCGGCAAGAGCTGGCGGCGGTTGAAGGGCGACAACTTCCCGACGGTGCGCGTCGACGAGATCACGATCCATCCGCGCGACAACGCGATGATCCTCGCGACCCACGGCCGCGCGATCTGGATCCTCGATCATCTCGAGCCGATTCAGGAGTACGCGGCGGCGCAGACCGCGACGGCGGATGCGAAGCTGTTCGCGGTGCCGAACGCGCTGCAGTGGCGATCGAAGGACGACCAGAACGACGAGTTCTGGGGCCATCAGTTCTTCGCCGGTGAAAATCCGCCGACCGACGCGGTGATCCAGTTCTATCTGAAGAAGGAAGTCACCAAGCCGACGATCAAGATCGCGGATGCGACCGGACGTGAGCTGCGCGAACTGACGGTGCCGGCGGCCCGCAACGTCGCCGGCATTCAGACCGTGTGCTGGGACATGCGCGTCGCGCCGCTGCCCGCCGGACCGGCCGGCAACGCGCCGCAGCCGGGACGCGGCGGTGGCGGTGGCGGTGGACAGGGTCGTGGCGGCGGTGGCGGCGGACCGGCCGGGTATCCGGTGGGCTTGCCGCCCTCAGGCGCGAATCCGACGAATCCCTGCGGCGGCGCCGGCTTCGGCGGCGGTGGTGGCGGCTTCGGTGGCGGCGGCGGTGGCCAGCAGGGCCCGCTCGTCCTGCCGGGGACCTACACCGTGTCGTTGCTCGTCGACGGTAAGGTCGTCGACAGCAAGCCGATGAAAGTCGTGATCGATCCGGCGAATCAGATGACCGATTTGCAGCGGCGCCGTTACTACGACGTCGTGATGGATCTGCACGAGATGCAGAAGAAGGGCAACGAGGTCGCCGCCGCGCTGACGCCGCTGCAGGCGCAGTTGACGGAGATCGAAGGCAAGTCGGCGAGTCTGCCGCCGGACATCAAGACCCAGTTCGACGCCGTCAACAAGGAATGGGCCACCGTCAAGGAGAAGTGGGGCGTTGCTCCACCGGCGCCGCCCGCGGGCGGCGGTGGCGGCGGACGCGGCGGCGGCCCTCCGCCGAATCCGAACGACGTGCTCGCGCGTGCCGGCCAGGTCAAGGCCGGGATGATGGCGTTCTACGACGTGCCGAGCGACTCGCTGTCGAGGGGATACACCGACGTCAAGGCGGCGATGCCGAAAGCGATTGCCGAGACCAACGCGTGGCTGGTCAAGGCGACGGCGCTCAGCAACTCGCTGAAGAAAATGAACATTACGTTCACCGTACCCGCGCCGATCAAATAGATCCTTGTTATTGCCGGATTGCCGTATCGAGGGCATTGCCGGATTGGATT
>DASUGM010000162.1:0-6002 GCA_036274055.1 Vicinamibacterales bacterium | reverse complement strand
CCGGCGTGATCAGTTCGGACCGGCCGACGAACACACGCGCGACCGTTTTCGGCGCCGGATTGATCGCGAGCGGCAGGATCGCGTCGACCGCCGGCACCGGCAGGATGTAGAACACGCGCGTGCCCTCCTCGAACCAGGAGTCGCGCCAGGTTTCGACCATCGCCGCGGCTTCCTTCGCGAACAGGCCGCGCGCGGTCAGCGTCTTCTCCAGCTCGCGACGCAGGCCGTCGAACGTGCCGTCGAGCGTGGGCGCTGCGAGCGTCGCTTCGCTTTCGACCGCGCCCTGCACACGATAGCCGATTTTCCCGTCGCGGCTGGTGAACAGGATCACGCCCTGCAGCGCCTGCGCACCGGTGTTCTTCACCACCACCGATCCGTCCTCGCGCAGCGTCGTCGAGATCGGCACGTCGAAGCCGCCGACACCGCGGTAGAACAGGAACGCTTCGTCCTGGCCGTTGACGCGGATCGGCGCGGCGTCGACCGCGCGCGCCGCATAGTAGTGGCTGCTCGTCTTTTCGCGCGGCAGCGTCGGCGACGTGCCAGGCAGCACGTCCACACCGGACCAGCGCATCGACGCCCGGAACTGCGGATTACTCAGCGCGTTCTTGAACGCTGCCGGCTGAGAGACGACTGCCTTGGGGTACCACTCGGTAAACAGGCCGCGGTCGAAGCCGACGCTGATGTCCAGACGCGTCGCGCGATCGGCGTAGAAGTAGAGGACCGGCGTCTCCATGCGGACCTTGCCGGGCAGACTTCTGCGGGCGGTCTCGTAGTCGTAGAGCGGATTGTCGGTGCTGAGTAGAACCTTGTAGTCCCCGTTCTTGTAGTGCTCTACGAAACACGGCAGATCGGTCGGGCCGCCGAGCGGCGTCCATTGGAGCGCCTGACCGTCCGGTGCTGCAACAGTGGTAAACGTGCCCCACTCATGGACGGTGACGTCGGTCTGCTGGTCGCCGGCAACGGCGGAGACCCCCAGTCCGACGAACAGAAGGAGAACGCCGACGAGCACCGCCGAAGAGACGCGCCGGATCGCCATACACACCTCGCTTGGAGGGCCTGTTGGTGGAGGATCACTCCTTCGACGTCGAAAGACGAGTACCGGCCTTGGAAAAAGGGACCGGGTGGCTTTTTACGTTTTACGTAAAAAGCCACCCGGTCCCTTTTTCTACCGGCCCACCGCAATCAGCTGGTTGTCGCTGCGAAAGAAGATCTTCCCGCCCGAAACCGCGGGCGAGGCGACCAGCCGCACCGCTAAGTCATTTTGCGCCAGCACTTCCGGCGTCCGCGCGGCGCGCATGACGATGGTCTCGCCCGACTCGCTGACGAAGTAAATCCGGCCCTCGGCGGCGATCGGCGATGCGGAAAATACGCCCGGCGTCCGGTGCTGCCAGACGCGCTCGCCGGTCCTGGCGTCAATCGCCGTGACGACGCCCGCGTCGTTGGCCATGAACAGCAGGCCGTCCCAGAAGACCAGGGAGGACACGTACGGAGCGCCGGTCTCGACTCGCCACACCACGTGCGACGCCGTGACGTCGCCACGGCCGCCGGGGCGCAGCGCCATATACGGGCCGCTGCGATAGCCGCGCGTGAGATAGAGGATGCCGTCGTGAAACACCGGCACCGGAATCGGAAACCGGTTGGCGCCGTCGGTGTGCCACAGGTGCCTGCCATCAGCGAGCGCGTAGGCGTCGATGCGCTCGCTCGAGTTGACGATCACTTCAGCGGCTCCATCCGCGACTGGCACCACGAACGGCGTGCTGTACGACGACCGGCCCTGGCCGCGATCGGCCTTCCAGCGATCCTTGCCGGTGCGCTTGTCCACGGCGAGCAAATACGACGCCGGCGCGTGATCGCAGAGCAACAGCAGCAGATCTCCGTGCACCGCCGGCGAACTGCCGTGGCCCCATTGAATGTCGAACGGTGCGATCTCTTTCCCGAGATGACGCTGCCAGACCAGCTTGCCCGAGAGATCGAGCGCGACGATCTGCCCGGTGCCGAACCACGCGTAGATCAGCGAGCCGTCGCTCGTCGGACTCGGCGTCGCCAGGTTGTGCTTGTCGTGCACCGGCGTCAGCGGCCCGTCGGCCTCGAGCCGATGCGACCAGATTGGCGCGCCGTTGGCGCGCGAAAACGCCTCGACGACGAAAAACGTGCGCCCATCCGCCGCGGCGTTGGCGGCAATCGCGCGCTCGCCGGCCGCCGCCGCGTCGGCGCCCTGCGTCAGCCGCGGATGATTGCCGGGACGCCGGACGCCGTCGCCGATTTGCGAGGTGACGACGACGCGATCGCCGACGACGATCGGCGTCGACACACCGGCGCCGGCGAGCGACGCGCGCCAGGCGACGTTCTCGGTCGCGCTCCATGTGAGCGGGACGTTGGTTTCGCGCGACACGCCGGACGCGCCCGGTCCGCGCCACGTCGGCCAGTCGTCGGCGTGGACGACGGCAGCGCCGGCCAATATCCCAATCGCCAGTAGCAATCGTGAATAACCAATCGTCATTGCAATTGCCAATCGCAAATTACAAATCGCCAATGCTCGAAGCTACCGCCCCGACGGCACAGCGGCTTCGAGCTTCCCGCACCACAACCCGCTGTTGAAGTCGGTGAACAGCACGTGCCCTTTCCACGGCATCGCGTTCATCACGAACGGCGCGTTCGCGGTGTAACCCTCGGGATCGTACGGCTTGAACACCGCGATCTCGCGGCCCTGATCGTAGAGATTGCCAAGCAGCATCCCCGAGACGTCGACGACGCGGACGCCGCCGTCGTAGTAGGCCTGATAGAGCACGTCGTTCTCGACAATGATGTCGTGCGAGCCGTAATCCTCGAGCTGATAGCGCCCCACCTTGCGCGGATTCATCGGATCGGTGAAGTCGACGATGTGCGTGTAGCCGCCCGACGTCTGCGCGATCCCGCCCTTCGGCGGCGGGCCGCCGCCCGGCGTCGAGAGCTGGTAGTTCGTGCCTTCCCACACCCGCCCGCGCCGGTTCATCTCCTCGTCGCCGATGAAGAGATAGGTCCTCCCCGAGGACTTCTGGACGTACGGATAGATCTCGTGGCCGCTGTTGATCGGCACGGTGTTGATCAGCTTCGGATTCTTGAGCGACCCGCCCCACTTGCCGTTGCCGACATCGACGACCACGGTGCCGACGCCGCCCTGAGCCGAATAGGCGATACCGTCGCGGACCCAGAGATCGTGCAGGCGCGCGTTCGGATGCCGGTACTCGCTGACATACACCGGCTTGGCGAGATCTTCGGTGTTGATGATCACGTACTTCGCGCCGCCCGAGACCGCGAACAGGTGATCGTTGGTGGCGAACATGTTGTGGACGCCGCCGGTCAGCTCGATGTCGAACGTCGACGCGATCTTCGGATGCGCCGGCGTCGCGAGATCGAGAATGACGACGCCGTTGACGCGATTCGACGCGCCTTCGCGCGAGAGCACGGCGTAGCGCGCGTCGGGCGAGACGGTGACGTCGTTGATGGTCCGCGCGTCCACCTTCACCGAGTCGGTCTTGACGATATTGTTGAGGTCGGTGATGTCGAAGATGTGCGCGTAGCCGTCGCCGCCCCAGGTGCCGACAATGCAGTAGTCGCGGCCGTCCTTGCCGGTGAACGGCCAGAGGTCCGACGTGTGGGTGTCGCGGATGATGCCGCGGCTGGTGATCGTCAACCGCTTGCGGACATCGCGTTGAGTGACTTCGATGGTCTTGCGCGTGTTGCCCGGGCCCGAGGTCGCGAGGATCGTGTAGAGCCCGGGATAGTTGGCGACGAACAGCCCGTTATCGATGATCGCCGCGCCGCCCGGCGCCTTCGGCGTGTTCCCTTCCGGCGCCTGATAGGTGTAGCTCCAGGTGATCGGCGCGTCGCCGACCGCGGTGCCGTCGCTGCGCTTGGCGACGCCGAGCAGCTTGATGACATCGCCGGTGCGAATCGTGTTCTCGTCGATGCCGAGGTCCACCGACGCCACGGGATTGGCCAGCACGGTGTAGACCTTCTGCGCGCGCACGCCGTCGACGTCGGCGCTGATCGATACTTCCCCTGGTTTGACGCCGGTGACGTTGCCGAAGCGATCGACGCGCGCCACGAGCGGATCCGAGGACTTCCACGTCGCCGTCGCGCCCGGCCGATCGCTGCCGTCGGTGTGCTTGACCTTGACGCTGTGCCCGAGCGTGACGCCGGCGTAGAGCTTGCCCGGCTCGGCGCTGATGTCAACCGAGGCGACCGCCGGATAGGTGACGGTGACGGGAATCTCGATCGTCGCCTGCACCTCGCCGGTCGGACCGCTGACGACCGCCGTCGCCGTGAACGTGCCGGCGAGAAACGCGGTGACCTTGCCGTCGGCAAACGCCGCCGATCGGCGCGGCATGTTCACGCGCACCGCGGCGTTGGGAATCACCTTGCCGGTGGCGTCGTAGGCCGTGACTTTGAAGTCCACCGACTCGCCCGTCTGCAACGTCAGAGTCGCGGGCTCGGCGACCAGTTTCGCGACTGGCACCGCCGGAGTCTGCGGCGCCTGCGGCGCCTGGCCCTGAGCAGCGGGCGCGACGGCCAGGACAAACAACGCGAGACCGAAGCCAATCAAGGCAGACGCAGTACGTGCTAATTTCATGGGACTCTCCGGGACGCCAATGATGCCAGACACACTCCGGCGCGGCAACCGCATCGCTCTTGCCGCTGCCGTCCTCGCGGTCGGGACGCTTTCGGCGCAGAACGCGGCGCCGAAACCCACCCGCACCTACTGGGCCTACGCCGGCGCGGAGTCGGCCGACACCATTCATCGCCTGCGCTTCGGCCCCGACGGCTTCGTCGTCGAACGGACGACGACGATCGGCGAGATCCCGAATGAGATGGAAGGCCCGCACGGCCTGCAGACGTCGCGCGACGGAAAGTTTCTCTACATGACGACCGGCCACGGCCGGCCCGACGGCAAGCTCTGGGTCTTCGACATCAGCGGCGCCAGCGACAAGCTCGTCGGCGAGACCGGCGTCGACCTCGGCAACTTCCCGGCGTCGATCGATGTCACGCCGGACGGCCTGTACACGCTGTCGGTGAATTTCAATCTCCACGGCGACATGGTTCCATCCACCGTCTCCGTCGTCTACACGCCAGACCGTACCGAAGTCGCGCGGATTGTCACCTGCACGATGCCCCATGGCAGCCGGATCGATCCGAGCGGCACGCGGCAGTACTCGACGTGCATGATGGACGACCAGCTCGTCGAGATCGACACGGTGAAGTTCGCGGTGTCGCGGCGCTTCAATGTCGCCAGGGGCAAGGAAGGCCCGATCGAGGTTGCCGATCCGCACGCCGGGCACAACATGGCCGGCATGTCGGCGCCAGCGACAAGTCCCGCGAAGCCGCCCGTCGATCCGGCCGAAGTCGGCTACGTCGGCGAGCGCCATCAGATGGCGCCGGCGACGTGCTCGCCGACCTGGGCGCAGCCGTCGTTCGACGGCGCGAAGATCTTCGTCGCCTGCAACAAGGCCGACGAGATTCTCGAGATCGACACGAAGAGCTGGACGCTCGCGCGCCGCCTGCCGACCGGCCGCGGCGTCTACAACCTCGCCGTCACCGCCGACGGCAGACTGCTGGTCGCGACGCTGAAGCAAGGCAGCATGGTGGAGATCTTCGATCTCGCCGCCGGCAAGAGCCTGGCGCGCATCAAGACGTCGAACACGCTCGCGCACGGCGTGACCATCACGCCCGACTCACGCTACGCGTTCGTCACCAGCGAGGGCGTGGGGTCGGCGCCGGGCAAAGTGGATGTGATCGATCTCAGCGCGCGCGCGATCGCGGGCACGGTAGAGATCGGGCAGCAGGCCAGCGGGATCACCTTTTGGAGGATGAAATAGCGACCTGTCAACTCGAAACTTCAAACTCGAAACTTCAAACCGCGGTGGCTCGCGGTGCTCGCGTCTTTCTGGAATGTCCGAGCGAAGCGAGCACCACTGTTTCGAGTTTAGAGTTTGAAGTTTCGAGTTGACGTGTTCTATTCCCCC
>DASUGM010000161.1:0-15806 GCA_036274055.1 Vicinamibacterales bacterium | reverse complement strand
CGAGTCGCTCCATCGGAATCACTTCGAGGAAGCAACCGAGGTTGGGAGAATCGCGACCGTCTTCCGTCGCGATGTCGATGCTGAATATGCCGCCCGGCCGCACGTCCATTTCGGCCCGCGACACGCGCCCCCACGGCCTGGGCATGTACCACTCCTTGAGATGCTCCGGTTTCGTCAACGCTTCCCAGACGAGCCGCGTCGGGGCGTCGATGAACCGTTCGATAGCGAAATCCAGTTTCGGATTGATCGCGAATGGCTGGCTCATGATGCGGATTCCTTCTCCTTGAGTTGTGTGACGTATTGATCGAAGCGGTCCAGGCGCGCCTCCCACAACCGACGACGCGCGGTCAGCCAGTCTTCGACGACCTTGAACCGTTTGGGGGCGATCTCGTACGTCCGCACCCGCCCGCGCTTCTTCGACTTCACCAGCCGGCTCTGTTCGAGCACCGAGAGGTGCTGCACGAACGACGGCAGTTGCATGTCGAACGATGCCGCCAGGTCGCTGACGGTGGCGGGTCCGACCGACAGGCGCTCCAGGACTTTCCGCCGGGTCGGGTTGGCCAGGGCGTTGAAGACGTCGTCAGCAGCCGCGGAGGGCACCATGGCAGGATTCTACGGCCGCACAATACTTTTGTAAATGCCTAAGTATCTCTCCCGCGCGGCGGGCGGTGCCGCCCCCCGTGCCGGACCGGTTCGCGCCGGCCGCGCAGGGTGCTCGACTGGTGCTCTAATGGCACCATGCGCACGTCGTCGCTGGTTATCGCGGCACTGCTCGCCGGCAGTCTCCTCGCCGATGCCGGCCAGCGCTCGACTGGTCCGCCGGTGCTGGAAGCACCGAAAGGCACCGGCGCCATCAGCGGCGTGGTCACCGACGCAACCGACGGCCGTCCTCTCGAGGGTGTCATCGTGTCTTTGGGAGTGACGACCGGAGGATCGATCACCCTCACGCTGCCGCGCATGGTGACCGACGCCAAGGGTCGATTTCTCTTCAGCGGCCTCGCCCCGTCGACGAAGTACTACATTCGCGCCGCGCGCCTGGGTTACGCGCCGGCTCGTTTCGGTTCGTCCGGACCTGGAATCCCATCGAGTCTTTCCGACGTGGAGATTCGGACGACGGACGACGTCGTGACCATCGCCGTCGCCGCGGACCAGTGGATCGGCGATCTGCAGATTTCACTGTGGCGCCTGGGCAGCATCACCGGCCGGGTGGTCGATGAGCGCGGCGAACCGGTCGTCGGTGTCGCCGTGCGCGGTTTCTGTGCGGCGTGGGTGGCTGGCCACAGCCAGTTCGTCGGAACCGACGTGGCCACCACAGACGACCGTGGCGAGTATCGTCTCGCCAACTTGATGCCGGGAAAGTACGCGGTCTCCGTCCTATCGGTCCAGTCGACGGTGCTCGACTCCACGCCGGAAGCCGAGCAGAAGCGCGCCGTCGGCGAAGTCCTTCGCGCCGGCGGCTCGAGTGCCGGACTGCCCGCGGTCGATGTCGACGGCACGCACCGGTTGGCCATCAGCAACTTCGCCACACCGCCGCCGCCAGGTTCCACGCCGCGCGCCTACCCGGCGCAGTTCTATCCGGGCACCTCCGCGCTGTCCGACGCGCAGTTCGTCGAGATCACGTATGGCACCTCGCGGCGCGGCGTCGATTTTCAATTGCAGCCGGTGCCGGCCGTGAGGGTCTCCGGGCGTGTCGTGGGCGCCGATGACGCCTCATCGCAGCTGTTACGTCTGCTGCCCGTCGGCAGCGAGCGGCTGGGCTTCGGCTCCGAAGCGGCCACGACCGTCGTCGAGCGCGACGGATCGTTCACGTTTCTCAACGTGCCGTTTGGTGAGTACACGCTGCTGGCGCAGGCCGTCGTCGGAGAACTCACGAGCGGCAACGGCGAGGTGAGGCTTCCCGCGGCGCCGGGATTTTCCTCGGGCGCAGGACAGGCGCCACTGGGCAACCTGCCCGGGCTGGCCTACTCGAGCCACACGGGCACAGCCAGGATGTGGGGCCGCGCGCGCCTGGCCGTCGGCGCCAGCGATGTCACCGACGTCGTGGTGCCGCTGCACCCCGCGATCACCGTTCGCGGCCGCGTGGTCATCGCCGACAGCGCTTCCGGGCTGCGTCTGTCCGGCCTGATTGGGGCGCAACCCGCCGATGGTGATCTGTCGCTGGGCCGCTTCGCGGCGTTCGTCGACGTCAACGGTGACACGCCATTCTCGCTGGAAGGCCTCGGCGGCGGGGTCTACCTGGTCGGCCTGCCTTCGATCTTTGGATCCATTTCCGTCGCGTCGGTCACGTCGGCAGGACGCGAGATTCGGGACACCGGCCTCGACACTTCCGCCGGCCGTGACGTCAACGACGTCGTCGTCACGCTTACCGACAATGTCACCACGATTCAGGGCCATGTGCGCGGTGAGGGCGCGGCGGGCGCCGCCGTGATCGTGTTTCCCGTCGATCGCGCGCGGTGGGTCGATTACGGCTTCGACCCGTTGCTGATCAAATCGAAGGCGGCGGCGAACGACGGCCTCTTTCTGGTGAGAGGTCTTCCGGAAGGCGAGTACTTCGCCGTCGCCGTCGATCGCTCGCAGCACGACGCGTGGACCAACCCCAAGTTCCTCGAGGCCGCGTCCTCAGTCGCGACGCGCATCTCGCTCAAGTGGGGCGACAAGAAAGACATCGATCTTCCGGTGAGCAAGGTGGTCGTGAGATGAAGGCGGTCTGGATCGTCCTTTTGACGCTCGCTCTCGCACCGCCGATGGCGCGGCCGCAGGGCACGGCGTCGGTCACGGGCACCGTGGTCGACGACGAGGAGCCTGCAGTGCCGGTGCGGCGCGCGATCGTCACGGTCGCGGGCTCCGGCCTCGTTCCGAGTCGAAGCGCGATCACCGATGACGACGGCCGATTCGTGATCGAGCGGCTCCCCGCTGGACGCTTCACGATCACCGTCAGCCGCGCCGCGTTCATCACCTCCGCGTACGGTGCCAAGCGGCCGGGGAGGCCGGGCACGCCAGTCGTCGTGGCCGCCGGGCAGCGCGTCACCGCCCTTGTGGTCAAACTCTGGCGCGGCGCCGTCATTGCGGGCGTCGTGCGCACCGAGGACGGACAACCAGCCGAAGGCCTGCCGGTTCGCGTGATCGCGGCGCATCAGACGGCCGAGCCGTCGATCGTCACGCTCGACAACAACGGCGTGAAGACGAACGACGCCGGCGAATTCAGGATCTTCGGCCTTCTGCCCGGCGCCTACCTAATCTGCGTGACGCCGCCAACGCTCCGCGGCACGTCGCCGACGGCCACGACCGAAGCGGAAATGGACGCCGCGCTCGCCGCGCTGCGCACGCGCGCGGCGGCGTCACCGATGGGGCGGCCGGCGCCATCTACCGCGACGCCACCGCCGGCCGTGCGGCTGGCCACCTCCCGGCCGTTCGCCTACGCGCCGATCTATTTTCCAGGCACCGCGAACCTGAACCAGGCCACGCCGATCGCGCTCGTGCCTGGACAACAGGTCGAGAACATCAACCTTCAACTGCAGCGCGTGGCAACGGCGTCAGTGAGCGGCCTCGTCACGCTCGCCGATGGCCGCGGCGCGTCGGGCGCCTCCATTCAGATCATGCAGACGCAGCCGGCCTCCTACGCGCCGGACGCTCCACTACAGGCGACGGCGATAGCATTGCCTGATGGAACGTTCCGCATTCCGGCGGTCAGTCCCGGCGACTACACGCTGACGGCGAGAGCGACGCCGCCTGGCGTCGTGGTGAGCAGTCCGTTTGGCGGTCCGGCGCTGTGGAGTGAGATGCAGTTGTCCGTGTCAGGAGTCGACCTCACGGGTCTGACGCTGCCTCTCGAGTCGGGTCCAGCGTTGACCGGTCGCGTGGCGTTTGCCGAAGGCACGTTGAAACCACCTGCGGACCTGACGCAATGGCGCGTCTCGCTGGTGACGCTGGCCTCGCTGGCGAGCAGGGGACCGGTCATGGGGTCCAGGTTCAATCCTGCACCTCCGGTCGCGCTCAAGGCCGATGGCACGTTCGAGATTTCCGGCATTCCGCCGGGCGCGTTTCTGTTCCGTCTGACCGGGCCGGCCCTGGGGCCAGCTGGCTGGTGGGTGCGATCGATGACTGCCGGCGATCGCGATTTGCTCGATCGGCTCATCGAGATTCGCCCAGGTGGCCCGTCGATGAACGTCGTCGTCTCGATGTCTGATCGCCATACCGAGTTGTCGGGTACCTTGCGGACTTCGACCGGTCAACCCGGCGCAGACGTCTTCGTGATCGCGTTCTCGTCCGACCGCACGATGTGGGGTCCAGATGCGCGGCGGGTCCGCGCCGTGCGTCCCGGTGCCGACGGGCACTTCTCGATGCCCGACTTGCCGCCAGGCGGCTACCTGCTCGGTGTCGTGACCGACATCGATCCGGACGACTGGCAGAATCCGGCGGTGCTCGAGCAGCTGGTGCCGACATCGCTCAAAGTCACGCTCGGCGAAGGCGAGAAACGGGTTCAGGACCTGCAGCTCGGCCGCTCCTGACCGGCGGGGAAATTCCGCGGCCGCGGCCGTCTATGCCCGCGAACCGGATCGAGACCGGTGCAGGAGTCCGCCGTGGCCGTCATCCTTCCCGCTGTCGTGATCAGTCTCATCGCCGTCCTGCTGGTGATCCACAGCGTCCGGGCCCGTCGTGACCCGGACCTTGACGACGCCACCCGGATCACGTCTCGCCACACCCTGGCGCGGCTCGATGGGCTAGTGCGCGCCGGGCAGGATCCCGAGCCCCAGGCCGTGCTGCGGCGCTAAGACCCCGCATCCGCGGGCGGAGCCTGGCCAACTCAACTCCGCGAATCGGCTGGCTCTGGACTACCATCACAATCGTGAAAACGGCATCCCTGCGGCTTTCGTACGCGCTGGCCACGGTCGTGCTCGCGATCTTCGTGCTGAACCCGTCGCCGTCGCTGACGGCCCAGGGGCGAGCCACCGCGACCAATGTCCCGGTGATTCCTCACGAAGCGGTGCCCAACTTCTTCAAGAACCCGCCCGGCATCTACACCGGCGAAAACATGGGCATCGCCACGAGCTCGAAGGGCAGCATTTACATCTATCACCGCGCCAACGAGACGCGGCTCTTCGAGTACTCGCCGCAGGGCGCCTTCGTGCGGGAGATCGGCCGGCACAACTACGGCTTTGCGTTCGCGCATTCGGTGCGCGTGGACGCCCAGGACAACATCTGGGCGGTCGATGAGGGCACCGACATGCTGATCAAGTTCAGCCCTGCCGGCCAGGTGCTCATGACCGTCGGCCGCCGCGAAGATCCGGTGGCGATGTTGTCGAACATGCCGGGCGCGGGCAGCTTTCACGGCCGGAACGAAAGGTACCGCTTCGGGCGCGAGACCGATGTCGCGTTCGATCAGCAGGGCAACATCTTCGTCGCCGACGGCTACTTCGACGCGCGCGTCGTGAAGTTCGACCGGAACGGCCGGTTCGTCAAAGCGGTCGGCACGCGCGGCAGTGCGAACCTGCAGTTCAACACGCCGCATTCGATTGCGACGGATTTTCAGGGCAACGTCTACGTCGGCGACCGCGGCAACGCGCGCGTGCAGGTCCTCGACAACGACCTGAACTGGAAGGCGAACTACCCGAACGTCGGCAATCCATGGGCGGTGTGCGTATCGGGCGGACCGGGGCCGAAAGATCCCGGCAAGCAGTACCTGTTCGTCTCCAACTCCTGGCCCGACAGTGCGCCGGCCGCGGCCGCAGAGTTCACCGGCGAGGTCTACAAGATGGAACTCGACGGCACGATCATCGGTAAGTTCGGCCGCGCCGGAAAGGCGCCGGGCGAGTTCGCGACGATTCATCAGATGGACTGCCGCGATCCGAACGTAATCTACACGGCGGAAATCAATGACTGGCGGTCGCAGAAGATCGTGCTGGGCAAGAGCAGCTCGGCCTCATCTGTCGGCCAGAGCCTTTCTTCGGGCGTGAATGCTCAACCGGGAGTCGTGGCGGCGCGGGTCGTCGACACGAAGAAGACCACCACCGGCGCGGCGTTCACGATGGCGATGTTTATTGACGCCGTCGATCTGCTCAAAACGCCGCCTGACACCTACGTCGGTGAAGTCGGCGGCGTCGGCGCGAATTCGAAGGGCCAGATTTTCGTCTATACGCGGACGGGACACCCTTACGCGACGCTCGGTGACAACCGTACGTTCCTGCACGGCGGCTCGCGGCTCTTCCAGTTCGATGCGGCGGGGAAGTTCGTTCGCGAGCTGGGACAGGACGTCTACGGCTTCAACGCGGCGATCGGCCTGCGCGTCGATGCGCAGGACAACGTGTGGACGATTGACGCCGCCGCCAGCCAGGTCGTGAAATTCGACGCCGATGGCCGCATCGCGCTCGTGCTCGGACGAAAACCGGAGAACATTGCCGTGCGGCCGGCGCAACCGGCCGGGCGCGCCGGTGAACCGCCCGCGGGGCGCGCGCAGGGCGCCGGTGGTGCCGGCGGCGGCGCTGGCGGAACTGGCCGACTGACTGGCACCGGCACGCCTGGCTCGAGCTTCAGCCGGCCAGCCGACGTCGCCTGGGATCGAGCCGGCAATATCTACGTGGCCGACGGACTGGGCGCCAACAACCGGATCGCGAAGTTCGACAAGGACGGCCGCTTCCTCGCGCACTGGGGCTCGACGGGGAGCGGCGCGGGGCAGTTCAGTGGCGTGAAAGCGATCGCCATCGATCGGCAGGACAACGTCTACGTGGCCGACATCGGCAACAAACGGATCCAGGTCTTCGATCCGCAAGGCGCGTTCAAGTCGGAGTTCTCGAATGTCGGAACACCGCGCGCGATGTGCATGACCGGCGGCTCGACGCAGTATCTCTACATCGCGCACGCGGGGGACGAGGACGGGATGGAAGACGCGGCCATCTTCAAGGTCCAGCTCGACGGAAAAGTCGTCGGCCGGTTTGGATCGGCCGGCAAGCTGTCGAAAGAATTCGGGCTCGTCAACTCGCTCGACTGCCGGAGCGAGTCGCAACTGCTCGTCGGCGAAACGACGAACTGGCGCGTGCAGAAGATCACGATTCGGTGACGGCGGCTGGCGGGTACGTGGTTACGTCCTTCTGTCGAAAGAGCCTTCAACATGAAGGACATGAAGAAAAGGTACTTCTTTGGAAACCCTCGCGAGATCCGCACTGAGATGGAGCCGCTTGGTTCGGACGGAGGGCATGAAGAAGACCGCTGATCGCAGCTGGACGCTCCTTCATGGCCTCCACCGTCCGGAGCTTGTTTTCCCAATACGCATCTCGCAAAGGTTTCCAAAAGAAGTATGTTTTCTTCATGTCCTTCATGTTGAAGGCTCTTTTTGCGGCCAGCGCGACACGAGAGGCCGCGCTCCTCGACGTCGTCCACGAAGATGACGACATCCTGGTCGTCAACAAGCCTCCGGACCTCGTCTGTCACCCGAGCAAGAACGGGCCGTTATCGAGTCTGATCGGCCGCGTGCGGCTGTATCTCGGGCACGACGAGGGCCGCCTGGTGAATCGGATCGACCGCGAGACGAGCGGCGTGGTCCTGATCGCGAAGCACACCGCGGCAGCCGGCGAACTCGGCAAGCTCCTGGCGGGGAAGGCGGTCTTCAAATCGTACCTCGCGATCGCGCACGGCGCGGTTGCGCTGGAAACGCAAACCATCTCGGCACCCATTGGCGCGGACGAGTCGAGCATCGTCGCGATCAAGGGATGCGTCCGCAGCGATGGCGCCGCGGCGGAAACGGTGATCCGCCGGCTGGCGACGTTTCGGATCGGCGAGGACGCCTTTACATCGCTCGAGGTAACGCCGGCCACCGGCCGAAAGCATCAGATCCGTATTCATCTGGCGCACATCGGCCATCCGCTGGTTGGCGACAAGATCTACGGCGGCGACGACCAGATCTACCTGCGTTTCGTCCGCCATGAGTCGAGCGACGCCGACTGGGCCACGCTCGCCGTCCGGAATCACCTGCTGCACGCGCGAAGCCTGAGCTTCCGCTGGCGTGGGCGTGACTGGCAGTTCACCGCCGGCGCGCCGGTCGCATTTACGGAGTTTCTCGCCCGGGCGACACCGGCCGAAACAGCCCCCAGGTCTCCAGATCCGCGGTGACGCGCGCGTGTCCGATCACGCGATACCCGAAGTGCTCGTAGAGCCGTACGTTCTTCAGTAACTCGGTCGTCAGCGAGACACCGTGTGATTCGGCATCGTCGACAGACGCCTGAGTCACGGCGTCGAGCAGCGGCCGCGCCAGGCCATCGCCCTGATGCGCGCGCCGGACGCCGATCATGCTGAGGTGATGATGCGGCGAAGCCACCGTGAACGGCTGGGTCGCCGCGCCGTAGGTGTCGAAGCGCTGGCGCGCGTCCTCGCCGATCGTCGACCAGAGCTGCAGCGCGAGATCCTTCACCTCAGGCGGCGCCGTCGTCTCGCGTGGTGTGGCGAGGACGGCGGCGCCCAGGAGCTCGCCGCCGCGATCGACGCCGAAGAGCAGCGCGCCCTGGCGCACGCGGCGGAAGACGAAGAACTCGATCAGCTGCTGAAGCCGCGCGTCGTAGTCCTGCCCGTCGCCGACGACGTAGCGCATCACCGGGTAGTCGTAAAACGCATCCACCAGGACGGCGGCGACGTCGATATGGCGGCGCGGCGAAATCGGCGCGACGTTCACGCGGATGCGATCTCGAGCCACTTCGCCAGCGTCGCCGCGGGCACCACGCCGGCCTGCTGATGGACGACGTTGCCGTTCCTGATGACGATGAAATTCGGAATGCCCTCGACCCGATAGCGCGCCGCGATTTCCGGATGCGCCTCGGTGTCGACCTTCAAGACCAGCGCGCGGCCCGCCATCTCCTTCGCCGCGCGCGCGACTTCCGGCGCCGCCATCCGGCAGGGGCCGCACCACGCCGCCCAGAAGTCGACGAGCACCGGCAGTGTTGCGTGCTGTACGACATCGTCGAAGACCTCGGCGTCGGCGTCGATCGGCGTGGCGATCGGCGTCAGCGCCGACTTGCACGCGCCGCAACGAACCTGCCGCGCCAGATTCGCCGCCAGAATCCTGTTCCGCCGCTGGCAATGCGTGCAAGTAACCAACATTGCACCACGTTACCGCAGTTGGCCGTGTGAGAGAATCAGCGTCGGTGACCGGCGCCAGAATCACCGGCGAAGATCCGATGACGACGCGTCAAAAGCGCATTCTCCTGATTCTGACGGTCGTGATTGGCCTGAGCCGTGTCGTCGCCGCGGCGCATTCGATGTTCGACTGGGACGAGGCGCTGTTCGCCGCCGGCGTCCGCGACTACGACGTGCCTCGGCACGCGCCGCATCCGCCCGGATACCCGCTGTTCATCGCCGCCGCCAAGGTGGTGCACGCGCTCGGCGTCGATGAGTTTCGCTCCCTGCAAACCGTCGTGATCACCGGCGCGGTGCTTCTGTTTCCGGCACTGGCGCTGCTCGGCTTGGAACTCGGCTTGACCTTTCCGGTTGCCGTAGCCGGCGCGGCGTTCTTCGCGTTCCTGCCCAATGTCTGGGTCTACGGCGGCAGCGGCTTCAGCGACATTCCGGGCAGCACGTTGACGCTGGCGGGCTGCGCGCTTCTGCTTCGCGGCCGCCGCCACTCCGGAGCCTACCTCGCCGGCGTGGCGCTGTTGAGCGCGGCCGCGGGTATGCGCGTCGCGAGTCTGGTGATCGGCGTCGTTCCCGTCGCACTCGCGACCTGGGCGCGCTTGCGGCACAAGGCGTATCTCGCCGTGGTCGCCGCGGCCGTCGCAGGACTCGTCATCGTCGGTGGGAGCTATTTCGGTGCTGCTCTGGCGTCTGAGTCGGTGACGGCTTATCGCTCAGCGCTCGACGTCCAAAGTAGGTGGGTGCACGACGTCGATTCGTTTCACAATCCCGGACGACCGCCGCTGCTCGACGTGGCCTGGACGTTCTTGATTCGCCCCTATGATCAGCGCCAGCAGTTGACGGCGATGCTCTGTCTGGCGGCGGTTTCGCTCGCCGCGGCGTGGCTCCATCGTCGCGCTGGGCCGCTCCTGACCGTGTGCACGTTCACGCCAATTGCCGTGTTCTCGTGTCTGTACCTCGACGTCAACACGCCGTCGCGCTACGCGATGGCGTACCTTCCGATGTACTCGTTGCTCGCCGCCGACGGACTCGCGGTGCTTGTCCGGCCGCGGCGGGTGTTCGCCGGTCTGGCCGCGGCGGTCGTCGTCGCGCTGGCTGTGTGGACGGCGCCGGCGGTCTGGACGCAGGTGCGCGAGGATTCGCCGCCGATCGCGGCCTTGCGCTGGATCCGGAAACACTTGCCGCCGTCATCGACGGTCTACGTCCAAGACGCGTTCAAACCGCAGGCGCAGTTCTACCTGCCGGACTACGACGTGCGACTCTTCCAGGAAGTCGAGGAGATCCCGCTGCTGATTCGCGAGCCGTGGATTGTCGAAGCCCGGCCATCGGACGAGGCGCAGAACTTCGCCTGGCCTCGCGAGCGGCTCTGGCGGGTGATTCGGCAGCGGAATTTCGAAGCCTCAGTCAGGCGCCTCACCAGCGTCATTCGCTATGGGACTGGCTGGTACGGCCAGGAGAACAACGGCACCGAGTCCTTCCGCTGGATGAGGAAGGAGGGGTTCATCGAACTGCCCGCTGTGCCGGACACTGGCCGGCTGACGCTGAAGTTCTTCGTCCCAGTCGACTCGCTGCCAACGCCACCGACAGTTCAGATCTTCTTCAACGGCGAGCTCGTCGAGCGTATGGTCGCCTCGGGCCGCGACCTGGAACGAACGTGGACCCTCAAATCGCGGCCGCACGAAGCGAACGAACTTCGGATTGTCACCAGCGCCACTTCGGTTCCGTCAGAAACGGGGTCAGGATCGGCGGATACTCGCGAGTTGGGTCTGCTCCTGCGCGGATTCACCTGGCGTGCCGAGCGGTAGACCGTCGGCGCACTACTACGGCCGCCAGCGCTCGGCGTAGAGGCCGCGCAAGCCGTTCAGTTTGATCTTCAACACGTCGCGTGTCATTCGCAAGCTGTCGGCGATCGGCGAGACTTGCGAGCGATCCCGGTAATGCCATTCGATCGGCACCTCGCCGACGCGCAATCCTCGCAACTTCGCCAGATAGAGCATCTCGATGTCGACCGCCCAGCCTTCGATGCGCGTGTACGGAAAGATCGCGTTGACGGCGTGCGCCGTGAACATCTTGAAGCCGCACTGCGTGTCCTGGCCGCTGGCAAGACCACTTGCGCGGACCAGCCCGTTGAAGATCCGGCCCATCGTGTGGCGGTGACCAGGCTCTCCGACACGCCGCGCGCCCGCCCCTTCGCGGGAGCCGATGGCGATGTCGCACTGTGACGGCACCTGGGCAAGGAACCGCGGCAACTCACGCGGTGGCATCGACAAATCCGCATCGCACATGAAGCGCAGTGCACCGCGCGCCGCCAGCAGGCCAGCGCGCAGTGCGCCGCCCTTGCCTCGGTGCGGCTCACGTTGGAGCACGACCCGCGCATCGGCAGCCGCCTCGCCGGCGACGATCGCGGCGGTGTCGTCTGTCGATCCATCGTCGACGATGCGGATTTCCCACCCGCCAGCGATCTCGGGCAGTTCACCGAGCAGCGTCTGAATACTGAGGCCGATGCGAGCCGCCTCGTTGTACGCTGGCACGACGATTGATAACGCGATCGAGTCGGTCACCGCGGCGGGCCCGAATTCGACGACCGCCATAACGGCGCTCCACCGGCTTCGCGCACCGGCTGAAAGCAGGCGCCATATGGACCGGGCAACAACAACGCGACGGTGTCCTGAATGGCCAGACCGTTCCAGACCACCGTCTCGCGACGTTCCTGGCCCGAGGCCGCCGACGCGGTCGCGTCCCACAACTGCGTCACCCGTTCGAAGTCCGTCTTCGCGATCAAGATCGGCGTCTGCCGCGCCGGATCGAGCAGCCGTTGCTGGAGCTCATCCGGCGAGAAAGCCTTGGCAACGACCCACGGCCCTTCGCGCCACAGGTAGTAGTAATAAGTATGGTTCAAGACGTTACCCGACGCCGAGAAGACGCCGCGAGGCGGCACCTTCCCGGCACGGACCAGCCCCGCCATGCAGTCTCTCGTGGCCCGGAGCGGGTGCTCGATCGCCGACATGTGCTGAATCTTCTCGACGTACTTCCCGACTGGCAACAGCAGCAGCAACGCGATTGCGCCAACCAGGCGGACCAGCGACAGCGCATACCCGACAATACAGAGCAGCAGGAAACTGAAGACCAGCGGCCGGAACACCGAGCTGTTGCTGAAGACCGACACCTGGCCGATCCGGATTCTCCAGGGCCCGATCGCGGCGGTCAGGGCGGCAATGGCTAACACGATCAGGGCCAGTCCAGCGATCGAGCGGCGCAACCGCGCACCCGTACCGAACCAGTCGACCAGGCGGCGCGGGAACAGTCGCTCGATCGACGTCGCGGCATTGTTCACCCAGGCTCCGTCCAGCGCATCGATGACGCTCGCGACGAGAAGGCCCGCGCCCAATCCAAGCGGCGCCAAGAATGGATAGGCGTAGTGCAGCAGCTTCGACGTGCCGACGGACATGGCGGCGTACGGCACCACCAGCCAGAGGACGACGAGGCGCGCGACCCACGGCCGTCCACGCAGTGCCGTATAAGCGAGCAGCGCTACCCCCAGTCCGACGACAATCTGCGAACCAGACCAACCCAGTTCGTGCCAGGTCGCGGTGAAGTAGAAATGCCACGGATGCAGATGCGACACGTCAAGCGACGACGTGAAGCGCCGGTAGACGTGCTGCCCGATCAGAATGTCCCAGAATTCCTCGCCCTTGACCGCGGTCTGGTAGGCGAACCACGGTGTGGCGAGGGCAATCACCGCGACGGACGGCCACAGCCAGTCCTTCCAGGCGACGGCGAGCCGCTTGGCTGGCCGGCCGCCCCAGAGGAGAGCCGCCACACAGATCGCGGGCAGAAACAGCGCCGCGACCAGCTTGGTCATCAGCGCCAAATAGAAATATGCAGCGACGCCTGCGGCGTGGCCGCGTGCTCGCGCGGGGGCCAGTGCCCAACGCGCGAAGTGATACATGCCGCCGGCGTAGCCGAGCACCACCGACGCGTCCATGTTGTTGCTGCGCAGCCCGTGGTCGAACAGCAGCGGATCAATGGTGAACAACACCAGGCAGGCGGTGAGGCCGCAGACTTGTCCAGCAAGCTGGCGGCCGATCAGGAAGACGTAGACCAACGCAACACCGCCAAACACGCCGTCGATGAACCGCATCCCGGCTTCATTGCGAGGCAGCAGACCGCTCAGAATGCCGGCACTGACCAGCCAGAACTTCAGCGGCGGTTTTTCCAGAAACGGCCCGTCGGCGGGAATGGCACGCGGCGTCAGCCAGTCGCCGGTGTCGATCATGCGCTCGACGGCGTAGGAATAGATGGCCTCGTCGTTCTGCATGTCTGGCTCCCCGATCCAAAAGAGAAGAGGAACCGCAAAACACGCCAGAACTATGACCACGCCGAGCCAGCGCCCGGCGCCGCGAAACGCCTCCATCACCGGGTGGAAAGTGTACTAGATGTCATTGGCCTTGTCGCCGCGCCGAACGCGGCCGCCATGATCACGAACCACATCGCGAACTCGCCGTACGGCAGCGCCGCCAGGTACGGACGGCCGGACAGGACTGACACACCAAGCACCGCGGCTACCGGAATTGCTTGAATCACTGCGCAACCACCGAAGAGCGACGCTCGCGAGGTCGCGCGCATGCCGACGACGATCGCGGCCAACGCGGTGATCGACGCGGTCGCCACGGCCGCACCCGGCATGAAAGTGTCGTATCTGAGAAGTTTGTTGAACGTGAAGAACGGCGCGAAGCCACCGGGATTCGCGAGGTAGAAGGGGACGATCAGCAGCGCCGTCGTGCCCGCCGTCCACATGCCGGCGCGAAGGGCGATGCCCGCCGACTCGCGGCGCCACAGCCAGCCCAGCGCGCACGGCAGCACAAACAGGAAATTGGCGCGCGATGCCAGCGTGACGCCAAGGAAAATCGCCGACGCCGTCGATCCGTGGGCGCGCGTGAGCCAGGCCAGCCCGACCGCCACATAGATCCCGTTGGCCAGGTGCGACGTGCCCGTCGCCAGATCGTGCAGCACCGCGAGGCACAGCAACGCCGCCCAACACAGTCCGAGCGCGATTGGGGGGCCGCCGCGCTCACGCGCCAGCACGAGAAACAACACCATCAGCCAGAAGACGTTCTGCGCGGCCACGATGTCGGCGAGCACGAATGGCGCCGCCAGAAGGAGCGCGCCGGCCATCGGTGAAATCGAATTGCCGAGGTAGGTCTGCTGCGCGTACGGATTCTCTCCACGGAGCACCGCGCGTACGCCGACCTCATGCGCGTCGTCGTCGTCGCTTCCACGGTTGGGCGCGTCGGTGTTCAAGGCGGGGTAGCTGGCGAAGACGAAGGCGATAATCGCTGCTCCGGTCGCCGCAGCCAGGAGCCGCGCGGTTGGTACCGGCAGTCGCGCCGCCAGCGAGAGCGCCACCGGCAGGATGGCGGCGGCGATTGCGGCGTGAGCGGCGACACCGGCCCATCCGGCCAGGCGCTCGACGATGAAGATCGACGGCAGGACGACGCTGAGCCAGAGGACGGCGCGCACGGCGAGCTATCGCAGCCGGAAGCCGATCGACATCCACCGCCCTGGCATCGTCACCCCCGCGACTTCGTGATACGTCTCGTCGAACGCGTTGGCAACGTCGAAGTAGATCTCGCCGCGCGAAAATCCCCGGCTGATCCGGAACCCGGCCAGGTCGTACGCCTGCCCGTCGAGGCGATGCCTATGATCGACGTTGACGGCGGCGCGGAATCCGGCGACGACCGGCACCGTCAACGAGCCACCGCTCTGGTGGCGGGCGTATTCGAGCACGTACTTCGAGAGCTGGGTCAGATCCGGCGCCTCGACCTCGAGGCCCGCGTAATGCACGCGCACGAAGGCGCTCTTCCAGCGGCGGATCACGAACGCCTCGAAGCCGGTCGAGGTCACGTCGCGGACGTTGGTCGAGCGCCACAAGTCCGCGGGCGCGTCTTTGACCCAATCGATGACGTCTTCGTCCCAGCGGCGGAAGGGCGACACGGACGCGACCCACGGGCCGCGTGCCCATTCCGCGCCGCCGTCGAGCGTCCAGCCATGTTCTGGACGAAGGTCGGGACTGCCCTGGTTCGCGGGATCGTGGTAGTAGAGTTCAGTGAACGACGGCACGCGAAATCCGCGCGACGCCGAGCCGCGGACCGTGAACGCGTCAGTCACGCGGACGACAACGGACCCGGTCGGGCTGGTGGAGCTGCCGAAATCCGAAAAGTGATCGAGGCGAACGCCGCCGCGAGTGGTCACGCGCGGCCCGAGCGGCGCCGCCGCTTCGGCGAAAACCGCCATCCGGCTGAATGCGTGGTCACCGAGATTGGAAGACGCAATCCAGTCGCCGCCGGCCGAGCCGCCGATGGCGATCGTGCCGCCGCTGGCGGTCAGCGCATGCGACGCGAGGAATTGCCCCTCAATCGCATTCGTGCGATGCACGTTCTCCGCGAATCCCGGGCGATTGATGTCCCAGCGGAAGTGATCGCCGTGATTGCGATACGCAGCGCGGGTCGACGTCACCCACCCGCGCGACACCGCGGTCCACGTACCCGAGCCGAGGGTTTGATCCGTCCACTCCTTCGACGGTGAGTTGCCGTAGAACTGATCCGCGCCGAAGGTCTTGCGTTGATGCCGCGCGTCGATGACGAGCCCATGCGCCAGGGCGCCGCGGCCCGCGGCGCCGCCAATGGTGAACT
>DASUGM010000160.1:0-8840 GCA_036274055.1 Vicinamibacterales bacterium | reverse complement strand
GATCGAACGGAGATACGCGAAGTAGTAGAAGCCGTCGCTCTGCAGGCGCGCGCCGGCGAGACGCTGCGCGTAGAGACCGGCGACGAAGAGCGCCGCGAAGATCGTGAACACGCGCAGCCGGGAGCCGCGGACGAGCAGGAGGAGAGCGACGGCGGCGACCGCGCCGAGCAGTCCGGCGGCGCCGACCTGATCGAGTTGCGGGTTGCCGAGCAGCGCGGTGCGCGCCATCGGACGCGCGATCAAATCGGCGGCGGCGACGGCCAAGCCGAGCCAGGCGACGCTGGCGACGATACGACGGGCCGCCAGCATGGCGGCCATCGTATACCGAGATGCGGGCACGCTCCCGTCAACTCGAAACTTCAAACTCCAAACTTCAAACTTGGGTTCTAAGAAGTTCCAGGTTGAACGCCTAAGCGCCGCGCAGGACGTTGGCAGGATCTGCATTTGCCGCACGGAACGCCGGCACCAGGCAAGCCGCGACCACGATCGACACCAGGACGAACGGGACGGTGACGAAACTGATGACGTCGAGCACCGGCACGCCCGGGAGTGCGTTGGCAGAGAGCCGAAGCGCGGCGAAGGTCAACGCGCCGCCGGCCGCGATGCCGAGTACGGTGACGACCGCGCCTTCGCGCAGGACCAACCGGATGATGTCGCCGCGATCGGCTCCGAGCGTGGCGCGAATGCCGATCTCCCGGCGCCGCTGCGCAATCGAGTACGACATCACGCCGTAGAGCCCGATGCAGGCGAGGGCCAGCCCGATCACGCCGGCGGTCAGGAGGATCGCGGCGGCGACCCGGCGCGGGTAGAGAATCTCGGCGACCATCTGGCGCATCGTCTGCACGCGAGTGACTTCCGCAAACGCATCCGCGCCGACGACGGCTGCTTTCACCGCTTTGATCAGTTCCGCCTGATTGCCGGCGCCGCGCACGATCAGATTGCCCGCCGTGCCGCGCCACTGCTGCAGCAATGACGTGTACATCATCGGCCGCTCGCCGGCGTCGTCGAGAACTGGGTCGACTTCGTTGACGACGCCGATGACTTCGAGCCAGGTGATCCGCTGCGACGTCGATGAGGGCTGCAGCGCCACTCGCTTGCCGATCGGATCGCCGGTCGGCCACAACCTCGCCGCCAGCCGCTCGCTGATCACCGTGACCGGCCTACCGCCGTACGTATCGCGATCGTCGAAGGTCCGGCCGCGAAGCAGCCGCATCCCCATGACGTCAAAGTAGCCATCCGAGACGATTGGCGCGAAAGCGCCGATTCTGGCCGGCTCACCCGAAAGCAGCGCCTCCTGTGAGATCACCGGGCTGAGGTCGCCGCGAAACGACCAGAACGGCAGCCAGCCAGCAATCGCGAAATTCGTGACGTTCGGGATGTCGGCGAGGCGCGCCAGAATGCCGCGATTGAACGCGCGGATTCGCGCCGATAACTCATTTTCGGCGCGAACCCGATCGTCTCCGGTCGGCCTGAAGGCAGGTGGCACGCTCGGCTCCCAGCGCGAAATACTCAGCACCACGTTGCCGTCGGTGCGGTAGCCCAGATTGTTCAACTCGATGTCGAGCAGCGACCGGACGTGAATCGCCGCGACAACCAGAAGCACCAGCGACAGCGCGATCTGCGGCACGACGATGCCGTGGCGCAGCCGCGTACGCACGCGGCGCGCCCCGGCGATTCCAGCGCCAAGGGCTTCGAGCACGTTGACGCGAGCGGCCTGCAGGGCTGGCGCAATGCCGACCATCACGCCCGCGCCGACGCAGAGAATGATGGCGAAGAGCAGCACGCGGCTATCGACGTGCACGTCAATCGACAGCGCCGGCGGCGCGAACGTCCGAAACAGGACGACCAGCGCCGACGCGACAATGGCGCCGAGCGCGCCCCCCGCGCACGCGAGCAGCACGCTTTCGGTCAGCAGTTGCCGCATCAGTCGCGAGCCGTCCGCACCCAGCGCCCTGCGAACTGCCACTTCGGACGTGCGGGTCACGCCCCGCGCGAGTAGCAGACCGGCGATATTGGCCGCGGCGATGACGAGGATCAGTGCCACGACCGTGGCCAGCGCCGTCAGAATGCGCGGCGGAATGACCTGGGCCGTCGGATTGCGGGGATAGGCCACATCAGTCCAGCGGTAAACGGGAAGCCGGCCGTACTTCTGCCACTCTTTGAATTGTTCGCGCGTGTCCGGCTTGAGGCCACGCACTCGTGCCTCGCGATACGCGGGTGTCTGCGCCAGCACGAAGGCCTGAAACTGCTTGAAAGTCACGCCCGGTTTAAGGCGACCGAAGTATCCCGCGCTGGTCGTTCCCCAGCGGAACTGCGCGCGCGTCACCCAGAAATGCGACGGCAGCAGATAGTCGCTGACGCCGCCGAACTGTGGCGGCGTCACGCCAACGACGCGATAGAACTTGTCGGAGACGCGAATCTGGCGCCCGATCGCATTCGGATCGCCATTCAGCCGCGTTCGCCAAAAGACGTCGCTGACCACGATGGAGTATTCCGTGTTTGACGGGTCATCTTCCTCGGCGCGAAATCCGCGACCCATCTCAGGGGCGACAGCGAGCACGTCGAAGTAGTTGGCGTTGACCATCTCGCCGCGCGTGCTCTCGGCGTCGTCGCCGACGGCGACTGGCACAGTGAGCACCCAGGTCGCGGAATAATCGGCCAGCTTCTCGTTGAGGAGCATCTCCTCGTTTCCTGTGCCAGTCAGCATCAACGGCATGAGTTCCCGGCTCAGGTTTTCGGCGTAGAGCAGGACGATGTTCTCCGGCTGCGGCACGTGCCGATCGCGAAAGAACACGGAGTTGACGATGGAGAACAACGCGGTGTTGACGCCGATCCCCAGCGACAGCACGAGCGCGGCCGTCATCGAGAATCCCGGGTTGCGGCGCATCAGGCGCAGCCCATGACGAAGGTCCTGGACCAGACTGTCGGCAGTCATGGCAGGGGAGTGTCGGCCCGTGGCGACGCGATGTCAATCGCCATCGTTCTTTCACAGACGCCGGCGCGGCGGCGCGTGACAATGATCTCCGAGGTATATCGATGCAGCGATGGCAGATGCGCGCGGTTCTCGTCGCGGCGGCAATCGCACTGGCTCTTGTCGCGCCGGCCGCACAGTCGCAAACGCCGCTTCTGTCCGATCAGGAATTCTGGGCGCTGAGCAGCCGGCTGTCCGAGGCGAGCGGCATCTTTCATTCCGACAACGTCGTCTCGAACGAAGCGCGCTATCAGTCGGTGATTCCGGATCTGGTCGCGCGCGTCAAGCCGGGCGGCGTCTACCTGGGCGTCGGGCCCGAGCAGAACTTTACTTACATCGCGGCGTTGCGGCCGCGGCTGGCGATCATCCTCGACCTGCGCCGCGGCAACCTGCACGAGCATCTTCTTTACAAGGCGCTGTTCGAGATGTCGGCGACCCGCGCCGAGTTCGTCGCGCGGCTGTTCAGCCGCCAGCCTTCGCCGCTGCCGCCGGCGGCCGCCAGTGTCGAGTCGATCTTTGCAGCCGTCGACGCCGCAGCGTCGTCGCCGGCGCTTTTCGATCAGAACCTCGCGTCAGTGCTCGAGTGGCTGCAGACGAAGCGCCACCTGCCGCTGACCGCGGACGATCGCGACGGCATCGCCTATGTCTATCGCGCGCTTCGCGACGGCGGTCCGCAGATTGGTTACATGCTGACGACCGGCCGCGGCGTCGGCTCGCCGGGCTACGGCGCGTTGATGGCGCTGACCGACGACGCCGGCGTGCAGCGCAGCTATCTGAGCTCGGAAGAGCGGTTCCAGTTCGTCAAAGCCCTGGAGACGAGCAACGCGATCGTGCCGATCGTCGGCAACTTCGCCGGGCCGAAGGCGCTGCGCGGCATCGGCGAATTTCTGCGAAATCAGCAGGCGACGGTCTCGGCGTTCTACCTCTCGAACGTCGAGCAGTATCTGCGTCAGGACGGGATCTGGGATGACTTCTGCCGCAACGTCGCGACGCTGCCGCTCGCTCCGGAGGCCACCTTCATCAGATCGGTGCGCGGCGGCTTCGCGCGCGGGGCGGCGCCGGGGCGGGGCATGGGCGTTGCGGGCGGATTCGTCTCCAGCCTCGGGACAATCGCGGAAGACACTCGGGGGTGTCGGTAAGAATTGCCGGATTGCCGAATCGAGGGCATTGCCGGATTGGATTGAAGAGCGATTGATCAATTGCCGCAATCAATGCCGGATTGAAGAGCATTGCTCGATTGGCGGTTCTTGATTGACGGATTGGACGGATTGGACGGATTGGCAAGTCGATCCGGCAATCGGCAATCTGGCGATGATTCCGGCAATTGATCAATCGCTCTTCAATCCAATCCGGCAATGCCCTCGATTCGGCAATTCGGCAATTACTGGATCGCCTCGACTGCCCGGGCGATCGCAGTTCCCGCGACGTGCGCGCTCGACCACGCCCACTGAAAGTTGAAACCGCCGAGTCGTCCGTCGACGTCGAGGATTTCGCCGACCAGGTACAAGCCATCGCATCGCCGCGACGCCATCGTCGACGGATCGATCTCGGTGAGATCGACGCCGCCGGCGGTGACTTCGGCGTAGTTGTAGCCCCGGGAGTCGGTGACCGGCAGCGGCCACCCGACGGTGGCATGCACCAACGCGCGCCGCGCATCGCGAGTGAGCCCGGCGAGCGTCGTGCCTTCGGCAATCCCGGCGCGCCGTAGCAGCGCCTCGGCAATCGCGGCCGGCATCATCGACGCCACGATCGTGTGAATGAACGCGCGCGGCCGCGCCCGCAGCAGCGCGACCCACGCCGCCTCGAGCGAGTCGAAACTGTGTTCGGGCAGGAGGCTGAGCGTCATGCCCACCGCGGCGCCCTCGAGTCGCGCGCGTAGAAAATGCCGCGACGCGTCGAGCGCGGCAGGCCCGCTCACGCCGAAATGGGTCCACAACAACGCGCCGGCGATCCGCGCAGCGACGGCGCCGTTGGCGATGACGTCGAGCCGCGCCGGGATCGAGACGCCCGACAACGACGCGTGCGGGCTGTCGCCGCTCTCGAGCAGCAGCGGCGCCAGCGCCGGCGTCGTCGGCACGATGGTGTGGCCGAGCGCAACGGCAGCGTTGTAGCCCCAGCCGTCGCTGCCGGTCTTCGGCAGCGACAAGCCGCCGGTGGCGAGGACGACGGCGCGCGCGGTCAGCGTGCCGTGATTGGTCGCGACATGAAAGGTGCCGCCTCCACGCGTAATCCCGGTGACCCGATGGCCGCTGCGCAGCGTCGCGCCGCGCTGCGCGAGTTCCCGCAGCAACGCGTCGAGGACGTCGCGCGATCGGTTGGAGTCCGGAAACAGTTTTCCGTTCGGCTCTTCATGGAGCGCGACGCCAAGCTCGCGAAACCACGCCGCTGCAACTGGCGCGGGAAATGCACGCAGGATCCGACGAATGACGGGCGCGCGCCCGCCGTTGAAGTCGCGTTCGGTGACCTCGACGTTGGTGACGTTGCAGCGCGAGCCTCCGCTGACGAGGATCTTCGCGCCCGGTGTCTTGGCGCCTTCGAGCACAGCGACGCGCGCCGTTGGATTCGCTCCTCGCGTGAAGATCGCGGTCGCCAGGCCCGCGGCACCGCCGCCGATCACGGCGACATCAAGGTCAGGCTCAGGGCTCACGGCTTAGGGCTCGGTGTCATAAAGCCGCTGTGCAAGCTCGGGAACGTGACTCCGAGCCGTGAGCCCTGAGCCTTGAGCCGACAGGTTCTTAGACCGCCACCGCCGCCTCGACGTACTCCAGCCACTGCTCCGACAGCCGATGCCGGCCACGGACCGCGTCGCCGTAGGCCTCGCGCAGCTTCTTGGTGATCGGGCCGGTGGCGCCGATGCCGATCTTGCGTTTGTCGATGGTCGCGACGCCGACGATCTCGGCGGCCGTACCGCAGGCAAACACTTCGTCGGCGACGTAGAGCTGATCGCGACTCAGGCGCGTCTCCTCGACCTCGAGCCCCATGTCCCGGGCGAGCGCGATGACGGTCGAGCGGGTGATGCCCTCGAGAATCGCTTCGGTGCCCGGCGTCAGCAGCTTGCCCTTGCGCACGGCGAAGATGTTCGCGCCGGTGCATTCGGCGACGTAACCTTCCGGATCGAGCAGCACCGCTTCATCAAAGCCGTTGCGCTGCGCCTCGGTCTTGGCGATGAACGAATTGACGTAGTTGCCGCTGACCTTGGCCTTGGTCATCATCGCGTTCGGATGATGCCGCGTGTAGCTCGACACCATCAGCTTCATGCCGACATCCGGTGAGGTCTGGCCGAGATACACCGATTGCTTCCACACCGCGACGCCGACCAGCGGCTTGCCGGTGTCGAGCGTCAGGTTCCAGCCGCCGTCGCCGAGCCACAGGAACGGCCGGATGTAGCAGCCGCCGAAACCGTTCGCCTTGATCGTGTCCTTGACCGCCTTGGTCAACTCCTCAACCGAATACGGCTGCTCGAGGAAGCCGAGGATCAGCGACGAGCCGTGAAACCGCTCGAGGTGCTCGCGGAGACGGAACACCGCCGCGCCCTTGTCGGCGTCGTAGGCGCGGATGCCTTCGAACACGCCGATGCCGTAGTGGAACCCGGAGGTCAGAAAGGGCACCGTCGCCTTCGAGTTTTCGACGATCGTGCCGTTGAGCCAGGTGTGCGTCGTGATCATGGCCGGACAAGCGTATCAGGCGGCCGCGCTCGAGACTAGAGATCGGCGCGCACCTCGCAGGGCGCATGGCGCACGGTATATTCCTTCCCCATGACTCACACGCCCGTCCATGCCGCCAACCTTCCGAAGCCCGTCGGTCCGTACTCGCCGGGCATGTCGTTCGATCGTCTGATTTTCGTCTCCGGCCAGGGCGCGACCGATCCCGCGACCGGCCAGCTCGCCGGACCCGATGTGCCGGCGCAAACCGAGCAGTGCCTCAAGAACCTGCGCGCGATTCTCCAGGCCGCAGGCTCCGACCTGCAGCACGTGCTCCGCTGCGGCGTGTTCCTGCTCGACATGAACGAGTTTCAACAGATGAACGCCGTCTACGCGCGGGTCTTCGGCGACCATCGCCCGGCGCGGACGACGATTCAGGCCGCGGGACTTCCTGGAGACGGCCTCAGAGTGGAGATCGATTGCATTGCTTACAGGCCTTGATCAACTTGAAACTCAAAACTTCAAACTCGAAACTTGGGTTCCAAGAACCCAAGTTTGAAGTTTGGAGTTTGAAGTTTCGAGTTGACGCGACGGGTGTCGCTCTAGCGCCCGTGTTTGATAAACGATCCGTCCCGAAGCTCCCGCATGGCCGTTTGCAGCTCGGCTTGCGTGTTCATCACGATCGGTCCGTACCAGGCGACCGGTTCTTCGAGCGGCTTCCCTGAGACGAGCAGAAAGCGCATGCCGTCGTCACCCGCCTGGACGACGACTTCGTCGCCGCGATCGAAGAGCACGAGCGATCGGTTGCCGACGCTGCGCAGCGACGGCGCCAGTTCGCCGTGCATGTCCTCGGTGGCCACCGTGCGCGGCGACGACGCGTCGCGGAACTGGCCGCTGCCGGCGAAGATGTAGGCGAACGCGTGACGCGTGGTCTCGATTGGCAAGGTCCGGCGTCCGCCGGGCGGAATCGAGATGTCGAGGTAGTTCGGATCGGCGGCGATGCCGTCAACCGGTCCGCGCTTGCCCCAGAAACTGCCGCACACGATTCGCACCCGCGTGCCGTCGTCGTCGATGACCTCGGGGATGTCCGTGGCGGTGACGTCCTGGTATCGCGGCGTCGTCATTTTCAGCGACGCGGGCAGGTTCGCCCACAACTGAAACCCGTGCATGCGGCCGGCGGCGTCACCCTGCGGCATTTCCTGATGGACGATGCCGCTGCCTGCCGTCATCCACTGCACGTCGCCGGCGCCGAGATTGCCCTTGTTGCCGAGGCTGTCGCCGTGCGCGACCGTCCCTGCGAGCACGTAGGTGATCGTCTCGATGCCACGGTGCGGATGCCACGGAAATCCGGCGAGATAGTCTGCCGGTCGATCATTGCGGAAGTCGTCGAAGAGCAGGAACGGATCGAATTCCGTGGTGTCGCCGAAGCCGAACGCGCGCCGCAGGTGCACGCCGGCGCCCTCCATGGTCGGTTGCGATTCGACGATGCGTTTCACTGGGCGGATGGACATGGATCGATGATAACGCCGGCAGGCGCCTTCCGGCCGGCGCGGCGCTTTTCAGCGTCGTTGCGCTGCGCCGACGATAAAAGCGTGTGGTACCATTCCCGTTCTCCTCGTCCTCCGGAGGTTCGTGAGTGTCCGACGTGCTCCCTGAAGGTTTTGAAGACGACTCAATCCCGCCGTCCAGCAAGAAGCCCGAACGAGAAGGCCTGCCGACCGGCTATCGCATGCGCGCCGACGCGCATTACGTGGAGTTGCTGAGTTCCAAGCGCGACCGGTCGGAGTCGCGCGGATCCAAGCGCGACCGTGACGGCATGGAATCCGACGCCGACGTTCGAGATCGCCGCACCGATCGTGAACATGTGGAACGCCTGATCGCGCAGCTCAGCGAAGACCTGTCGGCGATCGAAGCCTCGGCGACGCTGCTCGCCGGCGGCGCGCCGGCGGTGGCGCGACGCGTCAACCTCGACGTCATTCGCGCGCACGCCTGGCGTGCCGCCTGGGTCCTGCGCGCGCAGGCGCTCGTCGACGGCGGCACGCGCGTGCAGCCGCGGCCGAAACAGCTTGCGTCGCTGCTCGGTCACGTGCGCTCCGGCTTCGCGCCGGAAGGCCGACTCAACAGCATCAGCCTCCAGGTTCAGGCCTCGGACTGGAACGCCGTCGTGCCGGTGGACGAAACTGCGTTCGTGGCCGGGCTCACCGGAGCGATCGTCGCCACCGTCGGCC
>DASUGM010000159.1:0-5235 GCA_036274055.1 Vicinamibacterales bacterium | reverse complement strand
GCAATTCAAGACGCGACCCCACCGATCGAGCCCGACGGGCCGCACGAACTGCGACCCGCCCCGGAGCCGCAGATCGCGATCCTCCCGGCTCAGCCGGCGGGCGTCGAACCGGCTGCCGGCCAGACCCTGGCGCGCGTCATCGAGGAACTCGTCGCCTGGTTCAAGACGCTGCTCTCCGCGGCGGTCTACGCGACGCTGATTGTCACCTTCGGCTTTCAGGTCGCGCGCGTCGAAGGCCAGAGCATGGCGCCGACGCTGCAGGATCAGGATCGGCTGATCGTCAACAAGGCCGTCTACGGTTCCTTCGGCCACGATCCGCAGGTCGGCGACATCGTCATGCTGCTGTACCCGAACGATCCCGACAAATCCTTCGTCAAGCGCATCGTCGCCGAGCCGGGCGACACGATCCGCGGCGTCGACGGCCGCGTCTACCGCAACGACGTTCCGCTGCCGGATGATTTCATCCCCGAGGAATACCGCGACCACACGACCTGGGGGCCTGAAGTGCTGCGCGAAGGCTACTACTGGGTCATGGGCGACCACCGCAACAACAGCAGCGACAGCCGCTCCTGGGGCGCGGTGCCGAAGAAGTACATCATCGGGAAAGTGCAGATCCGCTGGTGGCCGCTCGGGCAAAGCAGAATCTTTCAATAGCGGCGAATTGCCGGATTGCCGAATCGAGGGCATTGCCGGATTGGATTGCCCAATTGATCGATTGCCGCAATCATTCTTGATCGCAAGATCATTGAAGAGCATCGAAGAGCTCTCAATGCAATCCGTCAATCCGTCAATCCGTCAATCGCGAACCGTCAATTTGTCCAATGGTCGCAATCCGCCAATGATTGCGGCAATCGATCAATCCGGCAATCCAATCCGGCAATGCCCTCGATTCGGCATTCCGGCAATTACCGATACATCGCCTCGATCTGTTCGCGGTATTTCTGATCGACAACCTTCCGTTTCACCTTCAACGTCGGTGTGAGTTCTCCGGTTTTCATCGAGAACTCCTCCGGGAGCACCACAAACTTCTTGATCTTCTCGAATTGCGCGAGGCCGGCGTTCGCCATCTCGACACTCTGCTGAAACAACGCGCGCACGTCGTCGGCACCGACGCGCGCTGACGCGGCCGCGGTGTCGACGCCGAGCTTCGCGGCCAGCGCCGCGAGATCGGGCACCAGCAGCGCCGCCGGAAAATTACGCTGCTCGCCGATCACGACGGCTTCGCTGACCAGCGGATGCTCGCGCAGCCGCGCCTCGATTGGCGCCGGCGCGATCTTCTTGCCGCCGGAAGTGACGATCACTTCTTTCTTGCGATCGGTGATCCGCAGATAGCCTTTGTCGTCGAGCTCGCCGATGTCGCCGGTGTGGAACCAGCCGCCGTCGAGCGCGGCGGCGGTGTCGGCCGGCCGGCGGAAGTAGCTCGCCATCACGCTCGGCCCGCGGGCGAGGATCTCGCCGTCGTCGGAGATGCGGAGTTCGACGTTGAACAGCGGCGGTCCGACCGTGCCAAAGCGGATCGCGTGCAGCGGCATGGCGCAGAGGACGGGCGACGTCTCGGTCAGACCGTAGCCTTCGAGGATCGGCAGGCCGAGGCCGTGGAACAGCCGCCCCAGCGCGACCCCCAGCGGCGCGCTGCCGGACACCGCGTAGCGGAGACGTCCGCCAACGCCGTCACGGATCTTCTGGAAGACCAGCCGGTCGGCGAGCCGCGATTTCAACGCCAACCACGGCGACAGCGCCCGGCCCTCCGGCAGCATTTCACCCCGGCTGGCGGCCACCTTCATCGCCCAGTCGAAGATCGCGCGTTTCAACCCGGGCGTCGCACGCCCTTTCTCAGTGACGCGCGCCAGCAGCTTCTCGAAGACGCGCGGCACGCCGGTCATGACCGTGGGGCGCACGCGCAGCAGATCACGGGCGATCGTGTCGATCGATTCCGCGAAGATCATCGCGATTCCGCTCGCCAGATAGACGTAGGCGACGATGCGCTCGAACGAATGGCAGAGCGGCAGGAACGACAGCGCCACATCGTCGTCTCGCCGCTCGAACCGGTCGAGACAGCCCTTGAGATTGGCGACGAGGTTGCCATGCGTCAGCATCACGCCCTTCGGCGCGCCAGTGGTGCCCGACGTGTAGATGATGATCGCCAGGTCTTCCGGCCGCACGCCCTTTGCCGTGTCCAGGAATTCGCGGCCGACGCCCCAGCCGTCGGTGATGCGTTTGTGGCCGGCGGCGGCGACCGCGTCGAGTGAGATCACCGGCGGCGTGCCGGCTTGAGCGGCGGACGCCGCCGCGTCGGCAGCCGGCATCTCGAGCATCACGATCGTTCTGATCGACGGCGTCTGGGCGACGGCGGCGCGGACTTTCTCGAACTGCGCGACGGTCGAGACGATGACGAGGCTGACCTCGGCGTCGTGCAGGATGAACGCCACCTGCTCCGCCGAAAGCGTCGGGTAAATCGGCACCGACACCGCACCGGCGGTCAGAATCGCGAAATCCGCGACCAGCCACTCGGGACGGCTCTCCGAGAGCAGCGCCACACGGTCGCCCTTCTTCACGCCGAGAGTGCCGAGACCGAGGCTGACGTCGCGAATCCGATCGACGAACTCGCGGCCGGTCCAGGTGGTGATCGTCGCGGGTCCGCAGCGGCCAATCAGGTCCGGGCGGGTGAAACGCCCGGCAACGAACATCGGCAACTGGGCGACGGTCGGCGGCAGGGCCTCGAGTTCCTCGCTCATCAGTAGCCGCGCCCCTTGTGGACGACGTTGATCAGCGGCTCGCTGCGTTTGTAGCGCGCGACATTCTCGAGGAAGAGATCGACGGCGGGCGGCCAGTAGTCATCGGCGAAGGCGGCCATATGCGGCGTGATCAAGACGTTTGGCAGCCGCCACAGCGGATGGTCGGCCGGCAGCGGCTCGGTTTCAAACGCGTCGAGGCCGGCGCCGGCGAACTGGCCGCGCTCGAGGGCTGCCACGAGCGCGCTTTCGTCCACCAGGCGGCCGCGCGCGACGTTGACGAACACTGCCGACGGCTTCAGCGCGGCGAATTCCTCGGCGCCGAACATCGCCCGCGTCTGATCGGTCCGCGGCACGGCGAGCACGACGACGTCGGCATCCGCCAGCGCCTCACGGAGACGATCGGGGCCGAACACCTCGCTGACGCCGGCCGGACGGGGCTCGTTGGGATGGCGCCGCACGCCGGTCACGCGCATGCCGAGCCCGGCGGCGAGCGCGGCGACGCGCGAGCCGATCGCGCCCAGGCCGACGACGACCATGTGCGAAGCCGCGAGCAGCTTGACGCGGCGGTCCGCGAACTCGAGCTGGGCCCAGTCGCGCGCCGCCTGGCGCACGCCGGCAATGTGCAATCCGCGCCGCACCGCCAGGGCCAGCGCCAGCGCGTGCTCCGCGATCGCGTCGCTGTGCACGCCTCTGGTGTTGGTGACGACGACGTCGCTTTCGATGAGCGCGGGAATCATCAGGCCGCCGACGCCGACGGCGGTGGCGTGAATCCACTGCGCATCGCGCGCCGCATCGAACTCCGCGGCGCTCATGCGGTTGGCGACGATGACCTCGGCGCCGGGATAGGCGGCGATGCGCTCGACGCTCGATCGGGCGTCGACGACCTCATCGTCCGCAAGACGCGCACGAATCCGCGCCACCTCGGCGAGAGGCAGCGTCCACATCGGCGGCTCGTGTACGGCGAGGACGATTTTCACGGCAGCGTCCGGCGTCAGCGGCGACGGTAGGCGCCACTCCGGCCGCCGTGCTTCTCGAGCAGCATGACCGGGCCGATGACGATCGCCTTGTCGACGGCCTTGAGCATGTCGTAGAGCGTCAGCGCCGCCACGCTGACGGCCACCAGCGCCTCCATCTCGACGCCGGTGCGGTGCACGGTCGCGGCGCGCGCGCGCAACGCGTAACCCGTGGCGGTCGCACGGATGTCGACGTCGACCGACGTCAACGCGATCTGATGGCAGAGCGGAATGAGATCGGCCGTCCGCTTGGCGGCCATGATCCCGGCCAGCCGCGCGGCCTGCACCGGGTCGCCCTTCTTGACCGCCCTGGTGCGGACCGCGTGCCGCGCCGCCGCGTTCATCCGGACCTCCGCCGAGGCGACAGCTTCACGCGCCGTCGCCGGCTTCGCGCCGACGTCGACCATCGCGACGCGGCCGCGCTCATCGACGTGCGTGAGCATCGCCGCCGGCCGCCTAGGTGACTTCGGCATCGGTCTCCTCCCCGCGCGCGAGGAAAAACGACAGGCTCTCCATCGAGACCGTCAGGTCGACGTTCTTCAGCTTCACGCCAGGCGGCACTTTCAGCGAGCCCGGCGAGAAATTCAGGATCGCCCGGATGCCGGCCTGCACCGCGGTGTTGACGACCCCCTGAGCCGAGTCGGCGGGCACGGCGACGACGGCGATGTCGATCGCGTCCTTCTTGACCATCTTCCGGAACTCGCCGATCTCGTGGATGCGCACGCCGCCCTTCGAGCGGCGGCCGATCTTGGTCCGTTCGGTGTCGAAGAGCGCGACGATGGCGAAGCCCTCTTCGCGGAAGCCGGGATAGTCGGCAAGCGCCAGGCCGAGGTTGCCGGCGCCGAGAATGGCGACGCGCACCGTGCGATCGAGCCCCAGGATCATCCGCAGATGGCGCTTGAGTTCCTTGACGTAGTAGCCGACGCCGCGCACGCCGAACTCGCCGAAATAGGCGAGGTCTTTCCGGATCTGCGCGGCGTTGAGGTGGAATTGCTCCGCCAGCGCCTTCGACGAGATCGTCTTCACGCCGGCCGCATCGAGCGTATTCAGACAACGCAAATACACGGAGAGCCGACCGGCCGTGAGTTCCGACACCTGGTCGCCATTGCCCCGCGGCTTGTTCCGTACTTTCACAAGGGCTGGATTATAAAGGGGACGGGGGTCGCTCGCGCGTGACACCCCCGTCCGCTTGGAGCCCGCGCGCGATGGCGGCGCGGACGTCGGCGATCACGACGTCGCGGTCCTCGATGGTCAGGCCAGTCGTCGCGACCGCCGGCTGCAACGCCACGGTGACCGTCGTCGGCCAGATCAACGGACTGCCCTTGCGCATCGCGTCGCGCGCACCCGCGACCGCGACCGGCACGATCGGCGCCTGCGCCTTGATCGCCATGATCAGGCCGCCCTTCTTGAACGGAAGCAACTCCCCCGTCTTGCTCCGCGTCCCTTCCGGGAAAATGAAAAAGGAGTTGCCGTCGCGCAGGGCCGCC
>DASUGM010000158.1:0-5073 GCA_036274055.1 Vicinamibacterales bacterium | reverse complement strand
AGCTGGCCGGCATGGCGCCCACCGATCGCGCCGAGGTCGTGCAGGAAATCCGCAACCACATCGCCGAGGCGGTCGCCGCCGGCAAGCCGATCGACGTCGTGCTGACCACCCTCGGTCCGGCCGATGCACTCGCGCGCGGTTACGCGGTCGAGCTGCTGCTGCACCCGAAATCCGCCAGGAAAAGCAGCGGCCGTGTCCAGCGCGTCTTCACGGTCGTCGGCCTGGTCGCGCTCATGAGCATCCCGACGCTGGTCATCGTCACCACTCTTGGCTCGATTGGCGTCTCGTTCGTCATCAGCGGCTTCATCATGTTCGTGATCGGCATCGCCGCGTCGATCGGCGAGCTGCCCTACTGGGTGCGGATGGACGTGCCGCCGATCTTCGCCATCGCCGGCGGTCCGTTGCTGGCCGCGCTCGGCATCATGGCCCTCGTTGGCCTGGTCGCCTACGTGAAGTTCCTCGTCAGGGCGATGCGCCGCGTGCTGCCCCGGGCGGCGGCCGCCTAGCCGGCGGGCGGCCAGCCACCGGCCGGCCGGCGGCCGGCGGCCGGCGGCCGGCGGCCGGCGGCATTTGCGATTTGTAATTTGCGATTGGCAATTGCATTGCCGATTTCTCTATTGCGGATGGCTAGTGCCCGATTGGTCGATTGCGGCGAGCTCAGCCCCCGTGACCTGGCCAGTCGACAATCGCCACGGCAACACGCAAATTGCCAAGGCAATGCCAATTGCAAATTACAAATCGCAAATGGCGACTGAACTCAGCGCCCGCGCAATAGGCAATCGACAATAGCCATCGGGCAATAGACAACTCGCCAAATGCACTTGCCAATTGCAAATTGCAAATCGCAAATGGCGAAGTAGCGCGCGCAGCGCGCTACTTCGTCGCCTATTGGTCGATTCCGACCGAGCTCAGCGCCCCCGCAATAGGTAATCGACAATAGCCATCAGCAATAGAGAAATCGCCAATGCAATTGCCAATCGCAAATGGCAAATCGCAAATGGCGAAGGAGCGCGCGCAGCGCGCTACTTCGCCCGACTGGCCGTCACCAGAATCAGCCCATCTTCCGCCTCGAAGGAAGTCGGGCGCGGCGTGGCCCCGGCCATATTCAACTTGAGCTTCATCGTGTCGCCGGTGACCTCGATGATGCCGAGTTGGAGTTTGCCGGCGTCGTTGCCCTCTTCGATGATCAGATCAATCGTCATCGGCTTCTTGGTCGCGTCGAGCTTGAGGCTCCCCGTCTCGTCGACGGTGCCGTTGGTGACCTGCTGATATTTGTCGTCCTTGATCACCAGCGCGCTCGACCCCATGCTGCCGTCGAGCGTCTGGCCGTTGAACGAGGTGATGTTCCACGTCCCCTGCAGCGGCGCGAACGCCTTGTCGACCGGCTTCTTCGCGTCCTGCGCCATGACGCCCGCCGACATCAGGACGACCGTCGCCAGAATTGCCATCCGTTTCATCGCATCTCTCCTTGGGAAAACGCGGGCCTGGACCCGCTGCTCCTGACAGCCTAGCGCGACCATCTACGGGAGATACGTAACCCACCCCTGCCGGGGTGCAATCCAACCACGTGCGGCACGAAACTGATTAGAATCGGCTCGATCCTTTCAACCCCAGCCGATGCGCCCTGTCCCTCGTCTCATCGCCATGCGCCAGCAGCTTTTGCTGCTCGGGCTCCTGATTCTGGTATGGGGTCAGACCCCGGCGGGCTTCGGCAGTCAGCCCCCGGCGCAGAGCCCGGCGCAGACGGCGGCGCTGAGCGGCGTCGTCGTCGACGCAACGACCGGCCGCCCGGTCGAAGGCGCGTCGGTGACGCTGCGCCGGGCCGACCCGACGGCGGTCTCGGCGTTCTCCGTGCCGCGGATGGTCACCGACCCGAAGGGCCGGTTCGTGTTCCGCGATCTGCCACCGGCCAACAACTACTTCATTGACGTCTCGCGGTTTGGCTATGCCACGATGCGATACGGATGGTCGGGCCCCGACGGATCGTCGGCACTGCGCGACATCGCCCGCATCAGCCTGACGGCGAACCAGTGGCTCGACGGCATCAAAGTCTCGCTCTACCGGCTGGGCGGGATCAGCGGACGCGTTGTCGACGAGCGCGGCGAGCCGGTCGTCGGCACCGCGGTGAGAGTGTTCTCGCAGCGGATGATCGCCGGCCGCGAGCAGGCCGTCGGCGGCCCGATCGCCGTGACCGACGACCGCGGCGTGTACCGCATCAGCGGTCTTGATCCCGCGCGCTACATCGTCGCCGCGCTCTCCGTTCAGCACACCGTCCTCGACACGATTCCAGATGGCGCCCAAACGCTGCCGGTCGGCGAACTGGCGACCGGCGGGATCGGCGGGAGTTCCGGGAACGCGGTCAGGGGACCGACGATCGACGTCGACGGGCGTCATCGACTGGCGCTGACGAACTTCGCGACGCCGCCACCGCCGTCTGAAACGACACGCCGCGCGTATCGAGCGACGTTCTATCCCGACGCTGCGCGGCCGTCGGAGGCAACGCCCATCGAGCTGACGTACGGCGACGCGCGCACCAGCATCGATTTTCAACTGCGTCCCGTCGCCGCGTTCCGGGTCTCGGGCCGACTGAGCGGCGCCGGTGGTCCGCCGGCGCAGTTTCTGCTTCGTCTCCTCCCGGCAGGACATGAGGGTCTTGGCTTCGGCGCCGAGGCCGCGACGACGACGAGCGACGCCGATGGGACGTTCACGTTTCTCAACGTGCCTGCCGGCGACTACACGCTGCTTGCACAAGCCTCCGTCATGGATTTCAACACCGGCGGTTCGTCCAGTCGTTTCAGCGATGCGCCGGGATTCCCTGGCGGCGGCATCTCGGTCGGATCGATGACTGGCACGCCGGGCGTGAGTTATCTCACCCGCAACGGCGCCCCAGCGAACGTCTGGGGACGGATGCCCGTCGGCGTCGGCGCGCAGGATGTTCGCGATCTGCTTGTCCCGCTGCACCCGACCGTCAAAGTCCGCGGTCGGCTCGCCTTCATGCCCGGCGTCACGCCGCCCCCGCCGACGCGCGCGCAGCTCATCGTCATGCAGCCGGCCAACGGCGATCCGTCGCTCGGACAACCGATGGGCAACACCGCTGGAGGCGACACGACCTTTCCGTTCGAAGTCGGCGGGCTGATGGCGGGCGCTTACGTCTTCAGACAGGGTTTTCTCAACATGCGGATCGCATCGGTCGTGTGGGACGGACGCGACATGACCGACGCCGGCTTTGACGCCAGCGCCGGTCGCGACTTCGACGGCGTCGTCGTCACGCTGACCGACAAGACCACGACGCTCGCCGGCGTCGTCTCCGACACGCGGGGACCGGTCGCAGCCGCGGTGATCGCCTTCCCGTCCAACCGCGCGCTGTGGACGAACTACGGCTGGGATCCGCCGCGGATTCGCGCCGCGCGATCGAACCAGTCCGGTGAGTATCAGCTCGAGGGTCTGCCTGAAGGCGAGTACCTCCTCGTCGCCGTGCCGATGGCGAAGTTCGACGCCCGCGCCGATCCGAAGTTCCTCGCCGCCGCCGCACCGGCGGCGACGCCGTTCACGATCAAGTGGGACGACAAGAAGACCTTCAACCTCACGCTGCAGGAGGTCGTCGTCAAATGACCGCGGCACTGCTGCTCACCTGCGTGATGCTCGGCGACGCGGCGCCCCAAGTTCGCGACGGTCGCATGCCGCCGCCGGCGAAGCCGGCGACGATCTCCGGCGTCGTCGTCACCGACGGCGACAAGCCACAACCGGTGCGGCGCGCCGTCGTCACGCTCAAGGGCGATGGACTGCGGCCGAACCGCGGCGCGATCACCGACGATCAGGGGCGCTTCACGATCGGCAATCTGCCGGCGGGCCGGTTCACGCTGATGGCGGCGCGCGGCGGCTTCGTCACGTCGTCGTACGGCGCGAAGCGCCCGGGCCGGCCCGGCACGGCGGTCGCGGTCGCCGAAGGACAGCGCCTCGACAGTCTGGTGCTGACGTTGTGGCGCGGCGCGGTGATCGCCGGCACATTACGCGACGACAGCGGCGCGCCAGTGGACGGCATTGCCGTGTCGGTCACCGCGGCGCGCGCGACCGGATCACCCGGCATCCTCACGCTCAGCAATACGTCGGTCACGACCAACGACCTCGGCGAGTATCGGGTGTTCGGTCTCGAGCCCGGCGCGTACTACGTCTCGGCGACGCCGGCGGCGGCTGGCTCGCTGCCGCGGATCGCGCTCGCGGAGCGCGACGTCGACCTGGCGTTCGAGGCACTACGAAAGCGGCAGGCGGCCGGTGCGGCGTCGACGCCGCCGCCCCCGCCGGCGCCGCTGCCGCCCGCTTTCGACTACTCGGCGATCTATTACCCTGGCACGCCATCGGCGACGCAGGCCGCGGCGATCACGGTGGCAGCCGGTGAGGAACGTACGGGCGTTGATTTTTCCCTGATGCGGGTGCCGACATACGTCGTCGAAGGCGTGGTCACCACGGCCGACGGACGGCCAGCGGCCGGCGCGACGGTGCAGGTGGTCGCGCCGCGGCCGCCCGGCGCCTTTGCGACACTCGGTCCGCTCGTGTTCAACGCGACCGCTGGTGCTGACGGCGCGTTTCGCTTCACGCAGGTGACGCCGGGCGACTATCAGCTCGTCGCGCGCGCGGCGGCGCAGGCGCCCCCGCCGCCCACCCCGGGGATCGTGACACCGGGACCGCAAGGCGTGCAGCTCTGGGGCGCGTCTGACATCGCCGTCACCACCGACGTCCGCGGCGTCGGGCTTGTCGTCACGCCGGGACTCACGCTCAACGGCGTGATGCGCTTCGACGGCGCGAGTCCGCCGTTGAAAGACTTCGCGCGCCTGCGGGTGACCGCCCTCCCGCCCTACCTCATGACGCTTCGGCCGGGCACGTCGATCAATGCGATTGCGTTCGCGCCAGCTGTGCCGGTCAAACCCGACGGCACTTTTCAGATCGCCAGCATGCCTCCGGGGACGTTCCGCTTCAACCTGGTCAGTCCTGAGCTGGAAGCCAGCCCGTGGCGCCTGCAGTCAGCGACGGTTGGCGATCGCGATCTGCTCGACAGCGACTTCCAGGTGGCGGCCG
>DASUGM010000157.1:0-4475 GCA_036274055.1 Vicinamibacterales bacterium | reverse complement strand
GTGATCGAGATGGCGGTGGCGCTGGTCGCGCTCGCCGGCGCCGGCCTGTTCATCCGCAGCCTGGCCGTTGCCCAGCGCGCGGACCTCGGCTTCGAGGGAACGAAACTGGTGATCGCCAACCTCAATCCGCCGAGCGTCGGGTTTTCGGCCGATCAGGCCCGTCAGTACTACGACGACGCCCTGGCGCGGGTGCGCGCGCTGCCGGGCGTCGAGAGCGCTTCGATTGCGCAGTTTCAGGCCCTCGGCGGCGGCCAGGTGCGCAGCGCGTACCCGGAAGGGCAGGCGGTTGCGGCGGGTCAGAGCGTCTTCATCACCCAGGAAGTGGTGACGCCGGAGCATTTCGCTACGCTCGGCATTCCGCTGGTGCGCGGACGGCTGCTCTCAGCGACCGACACCGCGACCTCGCCGTTCGTCGCGGTCATCAACGAAGCTCTGGCGGCGAAGTACTGGAGCGACCGCGATCCGATTGGCCAGCGATTCGCCTACTTCAACGACCCGATCCAGAAGACCATCGTCGGCATCGTCAGGAACTCGACGATCAACCAGGTCGGCGAGGAGCCGCGGCCGGTCGCCTATCAGCCGCTCGCGCAGTTCCCGATTCCGTTCGCGTCGATTCATGTGCGGACCGCCGGTGACCCCGGGCTGTTGACGACGACCGTTCAGCGCGCGCTGGAGCAGCTCGACCGCCGCGTCGCGGTCGCCAACGTCGGCACGATCAACGACACCCTGAACCAGACGCTCTACGGCACGCGCATGGGCGCGACGCTGCTCGGCGTGTTCGCGGGGCTCGCCCTGGGACTCGCGGCAATCGGCATCTACGGCGTGCTCGCGTATTCGGTCAGCGAGCGCACGCCGGAAATCGGGCTGCGGCTGGCGCTCGGCGCTTCGCCGCGGACGGTGCTCTGGCTGGTGATTCGCGACGGCCTGACGCTGGCCGTGGGCGGCGTGGTCATCGGCCTCGCCGCGACCTGGGCGCTCGGTCGCTATGTCGCGACGCTGCTCTACGACGTCCAGCCGAACGATCCGTTGACGCTCGGGGCGGTAGCGGCAGTGCTCGTGGCGGTCAGCCTGCTCGCCAGCTACATCCCCTGCCGGCGAGCGGCCAAGGTCAGCGCGCTCGTCGCGCTGGGCAGGAGCTAACCCATGCGCCGCTGCGCGAGTGTGCCGTTGCGACGAGCGCAGGACGATCGCACCGCGCACCGGCGCACTGCGCACTGCGCACGGGACTAGAATCCTGCTGTGCCTGCCTCCCGCCGCGGCTCGCTGACGCTGGTGACGATCGATCCGCGATCGTCGACGCCGCTGCATCAGCAGATCTTCGACGACCTGCGGCGCAGCATGATCGAGGGACGCCTGACCGCGGGCATGCGGCTGCCGTCGACGCGCAGCCTCGCCGGCGATCTCGGCGTATCGCGCAGCACGGTCGTCCTCGCGTTCTCGCAGCTGCGCATGGAGGGCTACGTCGAGAGCGTCGGCCGCGGCGCGACGCGGGTGAGCGACCGACTGCCCGATGCGATGACGCGGGTGGACCGGCCGATGCCGCCGAAGCGGCCGCCGCGCGCGCCGCTGGCGCTGTCCGAGCGAGGCACGGCCGCGGCCCGCGCCTGGCCGGTGTTCGACACGATTGCCAGCGCGCCGGCGCGCGCGTTTCGCACCAGCGTCCCGGCGCTCGACGTCTTTCCCGTCGATATCTGGGGCCGCCTGGCGGCCCGCCGGTGGCGCACCGCCCCGCCCGCGGCGCTCTCCTACGGCGACAGTGCCGGCTTGCCGGCGCTGCGCCGCGCCGTCGCCGACTAACTGACCCGCGCGCGCGCGGTGCGCGGCACCGCGGATCAGATCCTGATCACCGCCGGCTCGCAGCACGCACTCGACCTCGCTGCCCGCGTCCTGCTGGATCCCGGCGACGAAGTGTGGATGGAAGATCCCGGCTACTTCGGCGCCGCCGGTGCCTTTGCCGTCAACGGCGCCCGAGTGATTCCGGTCCCGGTCGACGCCGAGGGGCTCGACGTCGTCGCTGGCCGCAAGCTCGCGCCGGGGGCAAAGCTGGCATTCGTCACCCCGGCGCGGCAACTTCCGCTCGGCGTGACGATGAGCGAAGCCCGGCGGACGGCGATCCTCGAGTGGGCAGCCGAGCGCGGCGCCTGGATTATCGAAGACGACTACGACAGCGAATTCCGCTACGCCACGCGGCCGCTGCGGCCGCTGCAGAGCCGTGACGAGTCCGGACGCGTGATTTTCATGGGCACGTTCAGCAAGGTGCTGTTTCCGGCGCTGCGGCTCGGTTACCTGGTCGTGCCGGCCCAGCTCGCCGAGGCGGTCACGTCGGCGCGGCAGCACATTGATTTCTGTCCGCCCTACCTGACGCAGGCGACGATGGCGGACTTCATCGTCGAAGGCCATTTCGAGCGGCATATCCGCCGGATGCGCGGGATCTACTCGTCGCGGCGGCTGCTGCTGGTCCGGTTGTTGACGCGTCACCTCGGCGCGCTGGTCGACGTCGACGCGCCGGACGCCGGCATGAACCTGATCGTCTGGCTGCCGGCGACGGCACACGATCAGGCGTGCGCGTCGGCGCTGGGCGCCGCGGGCATCGACGCGCTGCCGGTGTCACGATTCTCGAGACGCAAACTCCGGCCCGGCCTGCTGCTCGGCTTCAGCGGCATCCGCGAACCGGATCTGCGCACCGGCGCCGCGAAGCTTGCGTCGATACTCAAGCCGTTGATCGACAAGCGCTGACGTCGCAGCGCTTGTTCAAGAGCCTTCAACATGGAGGCCATGGAGAAGAGCCCTGTCTTGGAAAACCCGGCGAGATGCTCCGAAGATGAATGCTCGCGATTCGGAGGAGGGCATGGAGCAAATCCCAGCCTCTCCATGAGCTCCATTTTCTCTGCGTTCTTGCCCGAGCAGGCATCTCGCCAGGGTTTCCCAAAAGCAGAACCCGGCTTTTCTCCATGTCCTCCATGTTGAAGGCTCTTTTGGACACGCGCCCTTTACTCAGCCTAATTTCGCAACCGATTCTTGATTTTGTCTATGTTGCTATCATAAAGTCCGCAAATGCCGCGTGAATCCCTGGGCGATATCGAACACCTGGTGCTGCTGGCGTTGCTTCGCCTCGGCGAGCGCAGCTACGGCGTGCCGATTCTCGAGGAGATCGCGGCACGCACCGGCCGCGAGGTGTCGCGCCCGGCGGTCTACATCGCGCTGCGCCGGCTCGAAGCCAAGAAACTGGTCACCTCGCGACTGGGCGAGGCGACGCCGGAGCGCGGCGGCCGCGCCAAGCGGTACTTCACGCTCACCGCAGGCGGTCATCGCGCGCTCCATTCGTCGCGCACCGCGCTGCTGAGCATGTGGGCCAACGTCGCCCACCGCATTCGCGGCAAGGCCCGGCCGTGATCGCCCCGCCGTCCCTGGCGACGCGGCTGCTGACCCGGCGGCTGCATGCCGATGAGCGCGACGAGCTCATCGGCGATCTGCAGGAGCAGTTTTTCCAACGCACATCTGCAGGCGGCGCGTTCCGCGCCCGGCTCTGGTATTGGCGCCAGGCGCTCGCCCTCCTCTGGGGTTTCACCATGCATCGACGCGATCTGATTTCGACGAGACACGAGCGCCGCCGCGGGGCGTGGGCGGCCGCTAATGCTGTGACCGATGTCCGGCACGCGTGGCGCAGCTTGCGCCATTCGCCGTCGTTCGCCGCGGTCGCGCTGCTGACGCTGACCTGCGGCATCGGCCTGTCGACAGCGGTCTTCTCACTTGTGCTCGGCATCCTCGTCAACCCGCTGCCCTACGCGAACGCCGATCGTCTGGTTCGCCTGACCGAGTTCGCGCCAGGACGACCGGTGACCACCGAAAGCGGCGACGTCACCGATGTCGCGCTCGGCTTCTGGACGACGATGGACACCGCGCTGGCGAAGATCTCGCCGTACTCGGACAACGACATCACCATCGTCGTGCCGGATGGCGCCGCCAACGTTTCGGTCGTCGACGTCGGCGCGGATTTCTTCTCGATTCTGGCGATGCCGCCGCTGGCCGGACGCGTGCTGTTGCCCTCGGATGCGGCCGCCGATGCGGCGCCGGTCGCGGTGATCAGCGAGGAGCTCGCGCTGCGATCGTTTGGCGGTGTGCAGGCGGCGCTCGGCAAGACCGTTGGCCTCGAGACCACCACCAACCTCGTCGTCGGCGTGCTGGCGCGCAGCTTTGCCTTTCCACACGCGGACGCCGCCGTCTGGCGAATGGCCCGGCAGTACCGGCGATTCCCGCCGCCCGGCGCGCAGCGGCAGGTGTTCATGCGCTCCGAGGTGATCGGGTTGCTGCACGACGGCGCCACGGTCGCCGACGCCGACGCCAACGGCGTCACCGTGGCGAAGCGAATCGCGGCGGCCGATCCGGCGTTCGCTGATGGCAACGTCGCGATGTCGAAGTTCATGACGCGACGGCTGTTCGACGACCTGGTGCGTCCGGTGCGCCCGGCGCTGGTC
>DASUGM010000156.1:0-3822 GCA_036274055.1 Vicinamibacterales bacterium | reverse complement strand
AAGCCACCCGACGGCTTTTTCGCCTCCCGTCCCCTGTCCTCTCTACCGCCCGCCGGGATTCTTCGTGAACAGCGCCTTGCCGTCGATGCTGTCCGGTATCGGGACGTCGAAAAACTTCAGAACGGTCGGCGCGATGTCGATGATGCGGGGGGTCGTCGTCGAGACTGGGCGGTTGGTGAGGAAGACGCCGGCGGTTGTCTGGTAGTCGAAACCGCCATGGTCGCCGCTCCATTTCTTCTTGTTGTCGTAGACGATCCCCGGCGGCGCGCCGCCCAGGGTCGTCTGCCATGAGACGCGGTAGCCGTCTTCGAAGCCAAGCTGCAGATCCGACGCCTCGCCGAGGAACTCGCCCTTGTAGATGTCGTCGCGTTTGTAGACATTGCGCGCGATCTTGACGCCATTCTCGGGATCGATCAGCTCAGCCTTCAGGCGATTGGCAAGCTCATCGGCCAGCGCGGTGTACTCGGCGCCCGGACTGACAATGCCCTGGCCTTCGCGGCCGCGCAGGTTGAAATAGATCTGCCCGAGGCCCATCGCGTAGGCGCGGGTCCTGGCCCAATCGACGTTTTCGAAGTAGGTGCCGCCGCCAAACAAGTCGTTGAGTTTTTTCTCGCCCGGCGCCGGCTGGTTGTTGAGAACCATGTAGCCCTTCTCGACGAGCCAGGTGTTCAGATTCACGGCCTTGCGCCAGGTGTGGAAGCCGTGGTCGGAGACGATCATGATCGTCGTGCCCGGGTCGAGGATTTCCATCACCTGGGCGACAAACTGATCGGCGCGGCGATAGACGCGCAGGATCGCGTCGCCGTGTTTGGCGGCCAGCGCCGGGTCGTAGCCCGGATGTTTGTCGTCGATCAGGCGATACATCATGTGCTGCACGCGATCGGTGGACTCGATCACCCCGACCAGCAGATCCCAGTCGCGATGGTTGAGACGATCGAGGATGACCTGCGCGCGATCGTCGAAGGCGCGGTAGAGGTCGTCCATGAACGTCGTCTCGTCCATGCGGCCCTCTTCGAGCGGCCATGTCGCCTCGGCCCAGCCGAGTGTGCGGAACGGGCCGAGCCGCTTGTAGAGATCCGCGGCGAAATAGGCCGGCGACGACATCGGCACCGGCGGCGCGTCGGGTTTGAAGTTGATCGGCGAGACGTAGAGCTGCAATTCGTCGTTGGCGTTCATCAGCCGCATCTGCAGCATGCCCTGCAGCTTGATGAAGACGTTGATGCGGAACGTGACATCAACCCACTTGCTCCACTCGCCGGACTTGAGCGTCACCGTCTGTCCATCAATCGTCACCGCGGCCTGGCCGCTGCCGCGCGTCCAGGCGACCGAGATCGGCAGCTTGACGTCCTCCCGGGTCTGCAACTCGGCGAGCACGAGCTTGTCGGCGTCGGCGATCTGGGTGCGGCCCTGGTTGCGGGCCTCGAGCTCGGCAATCTGCCGTTTGACGATTGGATTTGGCGGTCCGACCAGATCGCTCCTCGCGGTATTGCCTTCGAATACCAGCCGTTTGATCGTGCCGCCGAACTCCGTGTTGCCTTCCTCGTAGCGGCTGACGTCGGTCGCGTAGTAGGAGAAGAACCCAATCGTGCCGCGCAGATCGGGCAGCGGCAGGCCGGACAGCATCTCGCCGTTCGGGACGTCTTCCGGCGGGAACGTGATCGGGACGGTCAAGACGCTGCTGCGAACGCCGGTGGCGCCGGCGCTCACCCAGAACGACGTGCCGCCGCGGAGCGTCTCGATCTTCGGCCGCGACGTCGGCAGCCAGTGCCACAGGAACGTCGGCGGCGTCTTCTTCACCATGCCGAGGTCGATGACGTACTTGTCCGTGTAGCGGATCAGGAAGTCGTAGATGTTGTGCTTGCCGGGATTGACGCCGGTCGCAAACGACGCCCATGCGGTCGGCGATTCGGCCGACACCGTGGTCTCGAGATCGTGAAACGCACCGCCGCTGGCGACGCGCGCGAACGCCGGCATCTGTCCGGCGGCCATGTATTGCCGCACGAGATCGGGATCGAGGCCGTCGAACCCGAGGATCACGAGCTTCGGCTTGCCGAGATCGGGCGGAACCGGGCGGTAGTTCCACCAGAGGTACCCGGCCACTCCGAGTGCGACGACAACCGCGGGCAGGATCGCTCTCCGCATCGACGGATCTTACGTTAATGGGTGAATGGGTGAATGGGTGAGTGGGTGAGTGGGTGAAATGTCTCAATGGCCTCAATGGCCGATCACCCATTGACTCATTTCCGCCATTCACTCATTCACCCATTCCCCCATTAACATGGGCAAACTGTGCGCGTCTTGGGCGTCGATCTCGGCCGCAAGCGAATCGGACTGGCGATCTCGGACGCATCAGCCACGCTGGCGCGGCCGTGGCAGTCGATCGCTGCTGGCGCGACGCCGCGCGCGTCGGCGACGCTGGTCGCCGCGATCATCCGCGACGCGGCTGCTGAGGATCCGGTCGACGCCGTCGTCGTCGGTTTGCCGCGGCGCTTGAACGGCGAGGATACCGACCAGACGACGCCGACGCGGGAGTTTGCGACGGCGCTGGCTGACCTGGCCGGCGTCCGTGTCCACTTGCAGGACGAGCGGTTGACCAGCGTCGAAGCCGAATCGCGGCTGGCCGTCCGCGAGCGCGATTGGCGCAAGCGCAAAGCCAAGATCGACGCGGCGGCGGCGGCGATCATCCTCCAGGACTATCTGGATTCGCCGCGCGTGGATGCATGCTGAAACGACTCGGGATCCTGTTTCTCGTCGTGATGATCGCGGCGATCGGCGGCGCGTGGTGGATGAGCCGGCGACTGGCGACGCCATACCGGGGCTTCGAGGCCGCGGAGGTGTTCGTCGAGATTCCGCGCGGCACCAGCGTGTCGGGAATCGCGCGGCGCCTCGCCGACGCCGGGGTCGTGCCCGACGCGTTCACTTTTCGAATCGCGGCCAGCATGTCGGGCGCCGGCCTGGGACTTCAGGCCGGTGAGTATCGCTTCGCCGAGCCGGCCTCGCCATACGACGTCGTCGCCCGGATCGCGCGCGGCGACGTTTTCGTCCATCCGATCACGTTTCGCGAAGGCCTGACCATCAAGGAGATGGCGCCGATCTTCGAGAAGAGCGGCCTCGGGACCGCGGCGGAGTTCGAGCGCGCGGCGTCGGATGGGTCATTGATTGCGGCGATCGATCCGGAGGCGCGCAACCTCGAGGGCTATCTCTTTCCCGAGACCTATGCGCTGCCGCGCAACGCTGGTGCGACCGGCGTGGTGCGCGCGATGGTGGACGGCTTCGAAAAAGCCTACGACGCCGGACTCCGCGCCGCCGCCACGGCGCAGCAGATGAGCCCGCGCGAGGTCGTCACACTGGCGTCGATCATCGAGAAGGAAACCGGCCAGGCCGCCGAACGCCCGCTCGTCGCTGCCGTCTACCGCAACCGGTTGAGAATCGGCATGGCGCTGCAGTGCGATCCGACGGTCATCTACGCGCTGATGCTGGCCCGGCGGTGGAACGGCAATCTCACCAGGCAGAACATGCAGATCGACTCGCCCTACAACACGTATCGCTATGCCGGTCTGCCGCCTGGGCCGATCGCCTCCCCCGGCCGTGCCTCGATCGACGCGGCGCTGCATCCCGCCGACGTGCCCTACCTCTATTTCGTCGGCAAGGGCGATGGTACGCATGCGTTCGCGACCACGCTCGCGGAGCACAACGTCAACGTCCGTCGGTATCAGATCGGACGTTGACGTTGTCTTGAGTCTTGGGTCTTGAGTCTTGAGTTTTGGGTCTTGGGTCGCGCGCTAAACCTCAAGACTCAAGACCCAAGACTCAAGACCCAAG
>DASUGM010000155.1:0-11079 GCA_036274055.1 Vicinamibacterales bacterium | reverse complement strand
TTGATGACAATGCGATCCAAACCGGCTTCACGGGCTTCGTTGAGTTGCGACGGCAGCGTGTTGCCGGTGGCAGCGATGATCGGAATCGCCTCGGTGTCCGAATTCGCTTTCAGACGCCGCGTCGCTTCGACTCCGCTGATCCCGGGCAACCCAAGGTCCATGACGATGACGTCGGGATGCGTCGCGATTGCCTTCGACACCGCCGTCAAACCATCCACGGCGGTGACCACGTCGTATCCCCGAATTCGCAGATAGAAGGCCCAGACGTCGAGGGCGTCCGGGTAGTCGTCCACGAGAAGAATTCGCGTCCGCATGGCCAATCACTCGTCGATGCCGTAGACATCAAGGTTCGTACCAGGCGCGCGCGGCGAAAACCGAGTCGCCGGCAGTCGGAATGGCCGGAGGGGTGCCGAGGGTGTGACGCTACTTACCCAGCAGGAGCGCCAGCACCGCCACGACGTAGGCGAAGCCGAAAGCAAAGAGGACCAGGCCTGACCCGGGCAACCAGTCGAACAGCTCCTGCGCGAGGTAGGCCTGGGCGTAACACAATGGCGCCATCCCGATCAGCGTGCCGAGCGAGATCTGCCACAGCGGCACACGGGCGACGCCGGCGGCGTAGGAGACCAGATCCGACGACGTGAACGGGTTGATGCGGAGCAATGCAATCACCCACACGCCACGCTTCCGCAGCCGATCGGCCAGCGACGCCAGCCGCGACGCGTCGAGTCGCGCCGCCAGCCGCGCGCCGAAAATACGGCCGAGCGCCGCGGCGATCGTCGCGCCGACGACATTGCCGACGAGCGACAGCGTCCCGCCCCAACCACCGCCGAAGATCGCGCCGGCCGGCGCGTAAAGCAGCGTGCCCGGTATCGGCGCGACCAGCACCTCGACGATCACCGCCGCCACGTACGCCGCCGGCGCGAGCGCGCCCCACTCGAGCACCCAGGCGCGCAACTCGGTCAGCGACGCGTTCGGATCGCGCAGCGTCGTCACCAGCACGTGGGCCAGTCCGCCGCTGCGATAGGAGGCCGTAGCCGCGATTGCGGCAATGGCGAGGATAAGAAGAACAGACGTCGTAAAAAAGGGACCGGGTCGCTTTTTACGAAAAGCGTAAAAAGCGACCCGGTCCCTTTTTCCGGACGTCTCTTCTATCGGCAGGGCGCCGGGCAACCGCCGGGAATCCACTCGGGCCGCCAGCTCGAATCGGCCAGCCAGCGGATCGGCTCGAGCATCGCCTTGATCGCGGCGGTCATGTGCGCGAAGTCGATCAGGCGGATCTCGTCGCTCGGCTGGTGATAATCGGTGTGCAGGTTGTAGCTCGACACCGTGTGCGCGACGACGCCGCGCCGCGCGAAACGGATGTTGTCGGATCGCGTGAAGAACTGCTGATCCGGGTGCGGATCGGCCACCAGCTTCGCGCCGTGCTTGGCCAGTTCGATACCGAGGTTCGAAAGCCCATAGCCGGTCAGCCAGAGGTTTTGCGGCGGCACCGCCTTGTCGGGACGGCCCAGCATCTCGAACTGCAGGTCGGCGGCGATCGATGACAGCGGTACGACCGGCAGGTCGACGAAGTAACCGGCGCCATATCCGCCGCGCTCTTCGCTGCCGAACAGCGCGAAGACCACCGTGCGGCGCGGACGTTTGCCAAACGCCAGCGCCTCGGCCAGCGCCAGCACCGCCACCGTCCCCGACGCGTCGTCGTCGGCGCCGTTGAAAATCGTGTCGACGCCGGGTTGCGGCGGGCGCGGCCCGATATGGTCGAGATGGGCGCTCAACACCAGGACGTCGTTGTCGGCGTTGGGCGCCGATCCGGTCAACTTGCCGAGCGCGTTCCAGGTGAACGTCGATGGCAGCGCCTTGACCTCCGGGACAAACGACACCGGCACCCCATCCGCCATCGCGGTAATCGCGATGTGCGAGAGCGAGTCGAGGACGATGCGCGTCGTGCGCGGCGTCGACGGCGGACCGAGTTTGAGCGCGCGCGTCGGCAGCGCCGGCATGCGCGCCGCCGCCGTCTCCCAGCCGTTGCGAATCTGCGGCGTCTCCGCGGTCAGGACCAACGACGCCGGCGCGACCGCGGTCCGATCCGCGGCCGTCGCGTCAGACGGCAGCAGGACGATGGCGCCAGTCGGCACGGTCACGCCGCGCTGAAACTTGATCAGTGGACCGTTGACCTTCAGCGGCGTGCCGAGCGACTGCACGATCATTTCCTTGCCGTGCGTGAACGTCCGCCCGCCCACCGTCAGCACCGGCGGCGTCACCGCCTCTTCGACGACCATCTCGATCGCCTGGACGTAAGTGCCGTTGTCCCCCATCGGTTCGACGCCGACGCGGCGGAGCTGCGAACCGATGTAGGTCGCAGCAATCCATTCGTCGCGCGTGCCGCCGGCGCGGCCCTGAAGCGCGTCGCTGGCGAGAAACTCCATGTGAGAGCGCAACTGCGCTTCAGTGATGATCTCCGGGAGGTACTGCGGCGGCCGCGCGCCCTGCTGAACGGCGATGATGTCGGACGGCTGCGCGCCTTGCGGCGGCGGGGGCGGGGGCGGGGGCGGCATGGTCTGCTGCGGCGGCGGAACCGTGGTCTGCGCAGCGGGCGCGGCCGCCACGGCGACGGCCAACAGAGCGGCAACCAGCCAGCGCGCGGCTGGCCTCCGGAGCATCAGGTTCTGCATGGGGACAGGATACGTCAGCGCGGCCGCTGAACGGTCTTGCCGGTCCGGGCCTCGAAAGTTTCGATGACGCGGCGCCATGAACCGTCGTCGAGCCGGAGGATCAAGAAGGAATCACGCGCCTGCACGACCAGCCAGCGCTTGGCCGTGCGGATGAATCCAGGCATGTCGAGGTTCGCGGGCGGGCTGAACAGCGATGGATCCCACTTCGGGTCGCGCGCATCGACAAAAGTCGCCCCCGCGACACTGCTGTACGGCATCGATGCCAGAAGGCTGTTGCTGTCCTTGGCGAGGACCGCGATCTGTCCCTCGCCAAACCGGACGGAGACATCCTCGTCGCTGGCGCGACGCCCGTTGACGAGCAGGATCTTTGATCCGGTAAATACCGCCGGCTCTTCGACGGAAGTCGCGCCGCGGCCAGGCGTCGGCGATGTCGCCGGAGTAGTCGGCGTGGCCGGCGGCGTGGTTCCCGGAGGTGTCGTCGTGGTCGTTGTTGGCGTCGTGCCGCGAGCGCCGGCGCGGCCGGGCGGCGTCGCTCCGGGCGCCCCTGGCGTCGCCGGCGCCGCGCCTGTCGCAGGCGGCGTCGTGCCGGGAGCGGTGGCGTCAGCAGGTGTTGATCCAGGCGCTGTTGATCCGGGCGCAGGTGCGGACGCGGCGCCGCTGGCCGGCGGCGGCTCAGTCGGCGGCGGCGGTGTGGCAGGCGCCGGTGCCGGCGTGGTCGCTTCGGGAGGCTGTGGCGGTGTCGTGGTGCGCGATCGCCAGAAGAAGACTCCGCCGACCGCGGCAATCAACAGCACCGCCGCGGCGACGCCGATGATGGCGCCGTTGCCCTTGGTTGCCGAGGGCGCCGGCCCGGCGGGTGGAGGCGGCGCAGGCTTCGGGGCGGCCGCGGATCCGGCGGCGCGCAGCGGCGGAACCGGAGATGCCGTCGTCGGCGTTTCGGGGTCGGCGACCATCGGGCCGGTTCCCGTCATCGGCGGCGTCGCGGCAGCGATCGTCGGCGCAAACGAGTCGTCCTCGGGTTGACGCGAGGTCGCGCCGCTCGGCGCCGCCGGCGGCGGCATCGGGTAGGCGGGCGCCGTCGGCGTGTGCAGCGACGGATTGGTGCGCGAAATCGATCCCGTCGACAGCGGCCGCGACGGCGTCATCATCACTTCGGTCGGCGCCGACGAGCTGTAGAGCGCCAACATCGGCAGCCCGGCCATGCAGCGCGCGAAGGCTTCGTGGAATTCGACCGCGGACTGGAAGCGTTCTTCCGGCGACTTCGCGAGCGCGCGGGTGATCAGCAGGTCCGCCCACGGCGGCAAATCGTGGCGGTGCGAGCTGATCGGAATCGGGGGATCGTTGACCTGCGACTGCGCCATCGCGAACGGCGTGTCGCCCTTGAACGGCAGCTTCGCGGTGGTCAGGCGATAGAAGACGACGCCGAGCGCGTAGAGATCGGCGCGGGCGTCGATCTCATGCCCCATGACCTGTTCGGGCGCCATATACGCGGGCGTGCCCATCATGAAGCCGGCGTTGGTCAGGTGTTCGGTGCCGGCGACCCGCGCGATCCCGAAGTCCATGATCTTGATGGTCCCGTTCTCGGTGATCATCAAGTTCGCGGGTTTGAGATCGCGGTGGACGACGCCCATGCTGTGCGCGTGCGCCAGCGCCGCGAGCGACTGCATGCACAGTTCGGCGGCGCGCTGCGGCGACAACGGGCCCATGCGATCGACCATGTGCTCGAGCGTCTCGCCGCGCACGAACTCCATGACCATCAACCACTGGCCTTCGTGCTGGAACAGCTCGTAGATCGTGGCGATGCCGGGATGACTGAGGCGCGCCACCGTGATCGCCTCGGCGCGGAAGCGCTTGGCAATCTCCGGATCGTTCAGCTCGGCATTGAGGACTTTGATCGCGACTTCGCGGTGCAGGGTCTCGTCGATCGCTTTATAGACCGTGCCCATCCCTCCCCGGCCGACGCGATCGAGGACCCGATATTTGCCGATGTTCTGCCCGACCATTCTGGTTCCGTGCGCCTGCTGTGAGAGAAATCGCAGTCTAGGCTGGGGATCAAGGGTACGTCAATTGACGGCACCTTCATATAGAGTCGAGTTCATGCCGATCGACCTGCTGGTCTTTGGCCCGCACCCGGACGACATCGAAATTGGACTTGGCGGCAGTATCGCGCGGCACACGGCCGAGGGCCGATCAGTGGGCCTGTGCGATCTGACCGCCGGCGAACTCGGCAGCAACGGCACGGTCGAAGGCCGTCGACGCGAGGCCGAAGCCGCGGCCGGCGTCCTTGGTGCCGCCTGGCGCGAGAATCTCGGCTGGCCCGACGGCGGCATCGAGCCGACGCCGGCCATTCTCCGATCGGCGATCGAGTGCGTCCGCCGGCACCAGCCGCGCGCCGTCGCCATCCCGTTCTGGCAGGATCGTCATCCCGACCACGTCGCTGCGAGCGGGGTGCTCACCCGCGCGCTGTTCCTGAGCGGCCTGCGCAAGGCCGACGCCGCGCATTCGCCGTGGCGGCCGGAATGGACCTGCTACTACTTCATCAACGACGGCGTCGCCCCGTCGTTCGTCGTCGACGTCTCCGCGCATTACGAGAAGAAGCGACAGGCCCTGGCATGCTACGCGAGCCAGTTCGTGCCGTCCGGCGCCGAGGCGGTGCAGACGCGTCTCAGTGCGCCGACGTTCCGTCAGTTGATCGAAAGCCGCGACGCCCAGTTCGGCGCGCTGGCGGGGGTGCAGTGGGCGGAGGGGATCGTGGTCAGAGAGCCGGTGGTGCGGGATTCGTTGATGAAGGCTCAGGGCTGAGCCATGAGGATCGGCATCGTCTGTTATGCATCCGTTGGTGGCAGCGGCGTGGTCGCGACCGAGTTGGCGCATGCGCTGTCGCTGCGGGACCATCAGGTCACGCTGCTCAGCAGCGAGCGGCCGTTCCGCTGGCGCGATGGACGGCCCGGACTGCGGTTCGAGCGCGTCGACACGCCGGCGTATCCGCTGTTCCGCGAACCGCAGTACCTGCTCGCGCTCGCCAACGCCATCGTCCGCGTGGCGTGCGAGCACAAGCTCGACCTCGTCCACGCCCACTACGCCGTGCCGCATGCGACCGCCGCGTACCTGGCCGATCAAATCCTGCGCAAGGAAGCCGACGGCGGCGGCGTCCGCACGGTGACGACGCTGCACGGCACCGACATCACGCTGGTCGGCAGCGATCCGTCGTACACGCGCGCGGTGGCGTTTTCGATCGATCAGTCCGACGCGGTGACCGCGGTCTCGGAGAGCCTGCGACGCGACACCGTTGCTGCGCTCGGCATCAAGCGCGCGATCGAAGTGATTCCGAATTTTCTCGACTGCGACGTCTACCAGCGCCGCGTCGATCCCGATCTGCGCCGCCGGATCGCGCCCAATGGCGAGTTGATAGTGATGCACGTCTCGAATTTCCGTCCGGTCAAGCGCGTCGACATGGTGCTCGACGTCTTCCTACGGGTGCGATCGCGCGTCAACGCGCGGCTGGTGATGATCGGGGACGGTCCCGACCGGGGCTTCCTCGAGGTGCGGGTGCGTGAAGAGGGATTGTCGGACGTGGTGACGTTCACCGGGGAACAACCGGACCCGGTCGCGTGGCTGTCGGCCGGCGACGTGTTCCTGCTCCCGTCGTCGCAGGAAAGTTTTGGCCTGGCGGCGCTGGAAGCGATGGCGTGCGGGATGCCCGTCGTCGCGTCGCGCGTCGGCGGTCTGCCGGAGGTCGTGATCGACGGTGAGCACGGTTATCTCTGTGATCCGGATCGCGCCGAGGAGATGGCTGACCGCGCGATCGCCCTGCTCGCCGACGCCGACCGCCGGCGGCGATTCGGTGAGGCCGCGGCGATGCGCGTGCGATCGGCGTTCTGCGTCGACACCATCGTGCCGCAGTACGAGCAGCTCTATCGGCGGACGCTGTCAATTGCCTGATTGCCGTATCGAGGGCATTGCCGAATTGGATTGATCGATTGTCCAATTGCCGCAATCAATGCCGAACTGGCGGATTGCCGGATTGACGCCTTCGGCGATTGCCGGATTGATTGCCGGATTGATTGCCGGATCGATTGCCGGATCGATTGCCGGATTGATTGACAGATTGAGATTGCCAGATCGAGAAGGTCGGAGTGGCGCGCCGGATCAGCGCATCTCGGCGCAGCAATTCGGCAATCAGCAATCCGTCAATGATTCCGGCAATCCGGCCATCGATCAATCCAATCCGGCAATGCCCTCGATTCGGCAATCTGGCAATTGGGAGGATCCAGGCGTCAGCCTTCGACCGCGAACGTTTCGAGCGGAGTGGTGCGGCCACGCACTAACTTGGCCCCGAGCGGGCGCACGGTGACCTTGTCCTTGACGCGCGCGTAGGTCGAGCCGGAGATCACAATCTGCCCGGGGCCGGCGATCTCGTCCTCGATCCGCGAGGCGGTATTGACGACGTCGCCGAGCACGGTGAATTCGCGGCGGCGCGGCGAACCGATGTCCCCGGTGAGCGCGACGCCGGTGTTGATCGCGATCCGCATCGCCAGCTTCGGGCCGTCGGTCTTGGCGTTCATCTCGCTGAGCGCCTTGCGCATTCCGAGGGCGGCTTCGATCGCGCGCAGCGGATGCAGCGGCTGGTCGAACGGCGCGCCAAACACCGCCAGCAGCGCGTCGCCGAGGAACTTGTCGAGCGTGCCTTCGTGCTCGAAGACGACGTCGGTCATGCGGGTGAGGAAGCCGTTGAGGAGCGTCGCCGACTGCACCGGCGTCAGGTGTTCGACCATCGCGGTGAAGCCGACGAGGTCGCAGAACATCACGGTGACGTCGCGCTCGGCGGCCTCGAGGCCGGCCTCGCTGTCAGAGGCGTGGATGATCCGGCTGACCACCGCCGGCGAGTGATAGCGCTGCAGGCGCTCCTTGCGCCGGGTCTCTTCGAGCAACTGCGACGACAGCCGCGATTGTTCGATCGCCACCGCCGCCGCGTTGGTCAGGGCCGTGAACGCGTCGAGGTGCGCGGCCGTGAACTGGCCGGCGCGCGGGTTGTCGACGTAGAGGACGCCGCAGACTTCGTCGCGCGCCCACAGCGGCGCGCACATGAACGAGCGGATGCTGAAACGCATGATGCTGTCGGTGATGCCGATCTTCGCGTCGGTGGTCGCGTCGGCGGCGAGCACCGCGACCCGCTCGCGCATCACCCGGCGGACGATCTTCCGGCTCAGCGTCGGATTCGGCGGGATCGATCCGTCGCGGTGCCGCAGCACGCGCGCGACCAGCGCTTCGTCCTCGGACTCGCGCAGCATCAGAAACGCGCGCTCGGCCGGCACCGCCGCAAACGCCAGGTCGACGACGCGGTTGAGGACTTCCGGGAGCGACTGCGTGCTCAGCAGCGTCCGGTTGACGTCCGACAACAGCTTGATCAGCTGACTCTCGTTGGTGTTGACCGTCGCGTGCGGAGCCGAATCGGCGGGCCGGAAAATCGTGCCGGGGCCTTCGGCGATGTCGTGATTAGCGTCGCTCAGCAGCTCCTTTTCCTCGAGGTGCTGCTCGAGCGTCAGCGAGACCTCGCCGATGCGAATCACGTCGCCGGGTAGCGCTTCGACCGCCTCCTGGGTGGCGAGGATCTGGTTGCCATTGACGAACGTGCCGTAGCGGCTGGCGGAGTCCTGGACGAAACACCGGCCGCTATCGACCCGCAGCACCGCGTGCTTGCGCGAGACGCTCGGATCGTTGATGGCGAGCTCGTTCGACGGGAGCCGGCCGATGTGGATGAGCCCGCTTGCCAGCGCGCGCGTGCGCGAAGTGCCATGGTCGTCGTACTGCAATCGCAACATCGTGATGACCGGCGGCTACGGCGTGCCCGCGGATTGATCGACGCGCAGACCAGTGCGCTCGGTGACCCTCTCGATGATCGCGCGCCAGTCGCCGTCGTTGAGGCGCACAATCGCGAAGGTCGTGTTCGACTGCAGCACCAGCCAGTGCCGGGCCGAACGGAAAATGCCGCCGCCCGGCAGATCGAGATCGGCCGGCGGCGCCGCGAAAGACTTGTCCCACCGCGGCGCACGCGCACGGGTGTAGATGGCTCGCACGAGGTCACGATATCTCAGGACCACGATCGGCGTGGCCGCGCGGGTGTCGACGACGGTGATTTCCCCTGCCGCAAACCGGAGCTCAGCGTCCCGCTCTTCGCCCTTCTTGCCGGCGATGACGATCGCGCGCACGCCGGGAAACGACGCCAGTGGATCGACGCCAAGCGGCTTCGTCGCGCCGCGCCCGCGCGCGGCTGCCTCGGGCCCGGCCGCGGCCGGCGGTGGCGCCGGTGTTTGCACGCCTGTGACACCCGGCGGTGCGGTTGTCGAGGTCGTCGCCGGCGTTTGCGTCGGCGCGGACGCCGGCGCCGCTGGTGACGTCGGCGGCAGCGCGTGTTCAGGTGCGGGAGGCAAACTGGTAGCGGTCGCGGCCGGCGTCGTCGGCGCGGAATCGGGACCCGGCGCCGGCGTTGCCCTCTGTATCAACCAGACAACGATCGCAGCGATCACGACCGCGGCCGCCGCAACCGGCACCATCGGCAGACGGCGGCGCGGCGTCGGCGGCATCGTCACCGCGGTCGCCGCAGCCATCGCGGCCATTGATTCCGGCGCGATCGTCATCGCCGTCGATGGGTCGACTGGCGGCGACGCCAGCGTCCGCAGCGTGTTCGGCGCCGCGGTGACCACCAGTTCAGGCGGCAGTGCGCCGGCGTACGGCGTATCGAGCGGCAGCTCCGCGACACCGCGGCGAAGCGCTTCATGAAACAACGGCGCCGAGTGATAGCGCCCCTCGGGATCGCGAGTAAGCGCGATCTCGAGGACGCGGCCCAGCCACTCGGGCGCGTCCGGCCGCAAGTCGCGGATTGGCGTCGGCGCGCCGTAGAGGCGCGACTGCGCCATCTCGAACGGCGTCTTGCCTTTGAATGGCAGCTTCGCGGTGGCGAGATGAAAGAGCACGACGCCAATCGCGTAGAGATCGGCGCGGGCATCGATGTCGCCGGCGACGACCTGCTCCGGCGCCATGTAGGCGGGCGTCCCCATCATGAAGCCGGCGCTGGTCAGGTGCTCGGTCCCGGCGACGCGCGCGATCCCGAAGTCCATGACCTTGAGCACGCCGGTGTCACTCAGGATCATGTTCGCCGGCTTCAGATCACGGTGGACGACGCCGAGGCTGTGCGCGTGCGCGAGCGCCGACAACGCCTGCATGCACAGCCCGGCCGACTGCGTCACCGGCAGCGCGCCTTTGCGGGACACCAGCGCCTCGAGCGTCTCGCCGCGCAGGAACTCCATCACCATCAGCCACTGCCCATCGTGCTGGAACAGCTCGTAGACGGTGGCGATGCCGGGATGATTGAGCCGCGCGACGGTCACCGCCTCGGCGCGAAAGCGTTTGGCGACGGCTTCATCGTTCAGATCGGCGTTGAGCACCTTGATCGCGACCTCGCGGTGCAGCGTCTCGTCGAGGGCGCGGTAGACCGTGCCCATCCCGCCACGGCCGACGCGATCAAGGACTCGGTACTTGCCGATGTTCTGACCGACCATCTCCTACAGCTTAGACCGCAAGCGGCGCTCCGGCCGTTCGATGGGTAGATCCTCGCGATCGCCCCACTCTTTCCACGAGCCCGTGTAGACACGAACGCGCGGGAAGCCGATTCGTTTCAGTGCGTGGTAGGTATGGGCCGCGCGATAGCCACCCTGGCAGTAGGTGACGACTTCACGGTCCGGGGTCACGCCGAGCGCGTCGTACATGGCTTTCAAATCGGCGTCTGACTTGTAAGCGCCGGCGGCGGTGAGATTCTCCTTCCACTCGAGATGCACGGCGCCCGGGATCGCGCCGCCGCGTTTGGCGCGCACCGCGTCGCCGTAGTATTCGGCCGCGCTGCGCGTGTCGACGATGACGGTGTCGGGATTGCCGAGCCGATCGTAGACGTCGCGCCAGGTCGCGAGCCGCGACGGGTCGGGAGTGCCGTGCCAGTCGCTCGGCGTCGGCGCGATCGGATCGGTGGAGATCGGCTGACCGTCGCGCCGCCACTGCGTGAAGCCGCCGTCGAGCAGACGGACGTCGGGATGGCCGAGGTACTCGAGCAGCCACAGCGCGCGCGCGGCGCGCATCCCGGCGTCCTGCTCGTAGACCAGCACCGGCCGCGCCGGCGAGATGCCGCGCAGCGAGAAGAGGTGGCCGATCATCCACATGAACGCGCGCAGCGGCGCCTCGCTCGTGTCGATCAGGCTCACACCCCACAGATCGAGGTGCACGGCGCCCGGCAATTGGCCGCGCGCGAATTCTTCGGCTGGACGGAGATCGAGGGGGACGGGGGTGTTTTCCACAGTTTCAGTCTAAACGGGGACAGGGAGACGCGGGGTCAAACACGGGTCAGACCCCATGGGGT
>DASUGM010000154.1:0-14455 GCA_036274055.1 Vicinamibacterales bacterium | reverse complement strand
TCAGAACGTATAGAAGCCCATCACGATCGCGCTGTTGGTCCGCTCGCCAAACCACGGCACGAGCTTGAATTCCTGCTCGCCGACGCCGCGATAATTGGTGAACCAGATGTAGCGGTAGTGATAGCCGACGCTGAAGCCAATGCGATTCGTCGCGAAGATGGTCACGCCGGCTTCGAAGTTCGCCGCCGGGCCGCTGAAGTTGGCGTCGTCGACCTCGGCCGTCTCGGTCTCGTTGCTGAAGCTGCCGTTGTGCACAGACAGCCAGGGGAACGCAAAACCGACGACGATGTGCGGCTGAATCCGGTCTTCGGTGCGGAAGAATATTTTCGCGTCGACGTTGAACGCGTTGAACTCGGCCTTACCTGGAATCTCCAGGAACGAGGCGGCGTGCGAGCGCCGCTCGTAACTCAATTCCAACGCCGCCGGACGCGCGCGGAATCCGGCGACGATGCGGTACATCGGGCCGCTGTCGAGCTTTGGCAGAATCGCCACTTCCGGTCCGCCGATCTCCCGGTAGAGCGTCCGGCCGTCGAAGGTCACGCCGTCGAGCGCGAAGTTCGGCAGGCCGGCGACACCGACGTACATGCCCTCCTTCGCGAAACCGGGAGGCTTCGGCTGCGGCTTCGGCTGCGGATCCTGAGCGAAGGCGGGCGCGACACCAAACGCAAGAAAGGCCAGGCTGGCGCCCAGAGCGCGGAGCATGCGGGAGGTCATCACGCCCGCATCGTACCGCAAGGACCGAGGTTCCGGCCCATACAAGTCCGTAAGCGCGGCTGGGACCTCCGGAGACAAAAAAGGGCCGGATCCCCGTGTTGGGGACCCGGCCCAGGTGTCTGAAACCGCTCGAGTTACCAGCGCGGCTCGCGACGACGGCCGCCACCACCGCCGCCACCGTCGAACCCACCGCCGCCGCCACCGCCGAAGCGGCGGCCGCCGCCGCCACCACCGCCGAACGGTCGGTCACCGCGCGGCACCTGCGGACGCGCCTCGTTTACGGTCAGCCGGCGTCCTTCGACGTCCGCCTGATGAAACTTCTCGATCGCCGCTGATGCGCCCTCATCCGTCTCCATCTCGACGAACGCAAACCCCCGCGACTGGCCGGTCGCCTTGTCGCGCATGACGCGGACCGACTGGACCGGGCCAGCCTCGGCAAACAGCGTCTGAAGGGTGTGTTCCTCGGTGTTGAAAGACAGATTGCCTACGTACAACTTTCGATTCATCGTTCCTCTACTTCATCCGCCTTGTGGCGGACCTGCCGCACCGTTGCGGCGACTGCGATTAGCCAAGTGGACCATCCACAAACTGCTGAAGGGCTCGAGGGGAGCGAGGACCGACTCGATCGGCTCTGGGCGATGCAGCGGCGGGCTAAAGCGACTGGCTCCAGCATAGCAAGCGGGCGAAATGCTCGCAACCGGAGCCGATATCGCATACGATTACGCATCCCCGCCTGCAGTGATAGCCGCCGGTGGGAGACGTCCGGCGGAGGTTCCCGTGCACAAGTCCAGACCAACTCAGAATAAGCGTGCCCGTGAACGAGCGAGGCAGGAGAAGCAACAGCAAAAGGCTGCGCGCCGTCTCGAAGCCAAGGCTCAGCGGGCAAACACGCCAGACGGACCCGCGGGGGTCGACCCTGATATCGCCGGCATTGTGCCGGGACCGCAACCCAATCCCTGGGGCGATGAAGTCGAGGTCGACGTGGAAGAAGCGTCCAAAGAATGAGCTTGCGCGTACATCTGATCAACCCCTCCCGCGTGGAATTCGGCGTCGCGGTCATCACGCCGCGCTGGCTGTATGTTCTGGCGGCGGCCACCGGCCGCGAGTGGGGAGACCCTGTCCTCGTCGACGAGACGCTGAAACAAATCGACCCCGAGAGCATCGCCAAGGGCGATGTCGTCGGCATCGGTATCCACACCGGCAACGCCCGGCGCGGCTACGAGATCGGCAACCTGGCGCGCGCCCGCGGCGCCTGGGTCATTTACGGCGGTATCCACGCGACCCTGTTCCCCGACGAGGTGCTCGCCAACGGCGGCGCCCACGCCGTGGTCAAAGGCGACGGCGATTTGATTTGGCAGCAGGTCGTGCGTGACTGCATCGCCGGCGAGCCGCAACGCATGTATGACGGCGGACGCATCGCCGGCGAGCGATTCATGCCGGCGCGTTGGGACCTGCTCCCGCCCGACAGCTACATGTGGGCCTCGGTGCAGACCGTGCGCGGCTGCCCGAAGCATTGCTCGTTCTGCTCGGTGTGGCGGACCGACGGCCAGCAGCCGCGATCGCGCGAAGTCGAGTCGGTGGTCGGTGAAATCGTCGAGCTGCGTCGCCGCGGCTTCCGCTTCATCGCCCTGGCCGACGATAACTTCTATCCGGTGCCGCTCAGCGACATCGCGATGGCGCGGCGCAAAGCCGATCCCAGCAAACTCAACGAGCTGCTCGCGATTCGTCAGCAGCGCTTCGATCTGATGAAGCTGCTCGAGCAGCTGCCGAAAGACACGGTCTTCTTCACGCAGATCACGATGGAGGCCGCCGAGGACGAGGAGTTTCTCGCCGCGATGCGCCGGGCTCGCATCAGGGGCGCGCTCGTCGGCGTCGAGTCGGTCACCAGCGAGGGATTGAAAGACGTCTACAAGGGCTTCAACCTCTCCGGTGATGAGCTGGTCGAGCGGTTGAAGAAATTCCGCAAGCACGGGGTGCATGTGCTCGGCTCGTTCATCTTCGGCTTGCCGAGCGACCGCGAGCAGACCTTCGACGCGACGCTGAATCTCGCCGACCGCGCCGACCTGACATTCGCGCAGTTCGTGCTGCTGACGCCGTTCCCCGGCACACTCGATTTCGAGAAGTGGGCGAAGTCGCAGGAGAATCCCGAGACCATCGACGGCGTCCCGGTGACGACGCACTGGCTGATTCCCGAGCACAAACGGCCGAAGATCTTCTCGCTCCATCCGACGATGTCAGCCGAGCAGATCCGGGTGCAGACGCAGCAGGTCTGGGACCAGTTCTACAGCTGGAAACGCATCTGGACGCGGTCCGGCCTGGCGGTGACCTCAGTTCGCGCCCGCGTGGCGTTCGTGCTGATCTCGAAGCTCTACCGGCAGATGTACGCGAACACCGGAATTGCCACCGACAGCGCGCGCATCAACCGCAGCGCCAAGCGCGCGCAAGTCCTCGGCCGTATGGCCCGCCGCCTGTTCATGGGCCGGCCGATGCCCGAACTGCAGATGCCGCAGTAAGAAAAAAATGAGGTCGGGTGTCCTTTATGCATTACTTGCATAAAGGACACCCGACCTACTTTTTTTTCTCCGACAGCGCCGGCAGGCTCGACCCCGGCGCCCCTGACAGAATGCCCGTCTGCGTGTAGACGCGCAGCTTGTCGCGCGTGTCGGCGATGTCCAGATTGCGCATCGTCAGCTGGCCAATCCGGTCCAGCGGCGTGAATTCGCCCTCGCCCTTTTCCATCGTCAGCCGCTCGGGCTTGTAGGTCAGGTTCGGGCTCGAGGTGTCGAGCAGCGAGTAGTCGTTGCCACGGCGCAGCTCGACCGTGACCTCGCCGGTGATCGCGCGCGCCACCCAGCGCTGCGCGGTCTCGCGCAGCATCATCGACTGCGGATCGAACCACCGGCCCTGATAGAGCAGCCGTCCCAGCCGCCGGCCGTTCTCGCGGTACTGCTCGATCGTGTCCTCGTTGTGGATGCCGGTTACCAGCCGTTCGTAGGCGATGAACAGCAGCGCCATTCCGGGCGCCTCGTAAATGCCCCGGCTCTTCGCCTCGATGATCCGATTCTCGATCTGATCGCTCATCCCGAGGCCGTGACGTCCGCCGATGCGATTCGCCTCGAGCAGCAGCTCGACATCATCGCTGAACGTCATCCCGTTCAACGCCACCGGATGGCCCTCGTCGAATCGGATCGTCACGCTCTCCGGCTTGACGACGACGTCCTCGCGCCAGGAAGCGACGCCCATGATCGGCTGGACGATCTTGATGCCGGTATTCAGATGCTCGAGATCCTTGGCCTCATGGGTCGCGCCGAGGATGTTCGAGTCGGTCGAATACGCTTTCTCGACACTCATCTTGTAGGCGAGGCCGGCCCGCACCATGTACTCCGACATTTCCTTGCGGCCGCCGAGCTCGTCGATGAACTGCTGATCGAGCCAGGGCTTGTAAATCCGCAGTGACGGATTGGCGAGCAGCCCGTAGCGATAGAAGCGCTCGATGTCGTTGCCCTTGAACGTGCTGCCGTCGCCCCAGACGTGGACGTCGTCTTCTTTCATCGCGACGACGAGCAATGTGCCGGTGACGGCGCGGCCGAGCGGCGTGGTGTTGAAGTACGGCACGCCGGCGGTCGAGATGTGAAACGCGCCGCACTGGAGCGCCGCGATGCCTTCCTGCACCATCTGCCGGCGGCAGTCGACCAGGCGCGCTTCCTCCGCGCCGTATAACCGGGCGCGCCGCGGGATGTCCTCGTAGTCGGGCTCGTCCGGTTGGCCGAGGTTGGCGGTGTAGGCGTAGGGAATCGCACCTTTGGCGCGCATCCAGTGGAGCGCGGCGCTGGTGTCGAGACCGCCGGAGAACGCGATGCCGACTTTTTCGCCGACGGGAAGCTGCTGGAGGATCTTGGCCACGGGCCTGGATCTTATTGCAGTCTTGGGTCTTGGGTCTTCGGTCTTGAGTCGCACACGGAGAACTGACCCAAGACCCAAGACTCAAGACCCAAGACTCAAGACTTAGGGGATCAAGTCCCGCGACGCGGCAAGGAACCAATCCGCGTCGCGGCTCGTCCAATGCTATACCTAAGGAACTTATGGGAACAGGCTCGCGACCGTCCGAAGGCGAACTCCTGCCGGGCACGCTGGACATGCTGATCCTGAAAGCGCTCAGCCGCGGCGCGCTGCATGGCTACGCGATCGCGCAGCACATCCAGCGCGCGTCGGACGAGGTCCTGCGCGTCGAGGAAGGCGCGCTGTATCCCGCGCTGCACAAGCTCGAGGTGCGCGGCTGGCTGAAAGCGGAGTGGGGCCTGTCCGACAACAACCGCCGGGCGAAGTTCTACACGCTGTCGGGGATCGGCCGGCGTGAGCTCGAGCGTGAGTCGCGCTACTGGACGCGGGTCGCCGCGGCGGTGACCCGGGTCATGCAGGGTGCCTGATGAAGGTGCGCGATCGCGGGCTCGGTGTCTGGAATCGCATCGCGATGTTGTGGCGGCGGCGGACGCTCGCGCGCGACATCGACGACGAACTCGCGTTTCATCTGGCCATGAAGACCGCCGACACCAATGATGCGCTGACGGCGCGCAAGCAGTTCGGCAACGTCGCGGTTCTGCGCGAAGAGGTACACGACATGTGGACGTTCCCGTCGGTCGAGAGCATCTGGCAGGATCTGAAGTACGCGCTGCGCACGCTGCGCCGGGCGCCGGCGTTCACCCTCGTCGCGGTGCTCGTCCTCGGCATCGGCATCGGCGCCAACACCGCGATTTTCAGTCTGGTCGACGCCATGGTGATGCGCGGTCTGCCGTACCCGCACGCCGACCGGCTGATGGTGCTGATCGGCAATGTCCAGCGCACGACCGTCGAACGGCGCGGCAACTCCTATCCGGACTTCGCCGACTGGCGCGCGCAGTCGACGAGCTTCGACGCGATGGCCGGCTACACGCCGCTGACGCTGACCTTTCTCGGGGCCAGCGATCCGGAGCGGATCACCGGCGAGGCCGTATCGCAGCCGTACTTCGATCTGATTGGCGCGTCGCCGGCGTTCGGGCGGACATTTCGCCCCGACGAGGACGCGGTGCCGCAGCGCGACTTCGTGATGGTCCTGTCCGATTCGCTGTGGAAGCGCCGGTTCGGCGGCGACCCGTCGATCGTCAATCAGCCGGTCGCGATTCTCGGTCAGACGTTCACGGTCATCGGGGTCATGCCCCCCGGGATCACCGGCGTCACTGATGCCGCCGAGTTCTGGGTGCCGTTCATGGCGCAGGGCGGTCTGACCAACCGCGGCAGCCGCGGCTTCAACGCGATTGCGCGACTCAAGGACAACGTCAGCCAGTCGCAGGCGCAAAGCGAGCTGACCGCGATCTCGCGACAGCTCGAAATCCAGCATCCGGATACCAATGAGAAGCGCGGCGTCGAAGTCAGCTCGCTCAGCGATCTGCTGATCGGACCGCTCAATTCCGCAGTGGTGGCGCTGATGGTCGCCGTCGTGCTCGTGCTGCTGGTCGCCTGCGCCAACGTCGCCAACCTGCTGATCGGCAAGTCGGAGTCGCGCCAGCGCGAGATCGCGCTCAGGACCGCCCTGGGCGCCGGACAACGGCGGCTGCTGCGACAGTTGGTCACCGAAAGCTGCGTCCTGGCGGCGCTCGGCGCGATGGCGGGCATTGCGGTTGCTGTTTTTGGGCTGCGTACGCTGGTCGCGACCAGTCCGGTCACGTTTCCCAGCTACGTCCAGCCGACCTTGAACCTCACCGCGCTCGGGTTCATGGCGGCCATCGCGCTCGCGTGCGGCGTCGTTCTCGGCCTCGCGCCGGCGATGCACGCGCGCCTGGCGAGCCTGGGCGCGGCGTTGAAGGACTCGGCTCGCGGCACGAGCAGCGCCCGCGCCCATCGTCTTCGCGGCGTGCTCGTCGTCGTCGAGGTCGCGCTGGCCATCGTCCTGGTGGTCGGTGCCGGCCTGATGATTCAGTCGGTGCGAAACCTCACCGCGCTCGATCCGGGGTTCGACCCGACCTCGGTGCTGTCGTTGCAGGTGAACATCCCGCGCGTGCCGGCGCCGCCGGCATCGCCGACACCTGCGGCCCCGCCGGCGCCCCCGCCGTCAGCGGCCGTCGCGACGACGTGTCAGACAGTGCCGGCACCGCCGCCGATCCCGTTGGTCATCTCGTCGACCGACTTGATCGACCGCCTCCGCGCGCTGCCTGGCGTCGTCAGCGTCGCGCTCAGCAGCGACATCCCGCTGGGCGCCGGCAGCGGCGCGACCTTCTACAACGCCGAAGGGGACGCACGCAGCGGCGCGCAGACCGCGCCGCGAGCGTATTTCCATCGCGTCACGCCGGACTACTTCGCCACGATTCGACTGCCGGTGCGCGCCGGCCGCGTGTTCACCGCCGCCGACCTGTCGGCCTCGAGCAACGCCGTGATCGTCAGCGAGAACGTCGTCAAGCGCTTCTGGCCGGGGCAGGATCCCATCGGCAAACACATCGGTCTCGGTAATGCGCCGCCCTGCTTGAGCATCATCGGCGTGGTCGGCGAAGCCAGGCACCGCGGCCTGCCCGACAATCCGACGCAGGATCCTGACTTGTTCCTGCCGTACACCGACCGCCCGGGTCTGGCTGTCCTGGTGCGCGCGACAGGCGATGCCAACGCGATCGCAACGTCGGTGCGTCAGGCGATTCGTGACCAGGCCCCAGGAGTCGTCGTCTACAACATCGCCACGCTCGAAAGCCTGGTCGGTCAGCAGACGTCGCGGTCCCGGTTTACGTCCTGGCTGATGGGTGTATTTGCCGTAACCGCGCTGATCCTCGCGGTGGTCGGCATTTACGGCGTGATGTCGTATCTGGTCTCGCAGCGGCAGCGCGAATTCGGGATCCGGATGGCGCTGGGTGCCAGCCGCGCCGGCATTCTGAAGGTCGTGGTCGGGCAGGGCGTGAAGCTGGTCGCGATCGGGCTCGTGATCGGCATTCCCGCCGCGATCGGCCTGGCGCGTCTACTCGGGTCGTTGCTCTTCGGCGTCTCGCCGATCGACCCGTCGTCGGCGATTGCCGTGGCGGTGCTGACGGTCGTCGCGCTGGCGGCATGCGCAGTGCCCGCGGTGCGGGCGACGCGAGTGGACCCGGTGGTGGCGTTACGGAACGAATGAGTCTGTGCTCTTGTTCGCACAGACGGTCACCTAGCTCTTCGCGAGAATCTCGACCGTCGCCTGTCGCCTGAAACGACGCGCGATCATCCGGACGACCCAGCGCACGGCGAAGACGATGACGACGAGCGCGCTGATCGCCAGCGTGGCCGCCAGGTAAGGATGACGGGTGGCAAACCAGGTCAGGCCGATCGCGAAGACGTCTTCGGTGAAGCTGAGCACGATGTTGGTCACCGGCTCCGGTGACGCCGACACCGCGGTGCGCATCGCGATCTTGCCGCCGTGAGCCGCAAAGGCGATTAGCGCGCCGGCAAGTCCCGCCAACAACTGCTCGTTCGGTGACAGCGGCGTCGCCGCGGCATAGGCCATCACCGCGGCGGCCGGCACGCGCACCGCGGTCTGCACGACGTTCCAGACCAAATCGACCACCGGGATTTTGTCGGCGACGAACTCGATGGCCAGCATCACGCCGCAGCCGGCGAGCACCCACCAGTTCGTCAGCGACGAGAGTGCCCCCGGCAGTTCGACCCAACCGGCGCGTCCCAGGAGGCCCAACGTGACGACCGTGGCATAGACGTTGAGCCCGGCGGCGAAGCTCGTTGCGACGATAAACGGCACTACAGCCATTTCGCCTTCCTGAACCTATAGACGAGATAACCGTCGATCCCGATCATCAGGGCCATCACCAGCGGGTAGCCCCATTTCCACTGCAATTCGGGCATGTAATCGAAGTTCATGCCGTAGATGCCGACGATCAGGGTCGGCACCGCGACCAGCGCGGCGTAGCTGGCCAGCGCCTTGGTCACCTCGTTTTCGGAGATCGTGATCAGCGACAGGTTCACCGACATCACCGTCGTCACCGTGTCGCGCAGGTCGTCGAGCAGCAGGTTCAACCGCGCGAGGTGATCGTAGACGTCGCGGAAATAATCCTGGAGGCCCGCGCACAACGCCGGCACGCGGCCACCGTGAAGCTTGCCCGCGACTTCCTGGAGCGGGCTCGCCGCGTGCTTCAAGATCATGAGCTTGCGCTTCAAGCCATAGAGCGACTCAATCTGGGCACGCGTCGTCTTGCCGGAGAAGATCCGTTCTTCGATGCCTTCGATCTCGTCCGACAGGCAATCGACGACCGGAAAGTAGCGATCGACGACCGAGTCGAGCAGGGCGTAGAGCACGTAGGCAGGACCATGGCGCAGCAGCTCCGGTTCCTGCTCGGTGCGCGAACGCACGTCGGCAAATCCGGTGCGCGTGCCCCGCCTGACCGTGAGCACGAAGTTCGGTCCGACGAAGATTGCCGCCTCGCCCTGCACCAGATCTTCGCCATCGAGCTCCACGGTATGCACGACGACGAACATGAGGGTTCCGTATTCTTCGATCTTCGGCCGCTGGTGGCCGCGCATCGCGTCCTCGACCGCCAACTCGTGCAGGCCGAATTCGGCCTGCAGCGCCTCGAGTTCCTGCGCTTCCGGATCGCGCAGGGCGACCCAGACGAAGCTGTCGGGCTCGCTGACGTGCTTGCGAATGTCGGAGACCGGGATGTCACCGACGCGCTCTCCGTTTCGGTAGAGGACACAGTTAATCAGCATCTGATCGCGATTGAATTATAGCGATCGCTCCAAAGACCCGCCTTCATGGCCCCACCTTTGCACTGGCCACGCTTCCAGGGCCGGCGTTTCCCCCGGCGTGAGGAGTGCAGGTGCGAAAGTACGCAATTGCGTGGCTACTCGGAGTGCCGGTGTCGGTGTTGGCGGTGATTTATCTGGTCAGCCACGCCGCCTGCAGCTAAACCATGGCCCACCACGCTCCGGGTCCGGTCCAGCGGGTGTTTCTCATCGCCGTCATCGTCGTGCTCTGCCTGCCGCTGACCAAGGCGGCGCGAGAAATGTTCGCGGACGAGGACACCGCGCGCGACAGCGCCGCATGGCGCATCCGCCACGCCACGTTGGCCCGAGCCAAGGTCTTCGTCGACAACGGGACATCCATCGGCGCGCGCGATCTGTCGGTGCCGCCGAATGACCCGCATCCGTTCGATCCCAAGGTTCGGCTCGACTGTCATTACGTCAGCAAGAAGATCTCCGGCACGACGCCGAAGTTCGACTGCGAGCTGCCCGGCGGTGAAGTCGTGAAAGTCAAATACGGGTGGACGCCCGAGCGACACGGCGAAGTCGCGGCGACCCGGATTCTTGCGGCGCTTGGCTTCGGCGCCGATCGCGTCCAGTTCATCGAGCGGCTGCGCTGCTACGGCTGCCCGCCGTCGCCGTTTCGGCTCCGTCAGATTCTCGACTTCTTCTACGCCGCAGGTCTCGCCGATCTGCTCGTCAATCACAATCGCTACCGTGACTACGAATGGGTCACCGTGGAACGCAAGCTCGACGGGACACCGGTCGAAGTCGGCGACATCGAAGGCTGGGGCTGGTTCGATCTGGAGCGGGTCAAAGAAGCGGCGGGCGGCGCGCCGATTGGCGACGTCGACGCGTTGCGCCTGATTGCGATCCTGATTGCTGACTGGGACAACAAGGAGCCCAATCAGCGGCTCCTCTGTCTGGGCGAAGAGGCGACGGGCGACGAGATGCCGCCGTGCCGGCGGCCGCTGGTCATGCTTCAGGACGTCGGTGCGACGTTCGGACCGACGAAGGTCAACTACCGCGCGTGGAAAGCGGCAGCGATCTGGAAGGACGAGGCCGCGTGCGTCGTCAGCATGGAGTCGTTTCCGCACGGCGGCGGCACGTTCCTGCCCGTGAAGATCACCGAGGCCGGACGGCAGACACTGGCCAACCGGCTGAATCAACTGACCGACGCGCAGCTGACGGCGGCCTTCCGGTCCGCTCGTTTTCCGATTCCCGAGGACAAGTGGTCAGTGGCCACGGACGTCAGTGCGTGGGTTCAATTATTCCGGGAAAAGGCGCGGCAGATTTCGTCGCGGCCGGCGTGTCCGCAGTAGTTGGGGGTCAAACAGGGGTCAGACCCCTTGGGGTCTGACCCCTGTTTGACCCCAGTTTGCCCCCCTGCGGTTACTTCGCTCGCTCATGCACCAGCCGCCCGGCGTCAACGGTCTGGCCGGTGCGGCTGATCACCTGGAAGTACAGCGTGTCGCCGGCGATCTCGATGAGCATGAAGTGGGTGTCCTGGTCGAAGCCCGCCGCGGTGAGATCGGTCCGGCGGATATCGCCGACGCGCAGCGCGCCGCCGGCGCCGGAGGTGAAGTACTGGACGCCGTGCTTCGGCACGATGCGTTCGTAGAAATGCTCGTGGCCGCTGAACCCGACGTCGAGTCCCCCCTTGACGAAGATCGGCTCGAGCCTCGCGCGTAGCCGCGCGGCGGCGCGCGCGTAGCGCCCCGACGTGTACAGCGGGTGATGATAAAACGCGATTTTCCAGTCCGCATTCGACTGGCTCAGATTCTGCTCCAGCCACGCCAGTTCTTCGCGATCCATCGTCACGCTGTCGAGCGCGAAGAAGCGCACCTGATGCGACGTCACCGGTTTGAGCACGCCGTATTCCTTTTCGAACGTGTAGAAACGATGGCCGTGCATGTTGAACGGCGCATAGTGCCACTGGTCCGGCGGATCGTGGTTGCCGATGACGGCGTGAAACTCGACGCCCGCATCGAACAGCGGCTTGTAGGGGCGCTCGAACCGCCGGACGTAGTCGTCGTGTGAGCCCGTGCCGTAGTTGTTGTCGCCCAGCATCAGCACGAACGTGAAATCGAAGCGCTCGCGCCACTTCGCCATCTGCGCGGCGGTGTCGTACTGCACGGCATCGCCGCGCCCGGTGTCGCCCATCACCGCGAAGCGCAGCGAGCCGGGAATTTCGGGCAACGCCAGCGCGGTCGCATCCGTTGACGGTGGCAGCGGCACCGTCACGACGCTCGGAGCCGAGCGCTGCAGCACCGGCGGCTCGCTGCGCCACGGCGCGACGACGAACAACGTGACGATCGAGGTAATCAGCGCCGCGCCCGCGAACGTCAACACCGGAAAACGAGAGCGCGATCGGCGTTGTGGTGTGGGCATCGTTCCGACGAGTGATCGTGCTGCAAGACCGGTTCCCGCGGGTTCGAGGTCGAGAACTGCGCTACTCACCAGCGCCTCGAACTCGGTTCGCGCCGCCACTATCGACACTGGAGTCCGTCTTGCACCCAACACCCAGGGAGGACTACTGCAATGGCCAATACGGCAGTGTTCGGTATCTATCCGACGTATGACAGCGCCGACCTCGCGGTTGGGCGTTTGCGCGACCTCGGCTTTCGCAGCACGGACATCTCCGTGCTCGTTCCGGAAAACTCGGGCACCAAAGATCTGACGCACCTGAAGGCCTCGAAGGCGCCGGAAGGCGTGACTGCCGGCGCGACGTCCGGCGCCGTCGTCGGCGGCGCGCTCGGCTGGCTGGCCGGCATCGGCGCCCTCGCGATTCCAGGTATCGGTCCGCTGATTGCCGCCGGCCCGATCGTCGCGGCGCTCGCGGGCGCCGGCGCCGTCGGCGCCATCGGCGGTATCACCGGCGCGCTCGTCGGCCTCGGCATCCCCGAGTACGAAGCAAAGCGCTACGAAGGACGCGTACGCAAGGGCGGCATTCTGCTATCGGTCCACGCTGACGACGGCGAGTGGGCGAAACGCGCGCGCCAGGTGCTTGAACAGTCCGGCGCCGAAGACATCGGCACGACTGCGGAAGCCAGGGGCGATTACGCCAATAGCGATCGGCCGGCGCGACGCGCTTAGACCCGGCCGGGCCGGCAGGCCGGGCCATGGGCGATGGCCGATCGGGTGATCGGGCGATGGCAGAGCATGAATGATCGCGCGATCGCGCAAAGGATGAGCTGAGCGCTCAGTTCTGAGCGCAGAGATCTCAGTAAAGCCTTCGCCCGATCGCCCGATCGCCCATGCTCTGCCATCGCCCGATCCCCCGATCGGCGATCGCCCATAATGCTGCCGGAGGCAGCAGCTATGAGCCGGCTGATGATGACGTCGTTGCTGGTGGGTGGAATCGTGGTCGCGGTGACGGCGCAAGGCGGCGCGCCGCCGCCCCCGCCGCAGGAAGGCGTACCGGGACGTGGGACGCAGGCGCGGATGTACGTTCTCAATCGCGACAAGAGCGATGCGATTCCGGTGACGATCGTCTCTGCCGATCCGGTTCGCGCGACCATAACGGGAACCGTCCGCGTCGATCCCGAGAGTTGGACCAACGTCAAGGCGGCCACGCTGCGGCAGGCGTGGGAATATCGGACGCTGTCAGTGGGCGCCAACGATCCAAGCCCGGTGCTCAACGGCGCCGGCGCCGATGGCTGGGAACTCGCCGCGGCGTTTCCCGGCGCCGGCGGCACGACTCAACTCGTCCTGAAGCGCCCGCGCTGAAGTACGCTTAGCGCGCGTGGACCTCAAAGCCGCCGTTCTGTTTACGACGTCGCTGCTCGCCATCATCAACCCGGTCAGCTCCGCGGTGCTGTTCGCGACCATGGCCGGCAACTACTCGACGCGCGTCCAGCAGCAGATGGCCAACCAGAGCGCGACAGCGATTCTGATCATTCTGCTCGTCGTCGCGTGGCTCGGGAATCTCCTGCTGCAGCTGCTCGGGATCACCGTGCCGATGCTGCAGGCAGCCGGCGGCCTGATCCTGTTGCGCTATGGCCTGCGCATGGTCACCGACGAAGAGACCAAACTCACCGAACACGAAAAGGAAGCGATTGAAGAAGTGCCCGAGCGCCTGTGGAAGACGCTGGCGGTGGTGCCGCTCGCGATTCCCGGCACGGTGGGCGCCGGCTCGATCACCACCGTGGTCATCCAGGCGAGCGAGTATTCCGGCTGGCGCGATATGGCCCTGATCACCGCGATCTGCACCGTCATGGCGATCGTCATGTGGATCGCGTTTCGTTCCGCCGGCCCGATCGCGCGTCGTCTCGGCCCAATCGGCCTCAACATCGTCACCCGCGTCATGGGGATTCTCGTCACCGCCACGGCATTCGGGTTGCTCGGCCGCGGAGTCGCGGGGCTGCTGCCGGGGCTCGGCAGGTAGCACGGCGCTCCGTGCGCCAATGCGCCGGTGCGCCCCTGCGCCCGTGCGTGTGCGCCGTGCTTCTCTCGGTGGTCAGACGGGCAGCACGGGTGATTGGCTCACACAACCGTCAACGCCGAGCTCTCCGAAGAGAAGCGCACGGTGCACACGCACCGGCGCATTGGGCGCACCGGCGCACCGCGCACGGAGCGTGCTATGTCAGCGCCACTTTGGGATCCGATCTCGCTGCACGCAGGGCTGGCACTGTCGCCGCGACCAGCGCGGCGAGGGCGAGCGCGGCGATCGCCGGGACGGCAGACCACGCATCGTCCCAGCTCAAATCGGTCACCACGCTGCGCAGCGCCGCGCCAACCCCGACCGCGGCGAGCGCGCCGGCCCCGGCGCCCCACGCGACCATGCGCGCCGCATCGCTGACCACCAGCGTCCAGACTTGACGAGGTGTCGCGCCGAAGACCAGACGCACGCCGACCTCGCGCGTGCGTTCCTCGACGAGCGAAGCGGTGACGCCATAGAGCCCGACGGTCGCCAGCATCAGCCCGATCGCGGCAAACGACATCAGCACCACGCCGCGCAGCCGGTCGCTGCCGAGACTGTTCGAGACGTAGTCGTCGATGC
>DASUGM010000153.1:0-4655 GCA_036274055.1 Vicinamibacterales bacterium | reverse complement strand
CCTGTTCGCCACCCAGCAGAATACCGGCGACGTGCTCGTCCGCCTGAAGCCGCGCGATCAACGCGAGCAGTCGGCGGAAGAAGTGATCGAGGAACTGCGCGACCAGCTTGCCGAGGCCGTACCCGATACGGAGATCGAGTTCGTGCAGCTGCTGCAGGACATGCTCGGCGATCTCGAAGGCAATCCGGACCCGATCGAAGTGAAGATCTTCGGCGACGACCCGGCGACGCTGGTGGACATCGCCGAACAGGTCGAGCCGATGCTCGAGAAGATCGAGGGCGTTGTCGACGTCGTCGGGCCGTCGCTCGGCAATCCGGAAGTGACATGGCGCGTCGATCCCGTGGCCGCGGGGCGCATCGGGCTGACCGTCGAGCAGGTCACCGCGCAGTTGTCGGCGGCGTGGGCCGGGATCGTCGCCACCGACCTGCGGCTGCTCGACCGCTCGATTCCAGTCCGGGTCCGCTATCCCGACGGCTTTCGCGCCGATCAGTCGCGGATGGCGGCGACGATGGTCCGCGGCACCGACGGCGTGCTGACGCCGGCGTCGACGCTGGCGACAATCACCCGTAACAACGGACAGGAAGAACTGCTGCGCGAAAATCTGCGGCAAATGGCACTGGTCACCGCGCACCTGGAACATCGCGATCTCGGCAGCGCCGTCGCCGGCATCCGTGCCGGCCTCGCCGGAATCACGCTCCCGGTGGGATACAGCTCGGAGGTCGGCGGCCAGTACGCATCACAGCGCCAGGCGTTCCGCGAGTTGCTGATCGTCTTCGCGATTGCCAGCGCGCTCGTCTTCATCATCCTGGTCGCGCAGTTTCGCCGCTTCACCGCCGCCGCGCTGATCATCGCCGCGGCGCCGCTGTCGCTCAGCGGCGCGTTCGCCCTGCTGATCGTCACCGGTACCGATCTCAACGTCTCGTCGGCGATGGGACTGATTTTGTTGATTGGACTGGTCGTCAAGAACGGCATCGTCCTGCTCGACTTCGCCGAGCGCCGCCACATCGAGGGCGTCAGCCTCGAAGACGCGATGCTCGCCGCCGCGCGGGTTCGCCTGAGGCCGATTCTGATGACGACCCTGTGCACGCTCTTCGGTCTCCTCCCGCTCGCGCTCGGGCTGGGCGCGGGCGCCGAGTTGCAGAAACCGCTGGCGCTGGCCGTCATCGGCGGCCTCAGCCTGTCCACACTGGTCACGCTCTATCTGGTACCGTCCGCTTATGTCGCACTCCAGCACCGCCGCGCCCATTAGTCTTCTCGTCCTGCTCTGTTCGCTGGCTTCCGGTCAGGTCGCCGGCGCCCAGGTCATCACGCAGCCGGCCGGCCCGCCGCCAACGCCGCGACACACCGGCGTGAAGGCGATGTTCAAAGACCTCGTCGACGATGTGAAGCACTTGCCCTCGAAGGAGAATCTGTTCTGGGTTGGCGTCGGCACCGGCCTGGCGGCCGCCGTGCACCCGATCGACGACAACGTCAACGAAGCGTGGGTCGGCAACACCGCCGTCGAGGACTTCTTCAAGCCCGGTCAATTCATCGGATCGTTTCCGGTGCTGATGGGATCGGCGGTGACCACCTACGTCTTCGGCCGCGTCAAGGACCAGCCGCGGGTGTCACACATGGGCATGGATCTCATCGAGGCGATCCTGGTCAGTGAGGCGATCGTCCAGCCGATGAAGCACATCGCGCATCGAGAGCGGCCTGACGAGTCCAGCTTCAATTCCTTCCCCTCCGGACATTCGGCGGATACGTTCGCGTTCGCCACCGCGCTGGAGCGGCACCTCGGCTGGAAGGGCGCGGTGCCCGCGTACATCTTTTCGTCGTACGTCGCGATCTCGCGCGTCGCCGAGAATCGTCATTGGCTGAGCGACGCGGTCTTCGGCGCCAGCGTCGGCATCATCGCCGGCCGCACGGTGACCCGTCACGGACGCAAGTTCCCGGTCGTCGTGACCGGCGCGCCGGGCGGCGGGTTCGCGGTGATGTACGTGAAGAAGTGACCCGGGCCGGCGCCGCTATCGCCGCGCGAACTCGATGCCAATGCCCCGCGAGGTGACGACTGGAGCGGCGGCAAAGGCGTGGGGGCCGTGCCCGACCGTTACCGATCGGCCGGCGACGACGCCGATCGCCGCGCCGAAAATGACGTCGCTGGCGTAGTGATGGTTCTCCTGAAGGCGCGACGTAGCGACGTACATCGCGGTGGCGTAGGCCGGCGCGCCGACGCGCCAGCCGAACCAGCGCTGTAAGACAGTGGCGCTCGCGAACGTCTCGGACGTGTGCCCGGACGGAAAGGAATGCCGACCGCCATCCGGGCGGGCGCGATTGACCGCGACCTTCAGCCCCTGGGTCATCAGCCCGCTGATGAACTGCGCGCGCACCAGATCGGAGCCGACTTGCGCCAGCGCCGGGTGGCCCCTGAGCTTCCCGATCGAGAACGCTGCCAGCGCGCCACCGAACTGAACCCACCCGCTCCCCAGAAGCGCGCCCGCTTCGAGGGGCGGATCCAGATCGTCCGATGAAGACGCCGCGTGCGTGATCGCGACGTCGTCGACGTGAACCGCCAGTGCGGCGGCCCCGCCTCCAGCGAGCCAGAAGAGGTTCGTGCGCGTCGGCAGTGCCCGGATGTCTTTTGGCAGGTCGCCAAACACCGACATCCAGGAGGGCATCGGCACATCGATCGCCGGCGGCGGACTGCTGTTCGCCTGGGTCGTCGGCGCCGTTGTTGCCGTCTGCGCACTTGCTGAATGCGGACCAGCGACCAGCATCATCACCATCGCCGCGGTGCCAAGTCGAATCATGTCAGCCAGTGTCGCACGGATTGGTGCGCCTCGTCTCGAGTGGGCACGTGCTTTGGTACACGAAATGCAGTTTCTGGCATACATGAGAATCGCCCTATGCACCGGGCTGGCCATTGGCATGATCGCGCTCCCGATTTGCCACCCCTCAGCAGTTGCGCCGCTCTCGGCTCAAACCCCCGTCAACCATGACGCGCAGGTGCTCGCCGACTTCAACGATCGCGTCAAGGGCTATCTCGCGCTGCGGGACAAGGTCGACGGCGACGCGCCGCCGCTGGAGCCGACCAGGGATCCCGGCAAGATTGAAGCCGCGCAGAAGACGCTCGCCGCGCTGATTCGCAACGCCCGCGCTGGCGCCAAGCAGGGCGACATCTTCGCGCCCGAGATTGAAAAGACGTTGCGGGCGCTGCTCCGCCCCGAAGTCAAGGGCGCAGCAGGAGCGCAGGCGAAGGCCGAGATCCTCGACGTCAAGCCGATGGTCGAGTTGAAGGTGAACGCTGAATATCCGTCGGCGGAGCCGGTGTCGACCGTGCCGCCGACCGTGCTTCAGGCGCTGCCGCCGCTGCCGAAGGACGCGGGCCTCGAGTACCGGTTCGTGCGCAAGCACATGATCCTGCTCGACACGCGCGCCAACCTGATCGTCGACTATCTGCTGAATGCGATCCCGTGAGGATTCGAGGTACGAACGATGCAGTCCATCCGTAGATCAAGGCGCGCGTTTCCGCTGGCGATCGCGGCGCTGCTGTCGGTCACGGTCTTCGGCGCGCAACAGCTGACCTTGCCCAACCAGAAGGACTCAGTCCATTTCGCCGTCATCGGCGACAGCGGCACCGGCGGATCCGATCAGGCGCAAGTCGCGCAGCGGCTGACCGCGATCCACGCGACGTTTCCGTTCGACATCGTGCTGATGATGGGCGACAACCTCTACGGCGGCAACGCCGAGCGCGACTACGTCAGAAAGTTTGAAACGCCGTACCAGACCCTGCTCGACGCCAACGTGAAGTTCTACGCCGCGCTCGGCAATCACGACGACGCGACGGAAGTCATGTACAAGCCGTTCAACATGAACGGCAAGAAGTACTACACGTTCAAGCCAGGCAACGCGAGCGTGCGATTCTTCGCGCTCGACAGCAATTACATGGACAAGGAGCAGCTGGCCTGGCTCGAGAAGGAGCTCGCCGGCAGCCAGTCGGACTGGAAGATCGTCTTCTTCCATCACCCGCTCTACTCGTCCGGGGCGACGCACGGATCGACGCCGGCGCTCCGCGACCAAATCGAGCCGCTGTTCGTGAAGTACGGCGTCGACGCGGTGTTTTCCGGCCACGACCACTTCTACGAACGCCTCAAGCCGCAGAAGGGCATCTACTACTGGGTGTCAGGCGGCGCGGGAAAACTGCGGAAGGGCGATATCCGATCCACGGGGATGACCGAGAAGGGGTTCGATCAGGGCTATCACTTCATGCTCGTCGAACTCACGCCGAAGACGCTGTACTTTCAGACCATCTCGGACAAGGGCGTGACGATCGATTCGGGCGCGCTGCCGCGGCGCGATCCGCAGACCCGCAAATAGGTTATCGCGTCGGGCGTTCGTTACACCTTGGCCGCGGACTCATGGCCTTTGGTGACCCACGCCAGGCGATATGGAAATCCGTCCTCGTTCGTCTGACAGCAGTACGGGCAATCCCACGTCTGACTCAGGTTCTCGTCCAGCCACCGACCGAGGAATTGCAGGGTGACGGCGCCGTGGCAGACGGGACAGAACATCGGCAAGGTGGCCGCGTCGGTGGGCATTTGCGCAGGCTCAGCACGCATGCCAGCGCGCTCATGCAAGACATTGGCCTACGCCCGTCGCTACGCTGATCGCGCGGC
>DASUGM010000152.1:0-3317 GCA_036274055.1 Vicinamibacterales bacterium | reverse complement strand
GGCTTTTTCCCGTCCCGTCCTTTGCGTATGACACACGCAGGGGTTGCGCGCATGACACGCGCGCGGGTAGCCTCAGGGAAGATGTTCGCCGCCGCCACCACGATCTGCGTTTGTTGCGCATGTTGCGCGACCGGGGCAGCGGTGTGTCTCGGTCCAACCTTGGCCGGCGGCGTGACAACGAATTTGACGGGATAGCGGCGCACAACCCTGCCGCACCCGGGAATCACGACAACCCGCTGGCCAAAACGGCCGGCGGGTTTTTTTTTGCCCGAAGGGAAGGAGATGCAGGCCTTGAATCATCACTTATGGCGAAATCGCCGCACCTGGTGGGTCGCGTTTACGGTGCTCCACGACGGCCATCGCCAGGAGCGCGTTCGCCGGTCGCTCCACACCCAGGACGTCGAACTGGCGCGGCTCCGGCGCGACGCGATGATGCAGGAATTCGCGGCACTTCCGGACGCGCAGCTGTCGATCCGGGTCGTCGGTCGCCCCCACTGCGAGTCGTAGGCCATGTCGATTCCAGAAACGCTGGTCGGCGAGACGCCGCTGGTGCGACTGCGCCGGTTCGAGCCGCGCGACGGCGTCGAGATCTACGCCAAGCTCGAGTCGCGCAACGCCAGCGGATCGGTGAAAGACCGCGCCGCGCGGGCGATCGTCACCGCGGCCGAGCAGGCCGGCGCGCTCGGCTCCGGCCGGACGCTGCTCGACGCGACCTCGGGCAACACCGGCATCGCCTACGCGATGATCGGCGCCGCCCGCGGCCACCGGGTCCGGTTGTGCGTGCCGGCCAACATCACGCCCGAACGCAAGCGCCTGCTGCTCGCGTTCGGCGCGGATCTGATCTTCACCGATCCGGCGGACGGCACCGATGGCGCGATTCGCGAAGCGCGGCGCCTCGAGGCCGCCGCGCCGCATCAATATTTCTACGCAGACCAGTACGGCAATCCCGCCAACTGGCGGGCCCACTTCGACACGACCGGCGTCGAGATCCTTGCGCAGACCGGCGGTCGAGTGACGCACTTCGTCGCCGGTCTCGGCACCAGCGGCACGTTCGTCGGTACTGGCCGGCGCTTGCGCGCGCACGACGCGTCGACCGTCCTCGTCTCGATGCAACCCGAGTCGCCGCTCAATGGCCTCGAAGGCTTGAAACACATGCCGACCGCGCTGGTGCCGTCGATCTACGATCCGTCGCTTGCCGACACCAACCTGACGATCTCCACCGAGCGCGCCCACTCGCTGATCCGCCGGCTCGCCAGGCACGAAGGCCTGTTCGTCGGACCCTCGAGCGGCGCGGCGCTTGCCGCGGCGAGCGACGTTGCTGCCGATCTCCGGCGCGGCGTGGTCGTCACTGTGTTCCCAGACGGCGGCGATCGCTACGCGTCGGACCGGCTGTGGTCCGAACCCGACGACGGCCTCGAGATCGTGGCCGACGTTCGGGAGCAGATCGACGCCCACGCCGCGGCCGCCTATCCGAACGAGTGCTGCGGCGCGCTGATCGGCCGGGACGCGCGCGTCGAAACCGCGATGCGCCTCGACAACGTCTCAGACGAGGGGCAGCGCCGCCGCTTTCTGGTCAGCCCCGCCGCGTATCGCGCCGCCGAGTCGGAGGCGGACGCTTCCAGCCGCCAACTCCTCGGTTTCTACCACTCGCATCCCGATCACCCGGCCCGGCCGTCCGACTTCGATCTCGCGCACGCCTGGCCGAACTTCAGCTACGTCATCGTCGCCGTGCACAGTGGCTGCGTTGTCGATCTTCGGTCGTGGCGGCTGCGTGCCGATCGATCGCGGTTCGACGAAGAAGCGGTCACGCCGCGGTCAGCCGTTTTCAACGGGAGTGCATCATGCCTGTTCGTGTCCTGATTCCAACGCCGCTCCGTCCGTTTACCGGTCAACAGGCCAGCGTCGACGTCGCCGGCGGCGCCATCGACGACGTGCTGTCGGCACTGACCTCGACGCACAAGCTGTTGCGCCCGCACTTGTTCCGTGAGGATGGCCGCTTGCGCAGCTTCGTCAACATCTACCTGAATGACGAGGACATCCGCCGCCTTGCCGGGGTTCGGACGCCGGTCGTCGAAGGCGATACGGTCAGCATCGTTCCTTCGGTTGCGGGCGGGAGCGGCGCCGCCGCGACGGAAGAGGCGGCGCTACCCGAGCTGACTCACGACGAGGTCACACGCTACAGCCGCCATCTGATCGTGCCGGAGGTCGGCGTCGACGGGCAGCGCAAGCTCAAGGCGGCGCGCGTGCTTTGCGTCGGCGCCGGCGGTCTCGGATCGCCAGCGGCGCTGTATCTCACCGCGGCTGGCGTCGGCACGCTTGGCCTCGTCGACTTCGACACCGTTGACGTCAGCAACCTGCAACGGCAGATCCTCTACGACACGAATCAAGTCGGGCAGCGCAAGCTGGCCGCCGCGTCGGCGCGCTTGTCGTCGCTGAATCCGGGCGTGACGATCGTGCCGCACGAAGTTGCCCTGACGTCCGCCAACGCCCTCGACATCATCGCCGGCTACGACATCGTCGTCGACGGCGCGGACAATTTTCCGACCCGGTATCTGGTCAACGACGCGTGCGTGCTGCTCGGGAAACCGAACGTCTACGGCAGCATCTTCCGCTTCGACGGACAGGCGTCGATCTTCGCAGCTCCTGGCGGCCCGTGTTACCGTTGTCTGTACCCGGAGCCGCCGCCGCCCGGACTCGTCCCAAGCTGCGCCGAAGGCGGCGTCCTCGGCGTGCTGCCCGGACTTGTTGGCACGATCCAGGCGGCCGAGGCGATCAAGCTGATCCTCGGCGCCGGCGACGCGCTCGTCGGCCGGCTGCTGCTCGTTGATGCGCTGGCGATGACGTTTCGCGCCCTCAAGGTCCATCGCGATCCGGATTGCGCAATTTGCGGCGATCGGCCGACGATCCGCACGCTGATCGATTATCAGCAGTTCTGTGGCGTCGTTCCGGCGCCGCCGACGGCACTGCCGCCCGAGTTCACGACGACGGTGGAGGAGCTGAAGGCGCGGATCGACCGGGCCGATCGCATCTGGATCCTCGATGTCCGCGAGCCGAACGAAGCGGCGATCTGCAGAATCGCCGGAGCGTCGCTGATTCCATTGCGCGATCTCCCGGCGCGGCTCGGCGAGCTGCCGCGCGGCGCCGATGGGCCGGAAATCGTCGTCCACTGCAAGATGGGCGGGCGCAGCGCGAAAGCGGTGGCGCTGCTCCGCGAGCAGGGCTTCACGAAGGTGAAGAACCTCGAGGGCGGGATCCTGGCGTGGATCGATCGTGTCGATCCGACCCAGGCGAGGTACTAGGGGTCAAACACGGGTCAA
>DASUGM010000151.1:0-5856 GCA_036274055.1 Vicinamibacterales bacterium | reverse complement strand
GACCAGCAGCGGGATGTCTTCACGGCGATCGCGCAGCGGCGGCATCGCGATTGGAATCACGTTGAGCCGGTAGTAGAGATCTTCCTGAAATCGGCCGTCGGCGGCGAGCTGTCGCAGATCGCGGTTGGTCGCGGCAATGATGCGGACGTCGACCTGGACCGTCCGCTCCGAGCCCAGCGGTTCGAATTCGCGCTCCTGCAGCACGCGCAGCAGTTTGGCCTGCACCGAGGGCGCGATCACGCCGATTTCATCGAGCAGGATCGTGCCGCCGTCGGCGAGGGCGAACCGGCCCTTCTTGTTGGTCACCGCACCCGTAAACGCGCCGCGGACGTGCCCGAAGAGCTCGGATTCAATGAGCGCTTCCGGCAGCGCCGCGCAGTTGACGCGCACCAGCGGCATGTCGCGCTGCGCGCTCCAGTTGTGAATCGCCCGCGCGACCAGCTCCTTGCCGGTCCCGGTTTCGCCGGTCACCAGCACCGTGCTGCGTGATTGCGCCACCAGGCGCGCGACCCGCGCCACCTCCTGGATCGCGCGGCTGGTGCCGACGATGCCGTAGTGATCGAACTGCTCGTCGCGCTCCGTGATCAGGTAGTCGCGATGCGTGCGCAGGCGGCCGTGCTCGATCGCCCGCCGGGCGACGACCAGGAATTCGTCGATTTCGAAGGGCTTCTGCAGATAGTCGAGCGCGCCGAGCTTCATCGCCTCAATGGCGCTTTCGACCGTCGCGTGCGCGGTCATCATCAGGATTTGCGGTTGGTCGGCGCCGCCGCCGGCGCCGACGACCTCGCGAATCAGCTCCAGGCCGCTCAACGCCGGCATGAGGTTGTCGACGACCAGCAGGTCGAACGGACGTTCGCCGACCAGACGCAGCGCCTCATGCGGATCGCCGGTCGCGGTTACCGTGTGGCCTTCATCGCGCAGCGCCTCGGTCAGCGCTCGTCGAATCTTGGGCTCGTCGTCGACGAGCAGGATCGACCCGCGCGTCACGACGCGGCTCCCGCGACGCGATCGGGCAGGACGATGTGAACGGTGGTGCCGGAGCGCTCCCGGCTGTCGATCGCGATCGTGCCTCCCAGGCCTTCGATGATATTCCTTGCAATAGCGAGGCCGAGCCCTGAGCCGCCGCGCCGGGTCGTGAAGAACGGGTCGAGGATCCGCGGCAGGTCGTCGGCCGCGATGCCGGCGCCCTGATCGGCGACGTCGATCCGCCACCGGTTTTCAGCGCGCGCCGCCTTGAGCCGAATCAGGGCCCCCGCGGGCCGGCTGCCCGGCCGATCGCGCACCGCCTGCTGCGCGTTGGCCAGGACGTTGACGAGCACGGCCCGCAGGCGCTCGGCATCGGTGACGATGGCGCCCGACGCCGGCGTCTCGACGACAATCGGCACATCGTCAGGGCCGGCCTGCGCCGCCTGCGCGGCATCGCGACAGATCGCCGCGAGATCGGCATCGCCGAAATCGAAGGCGATCGGCCGCGCGAAATCCAGGACCCCGGTCACGACCCGGTTCAGGCGCGCCACTTCTTCGTCAATGTTGTCGGCGACCGCGATCACTTCCGGCGCCGCGGATTTGCGCAGTCCGCGCGCCGCCGACTTGATGATCATCAGCGGGTTGCGAATCTCATGGGCGATGACCGTCGACAGCCGCCCGAGCGAGGACAGCCGCTCGCGCTGCGCGGCTTCGTGCTGAAAACGGTTGAGCGCGCCGGTGAGCTGGCGGAACGTTGTCGCCACCAGCCGCGCGTCCTCGTCGTCCCAGCGGCCGCCCGGCGGCACGGAACGGCCCAGATCGCCGGTCGCCGCCATTTCGCGCATCGTCGCGGTCAAGGCGCGCAGCGGCCGGGTGACGGTGCGCGCGATGAGGTAGCCAAGCACGGTCGCCGCCATCACCGCCGCCAGCCCGGTGAGTGCCATCTGCCAGCGCAACGCCTGCAGGAAGCGAAGATGCTCCGAGCGCGAGCGCAGCACCAGGGCGACCGGAGCGCCGGGCGCGTGACCACCGAGCGGCTGCTGCCGCGCGATGAACTCCTCGCCGTCGATCCACGTGTTGAAGACGTCCGATCGCTCGAGCGTGCCGGCAAGCGCCGACGTCCGCGTGTCATCCATGGTCGAGGCGACAATCCGCGGGCCGATGGCGAAGACGATCTCGCTGTTGGTGACCGTCTTGATCCGCTCGGCGGCGTCGCGATCGAGGCTGACGCCGACGATGAGGGTGTGCAGGGCGTCCATCGGAATCGCCACGGCGTGCAGCACGCCGCCGGAAAACGGAAAGAACGCCGTGCTGTCCTGCCCGGCCCGGCAGGCGGCGAGCAGCGCGGCGATGCTGGCATCGGCGGGCTGGACCCGTCCCGCGCGCGCCAGCACGCCATCGCCGCGGCCGAGCACGACGAACAGGTCGGCGCCAATCCGCTGCTGATTCTCGAGCGCGATCGGCTGCACCGTCGGCGAGTCGTCGGTCGCGGCCGCGCCCTTGAGCGTCGGCAGATCGGCGATCAACCGTCCTTTGACGACGAAGTCCGCGAACTGCGTGCGGCTGAAGGCGTCGACCAGCGATGAGGCCTCGGCCAGGCCGGCGCGCAGATCGGCTTCGGCCTGCCGCGCCACCGACGAGTTGACGCGATAGATCGCCACGCCAATCGACAGCACGACCAGCAGCGCGCCAGCGATGAAGATCCGGTTGGTCAGTGACGACAGCACCGTCACGGCTAGCGCTCAACCTGAAAGTCGGCTTCGGTCGCGCCGTTGTCGGTGACCGAGATCCTTCGTGGTGCGGCGCGGCCGAGTTCGCTCCAGACGAGCACCGTATAGGTGCCGGGCGGGACGTCGTCGATCTCGTAGCGCCCCGCGTCGTCCGTAACCGCGAAGAACGGATGGCTGAAGACCAGCACGTACGCGCTCATGTGCGAGTGAATGTCGCAGAACACCGGGATGATGCCCGGTCGATCGAATCGCACCGAGCCGTTGCGGCCCGGCGCGTAGCGCCCGAGGTCGAAGGAACGGGCTTTGGCCAGCGAGAACACGTTGTGAAACACGCGGTCGTTGTTCGGAAAATCGACGATCGTGCCGGCGGTGATCGCCAGGACCCGAGGGACGAACTGCTCGCCCTTCTGATCCATCCGCGTGCGGCCGGGCTTGAGTTCGGCGAAGGCCAGCGTGGGCCCCGACTCGAGATAGACGACGCAGCGCCGGCGATCGACGTGATCCTGTGACCGCGTGATGAGATCGGCGACGCCCGGACGCGGAGCCATGACGGGCGCGTCGGGCACGGCGACGCGCCCGCGAATGCTGCCGGCGCGGGCCGGCGCCGGCGCCGCCGGCGCGAGCAGCACGGCCGCCGCAAAGGCAATCCCGGTCGTCCGCAGCCACATCACGTCAGAACCAGCACAGCACGGCGACGACCGGATAGCCGCGGCGGTGCACGCGCCCGGCCGGACGCCAGTTGTGCTGCCAGCCGCCGCGAAGGTCGACATGCCGATTCAGCCGGTAGCTGCCGATCGCCTCGACGCGGTCGACCTGCGCATCCCACGAGGTGGCGATGCCGTTGCTGCCGGTGACGGGTGAGAACGTCAAACGATCGAGTCGCATCGCGATGTCGGCGCGCGGCGTGAGGCGATAGCGCGCCTCGACGTAGCCGGCCTGCGTGCCAAGCCTCAGCTCGGCGCCGCCATATTCGGCGAGCGGCAACGAGAAGTGCGAGGCCAACCACTCGGCGCGGGCCAGAAACGGACCGCGACCATATTCGAGCTCGATACCGGCGACGGTCTGGTCTCGTGCGTCGACGCCGGGCGCCGCGACCAGAGCGGCGACGTCGTCGTCGAGCCACGCGCCACGAGCGGCCGACGCGCCAATCGCGACGCCGCTCTTCAATGCCATGCCGACCCGCCCCGACCACTGCCAGCCGCGGCTGCGGTCGTGAACCACCGGCACGGCGGGCGCCCCCTGGGTCAATCCGAAGCTCGCGTCGAATCCATCGTGCCGCCAGCTGGCTTCGACCCCGGTGTCCCAGTCCGCGGTCGAGACCATCGGGACGCCCGGCGCGAGCTCCGATGAGCCGATGGGATAGCTGGGCTGCCAGCCGCGTCCGCGCATGCGGAGCAGGTCGTCGATCGTCGCCGGCAGCGCGTCCGAGCGCAGCGAGGTCACGTACTGAAAGGCGAGCGGCAGGCCGAGGACGAGGTTGTCGCGGCCGTAGGCTCGGCGCGGGAACGCGCCGACGAGCGGCTGGACCCGGCCGGCGCGGATTTCGAGCGAGCGGGAGGCGAGCGGGAGCCAGCGGATGTACAGGGCCGCCAAGTCGATGCCGCGGCTGTTTTCGATCCGCACTTCGCCGACGAAGGAGAGCCGCGGGGCCGGGCGCCATTCCCCGAACAGGCGCAGCCGCACCAGGCGGAGCGCATTGCTTTCGTAGTCGGTAAAGTTGAAGAACGCGATGTCGTCGGGGGGACCGAAGATGCCGGCAAATTCGCCGCCGCCGGTGACGGGAAGGGGGCGGGCCGTTTCGTAGGGCGGACCGTTGGTCTGGGCCGAGGCGACCGTCGCCGTGGCCAGCACGACGGCCGCGAGGAGACCGGACCGGACACGGGCCATCGCTCGCATATTACCTCCGGGCCTGCGTGTTATAAGATTTGAACCAATGGCCTACGTGATCACTGAGCCCTGCATTGGCACCAAGGACTCCGCTTGCGTCGATGTCTGCCCGGTGGACTGCATCCACCCGCGCAAGGACGAGAGCGGATTCGAAGCCGCCAAGATGTTGAACATCCATCCTGACGAGTGCATCGACTGCGGGGCCTGTGTGCCGGCGTGCCCGGTCGAGGCGATTTACGCCCTCGACGAAGTCCCCGAAAAGTGGAAGGACTACATCGGGCTGAACCAGGCGTTTTACAAGAAGTAAGTTCCCTTGTCGGAACCGGCCCTGGCTCCGGTGCAGACCTATTGGGACTTCTCCCGTGAGGAGTGGTCCCGGCTCCGCGCCGCGACGCCGCTCACGCTCAACGAACAGGATCTGGCCGAACTGCGCGGCCTCAACCGGCGCGTCTCGCTGGCCGAAGTCGAAGCGGTCTATCTTCCGCTTTCGCGCCTGCTGAATCTGCACGTCGCGGCGACGCAAAACCTGCACGCGGCGACGTCGACGTTCCTCGGCCAGCCGCCGGGGCCGACGCCGTATGTGATCGGGATCGCCGGCAGCGTCGCGGTGGGCAAGAGCACGTTCGCGCGCATTCTGCGCGCGCTGCTGGCTCGCTGGCCGGCGCACCCGCGCGTCGATCTGGTGACGACCGATGGGTTCCTGCTGCCGAACCGGGTGCTCGAGGACCGCGGCCTGCTGCAGCGCAAGGGGTTTCCGGAGAGCTACGACGTGCGCCGGCTGGTCGCGTTCATGCGCGACGTCAAGGCGGGGCAGGGCGCGGTCCACGCCCCGGTCTATTCGCACCAGTCGTACGACATCCTTGCCGGCGAGTTCCAGGTCGTCGATGCGCCGGACATCGTCATCGTCGAAGGCCTGAACGTGCTGCAGTCAGGTCCCGGCCGGGTCGTGGTCTCCGACTTCTTCGATTTTTCGATCTACATCGATGCCGACGAGCGCGACATCGAAACCTGGTACGTCGATCGCTTCCTGACGCTGCGCGAGCGCGTGTTCAGGGATCCGCGCGCCTACTTTCATCGCTACGCGGCGCTCTCGGACGACGAAGCCCGGGCCACGGCGCGCGGCATCTGGCGCGAAATCAACGGCGTCAACCTGCGCGACAACATCGCGCCGACGCGCGAGCGCGCCCGTCTCGTCCTCGAGACCGGCCACGATCATTCGGTGCGGAGAATCCGGCTGCGGCGGGTTTAGGAGCGAAAATCGGTACGCGGGTAC
>DASUGM010000150.1:0-5711 GCA_036274055.1 Vicinamibacterales bacterium | reverse complement strand
CCTTGCGCTCGACCGGCGTGAACTGTGTGGCGAGCGGCGCGACGATGTCGAGGACCTTGCCGTCGTTGTCGGCGCCTTCGAGGGCGTAGACGAGCGGGCCGCGCTGGATCGCGGCCTTGCCGGCGTTTTCCTTGATGCCGTCGTGCGGCAGGACGCGGCGGACGGGCATGTCCATCATCACGTTGACGCGCGGAAAACCTCCCGGCTTGATGTCTATGTCGCGCTCCAGCCAACCAGACTGCGCGGGACCGATGAGCGCATCCATCGTTCCGTAACGTGTCGGGGTCGAGGGGCTGTCGAAGCGATACAGGTCTGTACCAAGAGGACCGGCCGACGCCCAACCCGGCACGCGAATACGGAGCGGCACTCTCACTGGACGATCGGACCGCAGCGTCACGCTAACCCGGCCGTCCCACGGATAGTTCGACTGCTGCGTGATCGTCACGTTCGCGTCGCCGATCTTCAACTTCGCTTCGGAATTGATGAACAGGTTGACGAACACTTCGTTGCCGCGCTGCGCGTAGATCAGTTCGGGCACCTGCGCCATCAGACGCGCCAGGTTCGCCGGACAACAGGCGACGTCGAAATACGCGCTGCGCTGGTTGTTGCGGCTCTGCGCATTCGCCTCGAGCGGATTCTGGTAGAAGAACGAATCGCCTTTGATCGACACGCCGGAGAGATAGCCGTTGTAGAGCGTCTGCTCGAAGGTGTCGAGATACTTCGCCTCGCCGGTCTTCAGAAACAAGCGGTGATACCAGAGCATGCCGCCGACCGACGCGCAGGTTTCGGTGTAGGCGGTTCGATTCGGCAGCACGTAATCGTCGGCAAACGCTTCGGTGCCGCCGACCGACCCAAGGCCGCCAGTGAGGTACATCCGCTTCGACGCGATGTCCTGCCACAACCGCTCGGCGGCGGCGAGAAACTTCGGATCGTTCTGCAGCGCCGCGATGTCGGTGATCGCCGAGTAGAGATACACCGCGCGCACCGCGTGGCCCTGCCCTTTCGCCTGCTCGAGCACCGGCTTGTCGTCCTGCCGGTAAGCGCGGTCGTTGTAGAGTTGCCATGACGGCTCGGTGTAGTCCTTCGACGCGGTGTGATTGGTGCCGCGCTGATCGACGAAGAAGCGCGCGAGATCCCGGTAGCGCGCGTCGCCGGTCGCGCGGTAGAGGCGGAACAGCGCCAGCTCGACCTCTTCGTGTCCGGGCGCATCCTGCCGCGCTTTCGGACCGAATACCGACGCCAGCAGATTCGCGTTCCTGATCGCCACGTCGAACAACGTCCGCTTGCCCGTCGCGGCGTAGTGTGCGACCGCCGCCTCGATCAGATGCCCCGAGTTGTAGGTCTCGTGACTGCCGGTGTTCTCGTACTCCCAGCGTTCGCTGCCGATGCCGGCGGCCGGCCTGGCGGGGTTGATCGTGCGGGCCGGAAACAGATAGCCGTCGGGCTGCTGATTCTTTTCGATCAAAGTGATCAGATCGTCGACCGACTTCGCCAGCACCGGGTCGGGATGCGTCGCCAACGAGTACGACGCGGCTTCGATGATCTTGTAGATGTCGGTGTCGTTGAAGCGCCGCCCCTGATACTCACCCGGCATCTGGCCGGCGCCTTTGCGCAGGTTGTCGACCCGTCCGGTCTTTTCGTTCTGGTCGAGGATGTGCGGAATCGTCACCGTGCGGTTGGTCTCGAGCCGCGTTTTCCAGAAACCGTCGGTCAGCGTGACCTGTTTCAGCGGCACCGGCTGAATCGGATACTGCGCGACGTTCGGCGTCTGCGCCGCCAGTAAAATCGAGAGAACCACCCAAGACCCAAGACCAAAGACCCAAGACTTCATGCTTTTCTCCGTGCAAACTTCAGCCCCGACCAGATCTCGCTGATCGCGCACACTTTGTAGTCGACAATGCCGTACGCCAATCCGGCGTTGCGGATGTGATCCTCGGTGAGATCGCTCTTCACACCCGACGACTTCTTCGGCCACGCCACCCACAGCCCCTGGCCGACGCCGCGGGCGCGTTCGGCCATCGCCGCCTCCATCTCGCCCCGACGGGTCACGAACCAGATCGTCAGGTCCGGCGCCGCCGCCGCCCGCGTCGTCACGCGCACGCTGTCGGGCAGGCCGACGAGCAGCTTGCGGAAACCTTCGGGCTCGCGCAGCAGCACCAGAGACGATCCGGGCTTGATGCCCAGTTTTTTCACCAGCGGCGTGCCCGAATAGCCCGCGGACGAGTTCGCCATCGCCATGGAAACGCTATCATTGACCGTTGCGTTTCTCGCGCGTGCATTCCGATCGACTGCCCCGTCTCGTGCTCGCCGCGACCTTCGCGACCTTGCTGGCCGGCGCCCTGTTCGCCCAGGGCTCCGCCACCTCGAACTACACCGTGTACAGCGGCGACACCCGCCGCCCGCTGGCGGTGCGGACCCAGGGCGGGATCGAGGTCGTCTCGCTCGATCAAGTCGCGACGATTTTCGGTCTATCGATTGCCGAGGACACCAGCGTCGGCGGCCTGACCGTGCGCGGCAAGAGCGGTCAGTCGATTCTCCTCATTCCCGGCCAGTCGTTCGCGTCGGTGGGCGGCAAGGTCGTGCAGCTGCCCGGGCAAGTGCAGCGCGACCGCAATGCGTGGCAGGTGCCGCTCGACTTCGTCCGGATCGCGCTTGGCCCGGCGCTCGGACAGCGCGTCGAAATCCGCAAGCCGTCGCGGCTCGTGCTCGTCGGCGACGTCCGTGTCCCGCAGGTCGGCGGTCATCTTGACAAGCAGGCAACCGGCGCGCGGCTCGTAATCGACGTCAACCCGCCGACGCCGTCGCGTGTCAATCGCGACGGCAACCGCATCACCGTGACCTTTGACGCCACCGCGCTCGACGCGCAGCCGATCACCGGCGCGACCGGCGAGTTCGTCGCTGCCACCCGGATCGACGGCACCTCGCTGATCATCGATCTCGGCCCACAGGCCGCGACGGTCCGCACCGACGACCGCAGCGACGCGCGCGTCACCGTCGACATGCTGCCGCCGGGTCCGCCGCCTCCGCCGCCGCCGAAACCGGCGCCAGAGCCCCCGGTCGTCGACATCGCCACGCCCGGCGTGATCCGCACCATCGTCATCGATCCAGGACACGGCGGCGACGACGCCGGCGCCAAAGGCATCGGCAACAGCGTTGAAAAAGACATCACGCTGCAAATCGCGCGCCGGCTGAAGGCGACGATCGAGTCGCGCATCGGCTTGCGCGTCCTCTTGACGCGAGATGGCGACGAAAACGTGCCGCTCGACCGCCGGACGTCGATGGCCAACAACAACAAGGCCGACCTTTTCATCAGCCTGCACGTGAACGCATCGACGTCGCCACACGCACGCGGCGCGCAGGTGCTGTCGCTGTCGCTGCAGGAATACAAGTCGCGAACCGACGCCGCGATTGCTCAGGATCTACCGGTTCCGGTCGTCGGCGGCGGGGTGCGCTCGATCGATGTCGTCCCGTGGGAGCTGGCGCAGCTGCCGTACGCGAATCGCTCGGCGGCGGTCGCGGCGATCCTGGTGCGATTCCTCGCCGAGCGGAAAGTGCCGCTGTATGCGCGGCCGGCGGCGCAGCTGCCGCTGCGGCCGCTGGTCGGCGCCAACATGCCGGCGGTCCTCGTCGAGCTTGGCTTTCTCACCAACGCCGAGGACGCCAGGGCGCTCACGCAAGCGGAGCCGACTGGCGCGATCATCGACGCGCTCGTCGCGATGGTCTCGGAAGTGCGGCGGGGCATTCCGGCGCCGGGGCGGCGGCCATGAGCGACGAGCGTCCGCGCGAAGATATGGCCGGAGAGACGCTGATTTCAGCCGCGTCGGCGCCGCCGCCAGCGCCGCCGGGTGACGGTCCGATCCCGCCGCTCGGCCCGCCGCCGGCCCCGCCGTCGAAACGCCTGCTCTGGATCTGGATCGGCATCGGCGTCGCGGTGCTTGCGCTCGGCGTCTGGTTGGTCATCGCCAAGCTGCCGAGATTCCTGGCCTCGCCGCCGCCGCTCGGCGGCGCACCCGCGGCCGCGAAGCCCGCGGCGGGCGCGCCAGGCGGCGCCACCGCGGAGGCCCGGCGCATTCGCGCGACCTTGTTCGTCGTCGCCGACGACGGATCCGAGCTGGTTCCGGTCAGCCGCGAGGTGCTGTACGGCGCCACGCCCGCGGAACAGGCGCGCCGCATCGTCGAGGCGCAGGTCGAGAAGCCGGCGGACGGCAAGGTCTCGGCAATTCCCGCCGGGACAACGGTGCGCGCCGTCTTTCTGGCGCGCGGCGGCGAGGCCTACGTCGATCTCGGCGGCACCATCGTCTCGGGGCACGCCGGCGGCTCGCTCAACGAAGCGCTGACGGTGTACGCCATCGTCAACGCCGTCACCATCAATCTGCCCGACGTCACCGCGGTGCAGATTCTGATCGAAGGCAAGGAAGTCGACACGCTCGTGGGTCATCTGGATCTGCGCGCGCCGCTGGCCAAAGGGCTGGAATGGATACGGAAGGGACAGTAGAAGCGACATGACACGACTCGACGGGCGAGCGCCGGATCAGGGCCGGCCGGTGCGGATCACGACGGACTTCACGATGCACGCGGAAGGATCGGTGCTGATTGAAGTCGGCAGCACCAGGGTGATTTGCACCGCCTCGGTGGAGGAACGGGTGCCGCCCTTCCTGCGCAACAGCGGCAAGGGCTGGGTCACGGCCGAGTACGGGATGCTGCCGCGGGCGACCTCGACGCGCACGCAGCGCGAAGCCAGCGCCGGCAAAGTCGGCGGACGGACGCAGGAGATTCAGCGGCTGATCGGCCGATCGCTGCGCGCGGTCACCAACATGGCCGAACTGGGCGAGCGCTCGATCTACATCGACTGCGACGTCATTCAAGCTGACGGCGGCACGCGCACGGCGGCCATCACCGGTGGCTTTGTCGCGCTGGTGATCGCGCTCGAGCGCGTCCGCGAGAAAGGCGCGCTGGCGCGCGTCCCGATCACCGACTACGTCGCGGCCACCAGCGTCGGCGTCGTCGACGGCACGCCACTGCTCGACCTCGCCTACGACGAGGATTCACGCGCCGAGGTCGACATGAACGTGATCAAGACGTCGGACGGCCGCTTCATCGAAGTGCAGGGCACGGCCGAGGGGAAGCCATTCCCGAGAAAAGCATTGGATGAGCTGCTGGATTTGGGCGAGGCCGGAATTCAGACGCTGATCGGTCAGCAGCGGAACGTTGTCGGGAAGATTCTGAAGTTCTGACCTGTGAACTGACTGAGTAAAGTGCGCTTGCCAAAAGCGATTTTCACAGGGAGAAGACCGAGAAGATCAAGAGCCTCTCATGCTCTTCTCATGCCTTCTCCCTGTGAACTGACTGAGTAAAGTGCGCTTGCCAAAAGCGATTTTCACAGGGAGAGGACCGAGAAGATCAAGAGAACCTCTCATGCTCTTCTCATGCTTCTCCCTGTGAATCCGCTCTTGGCAAGTGCCTTTCACTCATCTCTTTGATCTGTACCACTCAACGGTCTTCTCAATCCCTTCTCGCAGCGCGACGCTCGGCTTCCACCCCAGTTCGTGGAGGCGCGACGAGTCGAGTCCTTTCAACGGAACGCCGTCGGGTTTGCTCGCATCGAACTCCAGCCGCCCTCGATATCCCATGACCTCACAGATCAGCTCGGCTAGCTCCGCGATCGACGTCGTCTCTCCGCGCCCGAGGTTGATCGGCGCGTCGTCGTCGTA
>DASUGM010000149.1:0-15647 GCA_036274055.1 Vicinamibacterales bacterium | reverse complement strand
CCGTCCTCGGAACGGGTCCGCTGCCGCTTGATCTTCCCGTCCTCCACCCAGAAGTCGGTGTAGCCGCGAAACTCATTCGGATAGTCGCTGCCCTCTTCGATGATCGCCGCGGTCCACTCGGCGCGCGCCCATCCCCAGCCGGTCTCCTGGCTCGCGATGCGCACCACCTGCACGCGGTGGCCGCCGGCGAGCGCGCCGCGGTAGCGTTCGAATTCAGCGCGCCACCGCTCGGCCGCATGCGTCGCGCCGACCACGACCCCGTCATCATCGAGGAAGACGTGTTCGAGCACGCAGGCATCGTCGTAGAACGCCGCGACCGCCGCAGCGTCGCCGGCGTTGAGCGCGACGAAAAATGCGCGCGCGAGATCGATCGGATCACCGGAGTGTGTTTTCACGAGTGGATCGGCAGCGTCGCCTGCGCGTTGAACGACAACGACGACCCGCCGCCGCGTTCGAGCTGGCGCAGGCCGGCGGCGGCAATCATCGCGGCGTTGTCGGTGGAGAGCGCAATCGCGGGAATGAACACCGGCAGGCCCTCGCGCTCGCCGCGCGCGATCGCGTCGGCGCGCAGCCGGCTGTTCGCCGAGACGCCGCCGGCGATACCGATGCTGCGCGCGCCCAGCGCGCGCGCAGCCGCGAACGTTCGGTCGATCAACGTCTCGACCACGACCCGCTGAAAACTCGCGCAGATGTCGGCGATTTCCTGCGGCGGCAGCACTGGTTCCGCGGGCGGCGCGACGGCTTTCCCGGCGAGGACGACGCCGCGATCCTGCAGTTGGCGGATGACCGCGGTCTTCAGTCCGGAGAAGCTGAACTCGACGAGCGGGCGCGCGCCTGGCCCCGCGTGCAGGTCGGCCGGCGCCGGATTGCGATCGGCATGCGTGAAGCGCGGCGTCGGCAGCGGAAACGCCCGATCGTCGCCGCTGCGCGCGAGCCGGTCGACAATCGGCCCGCCCGGATACCCCAGGCCGAGGACGCGCGCGACCTTGTCGTAGGCCTCGCCCGCCGCATCGTCGCGGGTCCGGCCAACGAGCTCGTAGGCGCCGGGCGCGGGCACGTTATAGAGACTGGTGTGGCCGCCCGAAACGATCAGCATCGCCGCCGGGAGCGGAATCGCGCCGTGCTCGAGAAAGATGGATTCGATGTGGCCGGCGAGGTGGTGCACGGCGACCACCGGCTTGCCGAGCGCCGCCGCGGTGGCCTTCGCGAACGCGACCCCGACCAGCAGCGATCCCACCAGGCCGGGCCCCTGCGTCACCGCGATCGCGTCGACGTCGGCCAGCGAAGCATTCGCGTCTGACAGCGCGCGTTCGACGACACCGCAGATGTCGCGCACGTGCTGGCGCGACGCGATCTCCGGCACGATGCCGCCCCACTCGCGATGAATCGCCGTTTGCGAGGCGATCGCATTCGATCGCGCACGCCACGGCTTCCGCGCATCGCCGGTCGTTTCGACGATCGCTGCGGCAGTCTCATCGCAGGAGGTTTCGATACCCAGGACGATCATTGTTGGCTCAGGGCTCAGGGCTCACGGCTCGGTGTCCTCAGTGCTCATAGCACCGAGCCCTGAGCCATGAGCCCTGAGCCTACTGAAAAAGTGCTTTCAAACTCTCCGAATACGGCGCCCGCGCAATCCCCTTTTCCGTAATGATCCCCGCCACTAAGCGCGCCGGCGTGACGTCGAACGCCGGGTTCCAGACGCTCGCCCCTTCGGGCGCGAGGCGTGTGGATCCCAGGTGGGTGATCTCGCGGGCGTTTCGCTGTTCGATGGGGATCTTCGTGCCGTCCGCGGTCGCCAAATCGATGGTCGAAAGCGGCGCCGCGACGTAAAACGGCACGCCATGGGCCTGCGCCATCATCGCCACGGTGTAGGTGCCGATCTTGTTGGCGACGTCGCCGTTGGCGGCGATGCGATCGGCGCCGACGACGATGAAGTCGATGCCGTGGTCGCGCATCAGCGGACCAGCCATGCTCTCGGTGATGACGGTCGTCGGCACCTTGTCGCGAACCAGTTCCCACGCGGTGAGCCGCGCGCCCTGGAGAAACGGCCGGGTTTCGTCGGCGAACACCTGCTGCACCTTGCCGCGTTCGGCGGCGGCGCGAATGACCCCGAGCGCCGTGCCATAGCCGGCCGTCGCCAACGCGCCGGCATTGCAATGGGTGAGAATGCGCGCGTTCTCCGGCACGACGTCGGCCCCGAAGCGCCCCATCGCCTTGCAGCTCTCGACATCTTCGTCGTGAATCTGCTGGGCCTCGCGTTCAAGCCGGCCCTTCAACTCCTCGACCGACTCGCCGGCCTGCGCGCCGCCGGCAAAGGACTTCTTCATCCGATCGATCGCCCAGAACAAGTTCACCGCGGTCGGCCGCGTCGCCGCCATCAGGTCGCACAACTTGGTGAACTCGACCGCGAACTGCCGCGTCCCTTGCGCCTTGCTCTTGCGCATGCCGAGCGCGATGCCCATCGCCGCCGCGACGCCGATCGCCGGCGCGCCGCGAATCACCATGGTCTTGATCGCCTTGGCGACTTCGTTCGCGGTCTTGCAGTGCAGGTAGATTTCCTCGCCGGGCAGCTTGCGCTGATCGATCATCACCACGGCATCGGGTTGCCACTCGATTGTCGGAAGCATCGACGCTGATCATATCCCGTGCGCGGTGCGCCTATGCGCGGTGCGTAGTGCGTGTGCACTGTGCGCTTTTCTTCGGGCCAGCTCGGTAGCAACAAAGACCACGATGTCCCCAGCGCCTGCGCTGCCGAGATGCCCGACGCCCATGCGCACGGTGCACGGCGCACACGCACGGGCGCACCGGCGCAAAGGCGCACCGGCGCACGGAGCGCTACGTCCTGAGCAGCCTGCCGTCGAACGGCAGCGGCAGCAGATCGCGCATCTGATGCTGGGCCGCGATTTCGCGCAGGTTGGCCATCACCACCGGAATGTCGCCGCAGTACTCCCACAGCAGCTGCCGGCACGGACCGCAGGGCGGCGTCGGCGTGTCGGTGTCGGCCACGACGGCGATCATCGCGAAGTCGCGATGCCCGTCGGAGAGCGCCTTGAACAACGCGACCCGTTCGGCGCACATCGTCAGTCCGTACGAGGCGTTCTCGATGTTGCAGCCGGTGATGACCAGGCCGTTCTTCGTCAACAGCGCGGCGCCGACGAGGAACGTCGAATAGGGCGCGATGGCGTGGATGCGCGCCTGCCGGGCCGCGTCGACGAGGGTTTTAGAGACGGCCAATGATGCCCTCCAGCAAGGCAATGAATTCGGCGCGAACGCGGCTGGTGGTTTCGATCACTTCTTCCTCGGTCAACGACTGGGGGAGAATCCCGGCCGCCATGTTCGAGATGCACGAGATGCCCAGCACGTCGATGCCCATGTGACGCGCGACGATGGCTTCGGGCACGGTCGACATCCCCACCGCATCGGCGCCCAGCACCCGGAACGCGCGAATCTCGGCTGGTGTCTCGTAGCTCGGACCAGTGACGGCGATATAGACGCCGTGTTCGATCGGCAGGCCCATCGCCGTCGCGGCCTGGTCAGCCAGGGCGCGCAGCCGCTTCGAGTAGACCTCGCTCATGTCCGGAAACCGGCGGCCGAACCGATCGTCGTTCGGACCGATCAGCGGATTGGTGCCGAGCAGATTGATGTGATCGTCGATCACCATCAGCGCGCCCTGCCCGAACTTCGTGTTGATGCCGCCAGCGGCATTGGTGAGGATCAGCGTCTTGACGCCGAGCCGGCCGAGCACGCGGGTCGCGAACGTCGCGGTGGCCAGCTGATGCCCCTCGTAGAAGTGCGCGCGGCCGGAAAGCGCCAGCACCCGGCGCTTGACCGCGGTGCCGCTGACCAGGGTGCCGGCGTGCCCGATCACGCGGGACGCCGGCCAATGCGGAATCAGTTCATAGCGCAAGGTGACGGCGTCCTCCAGGCTCGCCGCAAACGCGCCCAGCCCCGAGCCGAGCACGACGGCGATCTCCGGGATATTGCCGAGCTTGCCGCGCAGAAACGCCGCGGCTTCGTCGACGCGATCGAAGTAGGGCTTTTCCATTAGATCTCCGGCTGCGTCTGAAGACCTGCCAAGAGCATATTCACAGGGAGAAGAACGAGAAGAGCAAGAGGAAAGCCCAGAGAGTGCTCTTGTTAGGTACGCTTGTGGCTCTTCTCATGTTCTTCTCATTCTTCTCCCTGTGGATTAGCTCTTGGCAAGCGCTTTTCACTCCAGCGCTGAGTTCTCAGAGCAGCAGCGCCGCGATACACGCGCTGACAAAGTTCGCGAGCGTCCCCGCGAGCATCGCGCGCAGCCCAAGCCGCGCCAGGTCATGCCTCCGCTCGGGCACGAGCGCGCCGATGCCGCCAATCTGGATCCCGATCGACGCGAAATTCGCGAAGCCGCAGAGCGCGAACGTCGCCACCGTGAACGAGCGCGGATCGAGCGAGTCCTTCATCGGCCCGAGCTGCGCGAAGGCGATGAACTCGTTGAGCACCATGCGCGTGCCGAGCAGCTGGCCGATCACCCCGGCGTCGCGCCACGGCACCCCGAGCGACCAGGCGATCGGCGCGAAGACCCAGCCGAGCACCATCTGCAGGCTGAACTGCGGGTAGCCGACCCAGCCGCCGATGCCGCCCATGATCGCGTTGAGCAGCGCGATCAGCGCGATGAACGAGATCAGCATGGCGATCACGTTCATGGCCAGATGGAGCCCTTCGCCGGTACCGCGGCCAGCCGCGTCGATGACGTTGACGTCGGTGCGCGGAATCGCCAGCTTGACCGACCCGAGCGTCTCCGGGGTCTCGGTCTCGGGCACGAACATCTTCGCCATCATCAGCGTGCCCGGGGCGGTCATGATCACCGCCGTCAGCAGGTGCTTCGGCTCGATGCCAAAGGCGATGTACGCCGCCATGATGCCGCCGGAGATGTGTGCCATCCCCGAGGTCATCACCGTCATCAACTCCGACTGCGTCATTCGCGGCAGGTACGGGCGGATCGTCAGCGGCGCCTCGGTCTGGCCCATGAAGATGCTGGCCGCGACGTTGAGCGACTCGGCGCCGCTCGCGCCCATGACCTTGTTCATCACCAGCGCGAACAGCCGGACGACGAGCTGCATGATGCCGAAGTAGTAGAGGATCGCAAACAGCGCCGCGATGAAGATGATCGTCGGCGCGATCTGGAACGCGAAGATGACGCCGTAGGCCGCGCCCTCCGGGCCGAGGACGTTGTTCATGATTCGCGCCCACACCGGCTGATTGCCGATCGGACCGAAGACGAACGACGACCCGACCGACGCGAAGTCGAGCAGCTTGCGGATCTGCTCGCCGAGATACGCGAACGTCGCCTGCCCGGCCGACGTCTTGAGCACAATCAGCGCGAACAGAAACTGCAGGCCGAAGCCCCAGACGATCGTCCGGCCGCGAATCGCCCGCCGATTGGTCGACAGCGAATACGCGATCAACCCGATGACGAGCAACCCGACAATCGGCTGAAACCGGACCATCAACCCTCCATCCGCGAGGCCGCGGCGGCATCCATGCGTTCGACGATCACCGCCGCGACGGCCGGCGCGCGGTCGCCGATCGTCACCGCCTGTGCCAGCAGCTCCCGCGCCGCGGCCACGCGCTGTCGATCGTCGCAGCGCAACCGGAGCACGGCATCGCCGCGCTTGACCGGCGTGCCGACCGTCGCCTCGACGTGAATGCCGACGCCCGGGTCGATCGCGGCATCGGCGCGATCGCGGCCGGCGCCGAGCGCCACCGTCGCCCGGCCAATCAACTCCGCATCCAGATTGGCGACCACGCCGTCGCGATCGGCCGTCCAGAGGATCTCGGTGTCGGCGCTCGGCATCCGCGCGTAGTCGTCGACGACGCGCGGATCGCCGCCCTGCGCCAGAATGATGTCGCGGAACTTCTCGAGGCCGGCGCCGCTCGCGAGCGCGCCACGCACCTGCCGCTCGGCGTCGGCGTCGTCGGTCGCGGTACCGGCGAGAATCAGCAGTCGCGCCGCCAGCGCCACCGACAGCTCCTCGAGGTCCTTCGGGCCCTGCCCTTTCAGCGTCTCGATCGCTTCGATCACCTCGGACGCGTTGCCGACGGCGCGCCCGAGCGGCGCGTCCATCGACGTCAGCAGCGCCTCGGTGCGCACGCCGTTGCCCTCGGCGATCCGGATCAGCCACGACGCCAGCGCGCGGGCGTCGTCGCGCGTCTTCATGAACGCGCCGCGCCCGACTTTGACGTCCAGCACCAGACCGCCGATGCCTTCGGCGATCTTCTTGCTCAGGATCGACGCGCAGATGAGCGGCCGGCTCTCGACCGTCGCGGTGACGTCCCGCAGCGCGTACAGCCGGCGGTCGGCTGGCGCGATTTCGTCGGTCTGACCGATCAGGACGCAGCCGGTCTGCCGGAGCACGCGGCGCATCTCGGCCAGCGTGAGGTTGGTGCGGAATCCCGGAATGGCTTCGAGCTTGTCGAGCGTGCCGCCGGTGTGACCGAGGCCCCGACCCGACATCATCGGCACGACGGCGCCGCACGCGGCCGCGAGCGGCGCGAGAATCAGCGAAGTCTGATCGCCGACGCCGCCGGTCGAATGCTTGTCGACGGGGATGCCGCTGAATTCGGAGAGGTCGAGCCGCTGACCCGAGCCGACCATCGCGTCGGTCAGGGCAATCGCTTCGTCGAGCGACATGCCGCGCAGCAGGATCGCCATCAGCAGCGCCGAGACTTGGTAGTCGGGCCATGACCCGTCGGTCGCACCGTCGACGAACGCCTTGATCGCGCCGGCATCGAGCGCGCCGCCATCCCGTTTCTGGCGAATGAGATCGACCGCGCGCATGCGCGGGCCAGTATAGTGGGAAACCGTGACCGACACCGCCCGCGTGCTGGTGACCGCCGCCGTCCTTTCTGGCGGCGCCATGGCCTGGATCGCGTGGCGCGTGCGCGCCGCCGACAGCAGCGATCCGGCGCGGCTGATCGGCCAACTGCGGCTGAGCCAGCTCGGCGCATTGCTGCTCGCGGCGATCGGTGCGATGTCGATCGGCCTGGCGCAGAACGCCAGCACTCACCCGCTCGTGCACCTCGACGCCGCGATCGGCGTCGCGTTCGTGGGCATCGCCTGGATCGTCGTGCATCGCGACCCGCGGGACGGCCTGCTCCTGGTGATCGGCGCCTTTGTGCTGCACGCGCTGATCGACCTCGCGCACCGGCCGGGCTGGCTCTCGCCGGAGATCGCCAGCCGCGGCGTCCTCGTCGGATCTGCCGTATACGACGTTTGCCTGGCCGCCGTATGCTACGGGGCTTACGCGCAGAGACGCTGATTCACGCAGAGGCGCAGCGGACATCGAGAGGCAGAGGATCCGATGAGGCGACTGGTTCTGACACTGGCGATGGCCGCGGCCGCCTTGACGGTGACCGCCGCGCAGCAGGGCCGCGGACGCGCCACCGCCCCACCGCCGCCCGCGTCGAGCCCGACGCCGCGGCTCGTCGTGCTGATCGCGATCGATCAGTTCCGCGCCAACTACATCGAACGGTATCAGTCGCAGTGGACCAAGGGCCTGCACCGGCTGGTCACCACCGGCGCGTTCTATCCGCTGGCCGCCTATCCGTACGCGGTGACCAAGACCTGCGCCGGCCATTCGACGATCAGCACCGGCACGTTCCCGTGGACGCACGGCATGATCGACAACGCCTGGTACGATCGCGGCCAGCGGAAGAGCGTCACCTGCACCGAAGATCCGACGGTGAATGCGATCGCCTTCGGCGGCCAGGGCGGCGGCACCGAGAAACACAGCGGACGAATGCAAATGGTGCCGGCGTTTGCCGATGAGCTGCGCCTGCAGGCGGTGCGGCCGCCGCGCATCGTCTCGATGTCGCTCAAAGCCCGATCGGCGATCGGTCTCGGCGGCCACGGCGGCCCCCAGACGATGGTGTTCTGGCAGGAAGAAGCGGGCACCTGGGAAACATCGACGGCGTATGCGTCGTCGCCGTGGCCGGAAGTCGACGCCTACATCAAGAGCCATCCGATCGCCGCCGCGCGCGGCTCCAAATGGACGCGGCTGAAGCCGGAGAGCGCCTATTTTGGCGGGGACAAGGCGCCGGGCGAGCCGGCGGCCGGCCACGAGTTCCCGTACACCATCGATGGACAGGCCGCGACCGGCGAGAACTCGTTCATGGGCCGCTGGCAGCGATCGCCGCTGAGCGATGCCTACCTCAACGGACTGGCGATGACGCTCGCCGACAAACTGCAGCTCGGCCAGCAGCCGACGGGCACCGACATGCTCGCGGTCGGGTACACGGCGCTCGATCTGGTCTGTCATCAGTTCGGTCCGTTCAGCCACGAGGTGCAGGATTTGCTGATGCGGCTGGACGAGGAGCTCGGCCTGCTGTTCGCGCAACTCGACAAGGCCGTCGGCGCCGGCCGCTACGTCGTCGCACTCTCGGCCGACCATGGCGTCGCGCCGCTCCCGGAACAGGCGGCGGCCGCCGGCTTCGACGCCGGCCGCACCAGCACCGCGGCGATTCGCAAGGTGTTGCAATCCGAGCTGGTCGCGATGTTCGGCGAAGGGACGCACCTGGCCAGCGTCACCAATCCGTACATCGTATTCGCGCCGGGCATCGCCGATCGGATCCGCGCGATGCCGGACGCGCGTCGCCGCATCGAGGCCGCGATGCGCACGCTGAACGGGATGTCGAAGTTCTACTGGAGCGAAGACATCGCCTCGTCAGCGGCCACCGACGACGACCTGCTGCGGATGCTGCGGCGCTCGTACTATCCCGGGCGCGGCGGTGACTTCGCTTACCTGTTGAAGCCGTACTGGCTCGCACAGGCGACCGGCACAACGCACGGATCGCCGTACGACTACGACCGGCGCGTGCCGGTGATCCTGATGGGCGCGGGCATCCGCGGCGGGCAATTTCTCACCGCCGCGACGCCGGCGGACATCGCGCCGACGCTGGCGCTGCTCACCGGCATCACGCTGTCGCGGGTGGAAGGACGCGTGCTCGTTGACGCGCTCCAGCGTTAGGCTGCGTGCGACCTTCAAGCACAAGAGCCTTCAACATGAAGAAAATGAAGAAGACCTTGACTTCTTGGAAAACCATCGCGACATGTGTCCTGAGGCAAGAGCTCGGTACTCGAGCGCTCGTTTGTCAGAACGCATCTCGCGAGGGTTTCCAAAGAAGGAGATCTTCTTCATGTTGAAGGCTCTTGCGACACGCGCAGCTCCGCTGACCCCCTTCTCCCGCCGCGTCCTGACGCTGGTGAGCCGGATTCCGCCCGGCCGGGTGATCAGCTACGGCGCGCTGGCGCGCCGGGCGGGCAAGCCGGGCGCCGCGCGCGCGGTCGGCAACCTGATGCGCAGTGCCAATCGGCCCGGACTGCCCTACCACCGCGTGATCGCGGCCAACGGCAGACTGGGCGGCTACGGCGGATCGGAGGGACTCAAGGCCTCGCTGCTCGCGGCGGAGGGCCTCACGGTGCGCGGCAAACGTATCGTCGGCTGGCGCAGCCGCACCTGGAACTAAGAACCGATTGCACCTTTCGTCCGTCCTGAGAGCTAGTGCCCGGACAACGCGTGAACAGCCCCGCCTCGTCTAACCCCATAGCGCGCGAGGAAGGTACGATTTCCGCCGCGCCGGGCGCACGGCACCAGGACATGGCGCTGGTCGACCGGTGCCGGGCGAACGTCCCCGGCGCGTTCGAAGAGGTGTACCGGCTGCACGCGCCGCGGTTGTTCGGGCTGGCGTGCCGGATGGTCGGGCGGGTCGAAGCCGAGGACCTCCTGCAGGAGATCTTCCTGACCGCGCATCGCAAGCTCGGGTTGTACAAAGGCGAGGCGGCGCTGGGGACGTGGCTGTTCCGGCTCGGCATGAACCAGTGTCTCGACTACCTGCGCAGCAAGCACGCGCGCTTCGCGCAGGTATCCGACGAGCTGCCGGAGGAGCGCGACGGCGGCGTGGCCAGCGCCGGCGCCATTCTCGGCGTCGTCGATCGGCTGGATCTGGAGCGCGGCCTGGCCGATTTGCCGCCCGGCTGCCGGACGGTGTTCGTGTTGCACGACGTCGAGGGCCTGGAGCATCGCGAAATCGGGTCGCTGCTCGGCATCTCTGACGGGACGTCGAAGTCGCAGCTGCACAAGGCGCGGATGCGGCTGCGGGCGTCATTGGGACGCGGGAAGCATGTATGAGCTGTGAAGAAGTCCGACCGCGATTGAGCGAGTTGCTCGACGGATCACTGAGTCCGGCCGAGCAGGCGGTCGTGCGCGTCCACCTCGACGAGTGCGCGGTCTGCCGCGGCGTCTACGCCGATCTCGAACGCGTGCGCGCCGCCGCGCGCGACCTGGGTCCGATCGCGCCGCCGGCGCATCTGTGGCTCGAGGTCGCCGGCCGCGTCCGGCTGGAGACCGACGCGGCGCCGGCCGTTGCCGCGGCTGGCGCGCCGGACGTCCGGCGCGCGCGCCTGCAGTGGCTCGGCATCGCCGCCGCGCTCGTGCTCGCGACGCTGACCGCGTACGTGATGCGCGGCCCCAGCCAGCCGCCACCGGCTGCGACCGAGGCGCCGGCGGCGACAACCGCGGCCGGCAACCCGCGCGACACACGGTCCGTCGAAGCGGTGGCGGAAGAAATGCGACTGGCGCTGCAGCACTACGAAAACGCGATCAGCGGACTCGAGGCGATCACCAGGGACTCGAACAGCGCCATGGACCCGGAGGTCGCGGCCACCGTGCAGCGCAATCTCATGGTCATCAATCAGGCAATTTCCGAAAGCCGCGCCGCGCTCGTCGACGATCCGACGAGCGGGCCGGCACGCGAGAGTCTGGTCGACGCACTGCGGCGCAAGATGGACGTGCTCACCGCCTCGGTGTCGTTGATCAATCAGATGCGGCAGGGCGATCAGATCGGCGCGGCGCGCGCCACAGGACGCAAATCATCATGACGATAGCGACACGACTCCCGGTGATCGGCGCGACCCTTGCGGCGGTCGCCATCGCGCTCGCCCCTTCCCCGGCGCGGGCGCAGGGCGGCGACGACGTCCGCATCAGGGTCCGCGTCGACGTCGCCGACGAAATCGTCCGCGAGGTGACGCGCGAAATCGGCCGCGGCATCCGCGATGTCGTCCGCGTCGTCTCCGACCCGCAGCTGAGCCGCCTGGTTGAACAAGCGATCCGTGAGGCAATGGAAGGCGGATTCGAACAGGGCGGGCGCGGCGCCCAGACCGGCTCGGGCAACCGCAACTTCCGCGCCGAGCAGACGGCGCGCGAGACCAGGACGCTGCAGCTGGGCGCCAACGGCTCGCTCGAGCTCCGCAACCTCTCCGGCGACATCACCGTTACCGCCGGCAGCGGCCGCGATGTCGTCGTCGAGATCATCCGCCGATCGCGCGGCCGGACCGAGGAAGATGCGAAGCTCGGCCTGCAGCGCGTCAACGCGACCGTCGACCAGCGCGGCGACCGCGCCGTCGTCGAGGCCCGATACGAATCGGCGACCAATGCGCCTTACTCGGTCGACGTCAACTACCAGGTGACCGCGCCCGCGGGTGTGTCGATTCGCCTCAACAGCATGTCCGGCGACGCCACGGTCCGCGGCATGAAAGGCGACATCAGCGCCGAAGTGATGAGCGGCAACATCGGCATCAGCGGCGCCGCGCGAATCAGCAAGGCGCACACGTTTTCTGGCGACGTCACGCTGACTGACATCGACACCGCCGATGCCCTCACGGCCGGCACGATCAGCGGCGATGTCCTGCTGCAGCGCGTCAAGGCGCGGCGCGTCGACATCGACGTCACCAGCGGCGACATCACCGCGAACGAGCTGTCGTCGGAAGGCGCAACGCTGAAGAGCCTGTCAGGCACGATCGAGTTCGCCAGCACGGTGGCCAAGGGCGGCCGCTACGAGCTGCAGGCGCACTCCGGCGACATCCATTTCACGCCCACCGGCGGCGCCGGCTACGAGCTGCAGATATCGACGTTCAACGGCGACATCAGGATCGAGCCGGGCATCGAGGTCAAAGGCGCAACGCCGCCGGGCACGCGTCCGCGCCGATCGATGCGCGGCACCGTCGGCGACGGCTCCGCGATCGTCATCGCGACGACGTTCAGCGGGGATGTTGTCGTGGGGAAAAAGCGGTAGCCGGTTCCGGGTTCCGGACTTGTTCCGGGTTCCGGGTTCGGTCCGGAAAAGTTCGGGTGCCGGAACCGTTCCGGTCCGGGTCCGTCGAACGAACCCGGAACCCGGAACAAGTCCGGAACCCCGGAACCTACTGAGATGCGGTCAGGTTGATCAGGTAGTGCGTGCCGGCCTTGTTGATCCAGACGCGCACGTACTCGCTGCCCTTGAGTCCGTCCACCCTCGAGGTGCCCGGGGCGGGCGGTTTCATCTCGGCCACCGCTTTGATATCGGCGGAGCTGACGATGCTGGCGATTTCCTTGCCGACGACCTTGCCGCCCTGCACGAACTCGACCCACTTCTCGGCGTCAGACGTCAGGCCGACGGCCGGCTTGGGACTGTCGTTCGTCAGCCGAACGGTATAGGTCCCGGCGGGCAGAGCTTCGCCGTTGGCCTTGACGGCCTTCGTGAGCTTGACCGTGCCCAGCACCGTCCCCGCAGCGCCCTGCGCGCTCACCGAAACAGCCGGCGCCACGAGCACCGCCAGAGCCAGCAACCCCGCGATTCCTCTCGATAACTTCGCGCGCATGCGAACCTCCATTGGATTGATTATAGCAATGAGCCTGCCAAGCTCAGATAGCCATCAGATCGAACTGTTCGTGGTGCAGTTGCTCGTCCGGCCGCACCGTGACCGACCTGCCGACGGTAGCTTCGAGCTCTCTAAAGACCCCGAGGCTCTCATCCTTGAGCGCCCGGGCGATCTCCGGGTTGACGCGCAGGACCAGACTGTAGCCATCGAGATCCGTGCTGACCTTCTTCACCTCGGTGAGGATGTCGTAGCAGATCGTCGCGCTGGCCTTGATCGATCCGACGCCCGAGCAGTACGGACACGGCTCGGTCAGCAGGCGCTCGAGGCTGCTCTTCACGCGCTTGCGGGTGATGATGATCAGCCCGAAGTCGGAGACCTGCACGGCCTTCGATGGCGCCCGATCGCGCCGCAGCTCCTGCTCCACCGCCTGGTGCACCTTCTGGCGGTTCTTCTTCTCTTCCATGTCGATGAAGTCGAGGACGATGATGCCGCCCAGATCGCGGAGCCGGACCTGCCGGACGATCTCACGCACGGCTTCGAGATTGGTCTTGACGATCGTGTCCTCGAGCCGGCCCGACGTCTTCTTGCCGACATAGCGGCCGGTGTTGACGTCGATTGCCACCAGCGCCTCGGTCTGATTGACGACGATGTAGCCGCCTGACTTCAGCCACACCTTGCTGCGGAGCGCCTTGTCGATTTCGCCCTGCACGCCGTACTCGTCGAAGATCGGGTAGTCCTTGGTGTAGTGCTTCACCCGGCCGACCATGTTCGGCATGATCCGGCCGATGAACGCCGACACCCGGCGGAACTCGCTCTCGTCGTCGATGCGAATGCAGGTGAACTGCTCGGTGAGCAGATCGCGCAGCAGCTTCGTGACCAGACTCTCTTCGCGGACGAGCACCGCGGGGGTCCGGCCGCTTTCCTTCTTGCGCTGCAGCTCGTTCCAGACCTGCTGGAAATACGTCAGGTCGGCGACGATGTCCTCGTCCGATCGATTCGAGGCCGCGGTCCGGATGATCACGCCGCCGGGCAGCCCGGATTGCTCGCGGAAGCGCTGGACGATGCCCCGCAGCCGGCGGCGCTCGTCGCGCGACTCGATCTTGCGCGACACGCCGATGTGATCGACGGTCGGCATGTAGACGAGGAATCGTCCCGGCAGGCTGAGATGCGAGGTGATGCGCGCGCCCTTGGTCCCGAGCGGTTCCTTGACGACCTGGACGACGACTTCCTGGCCTTCCTTGAGCAGCTCCTCGATTTTTGCGGTTACCGGCTGGCGCTCCGGACGCGCGCGGTCTCGTTTCTCGGGGCGGGTATCCGCAGGTCTTGGGTCTTCGGTCTTTGGACTTGGGTCGGGTCCGTTCTCAGGACTCAACGCCTCCGTCTCAGTCTCAGGACTCACCCCAAGACCCAAGACCGAAGCCCCAAGACCTGAGGCGTCTCCGCTCTCAACGGCCTCCGGAGTCGCCGGAATGACCGGATCGTCCTCGTCCTCCAGGGATTCCGCCGTCGGACTAATCACATCGGAGACGTAGAGAAACGCGTCCCGCTCGAGACCGAGGTCGACGAACGCCGACTGCATGCCGGGGAGAACTTTCGAAACGCGGCCTTTATAGATATTGCCGACGACGCCGCGCGATTGTTCCCGTTCGATGAAGATCTCGACTACCTGATCGTCCTCGAGAATCGCCACACGGGTTTCGTGCGGCGTCGAGGAGATCACCATCTCCTTGTTCATGCCAGCAACTCCTGCGGGTGACCGTGACGAGGGTCTCCATCGAGTCACGCACCCCTAATCCGCGCCGTTTTCGCCCACGCGAGTCGAAAACGGCGCTAGTTCGTAAACCGCCTCATCCTCACGTTGAGGATGAGACCAAACGCGGCGAGCGTCGCGACCAGCGACGACCCGCCATAACTCATCAGCGGCAAGGTCAGGCCCTTCACCGGGGCAAGGCCCGCCGACATAGTGATGTTGTACAACACCTGGGCGCCAAACCCTGAAATCAGTCCGACGACCAGAAACGCGCCGACCCGGTCCTTCGACAGCCGGGCGGCGTCGAGACTGCGCGCAATTACGAACAAATACAGCGCCAGCGCCGCCAGGACGCCGATGAAGCCGTGCTCTTCGGCCAGCACGGAAAAGACGAAGTCGTTGTGCGCGACGGGGAGAAATCCGTAGCCGCCCTGCGTGCCCTGCTTGAATCCCTTGCCGAACAGGCCGCCGGAGCCCACCGTGACCTTGGCCTGGATCTGCTGATAGCCCTTGCCCCTCGCATCCTGCGACGGATCGATGAACGTCATGATCCGGTCTTTCTGATAGTCCTGCAGCGCGTAGCGCCAGATCACCGGCGACAGCAGTACCAGCGCCAGCAGCGCGATCCAAACCCAGCGCATCCGCAGGCCGGCCAGGTAGACGACGCCGGCGAACACCGGCAGCAAGCCGATCGCGGCCGTCCCCAGATCGGGTTGCTTGAGAATCAGGAACCCGGGCACGGCGAAGATCGCCGCGCCCATCAGCAGTTCGCTCATCGCGCGCGCGCTGCGGCGGCTTTCGCCGTAGAACATCGCCAGCACCAGCGCCAGCGCGATGCGCGCAAACTCCGACGGCTGCAGACTGAACGGGCCGACGGGAATCCAGCGCCGCGAACCGCCGCGGACGACGCCAAAGAAACTGACGTAGACCAGCGCCAGAACCAGCGCGGCGTAAATCCACAGCGAGCGCTGCGCCAGCGACCGGTAGTCGATCGCGAGACAGACGATCCGCGCGAGGAACGCGATCGGCAGCGCGTAGACCTGCGTCCAGAACTCGCGTCCCGGCTGATCGAGGCGGAAGTCCCAGGTGACGCTGTAGATCGTCGCCAGGCTGATCAGCGATAGCGCGATCAGCGCGCCGAGCAGCGGCCAGTCGAGGTGCGGCAGCAGGCGGCGGTCGACGATCATCTCAGTGGCTCAGCGCTCATGGCTCGAGGCTCAG
>DASUGM010000148.1:0-4552 GCA_036274055.1 Vicinamibacterales bacterium | reverse complement strand
TCAAGTGCTCTGCCGCCAGGCGACGCTGACCCTGGACCACGCGCGCCTCATCGAAGCCGAACGCGCCCTGCAGCAGCGATCGGCGGCGCTGCGCCTGCGCGACAGCGAAGTGCGGTTCGCGCGCATTCTCGAAAGCATCCGCGATTACGCGGTGCTGCTCGTCAACGATGCCGGCGCCATCCTGGCGTGGAAGGCCGGCGCCGACGTGGTCTTCGGCGCCACCGCCGAGCTGATGATCGGCGCCTCGGCGGCGCCGCTCTACCGGTGCAGCGACGCCGAATTCCGCGCGCTCCTCGGCGACGCGCGGCGGTACGGGTACCTCGACGACGAAAACCCCTGTCAGCGGCACGACGGCACGGTGTTTTTTGCCAGCACGACCATCCGGCCGATTCACGAGCAGTCGGTCGGCCTCTCCGGCTTCGTCGTCGTCACCCGTGACGAAACCGAGCGGCGCGCACTGGCGGAGCGGCTGCAACAGACGCAGAAGATGGAGGCGGTGGGTCAACTGGCCGGCGGCGTCGCCCACGACTTCAACAACCTGCTCACCGCCGTGCTCGGCTACGCCGCGATCATCGAATCGCATCCGGGCTACGACCGCGCGCTCGACGAACATCTGATCGAGATTCGCCGCATCGCCGAGCGGGCAACGGCATTGACGCGCCGACTGCTGGCGTTCAGCCGGCGGCAGGTCGTGCAGCCGCGCCTCGTCAACCTCGCCGACATCGTCCGCGACCTCGTCGCCATGCTCGATCGCGTGCTCGAGGATCGCGTGCAGGTCGAGTTCCGCGCCGAAGCCGAAGGCTGGATCCTCGCTGACCCCGTGCAGATCGAGCAGGTCGTGCTCAACCTTGCCGTCAACGCGCGCGACGCGATGCCGTCGGGCGGGACGATCGAGATCCGCACCACCACGGTCGCCCTGGATCAGCCGACGAGGATGGGCGACTCAGTTTTGGCCGCGGGATTCTATTCGTCACTGACCGTCGCCGATCGCGGCGCCGGCATGGATGCCACGACGATGGCGCGGATCTTCGAACCGTTCTTCACGACCAAAGAGGTCGGTCGCGGCACCGGCCTCGGGCTCTCGACCGTCTACGGCATCGTCAAGCAGATGGGCGGCGGCATTCATGTGACCAGCGCGCCCGGCAAGGGCACGACGTTCATGGTGCTGCTGCCGTCCGCGGCGGCCGAAGCGCCGGCGCTCGCTCTGCCCGACGCCGCCGACGAACGGCTCGAGGGGCACGAGACGATTGTGGTCGCGGAAGACGACGACGCGATCCGCGGTCTGATTGAATCCTGGCTGCACAAACGCGGCTACCGCGTCATCGTCACGAGCAATGCGGCGCAGGCGCGCGCGGCGATGGCTGGGGATACGCCGGTGGATCTGATCATCTCCGATGTGATCATGCCGGGCGGCAACGGCCCGGCACTGGTGCGCGAGCTGCAGCAGCAACGCCCGGCGCTGCCGGCGCTCTACATTTCCGGCTACGCCCACGCGACGCTGACGACCGAGGGCCATCTGCCGCCGGGCACGAACTTCCTCGAAAAGCCGTTCACCGAATCCGAGTTGCTGCGCCGCGTGCGGAGCGTGCTCGGGGGCGCGCGGGTGCGCTGAGCCGCGCGACGCTCCGTGCGCTGTGCGTTGGTGCGCCAATGCGCCGGTGCGTGTGCACCGTGCGTCTCACAGTCGCCATCCAGGCAGCCATCGGCTTGCAGGCTCAAAGTTGCCCGGGCCCACGGCACAGCAGTGCACCGCGCACACGCACTGGCGCACCGGCGCACCGGCGCACTGCGCACGGGCCAAAGGTATTATCGGCAGGTGCAGCAGCGTTTTGCCGTCCTGGTGCTCGCCGCGGCCGTGCTGGCGGGCGGATGCAGCCGCGAGCCGGCCGCCGAACCGCAGGCGCCGGCTGGCGTCGCGGTCACCGTGGCGTCGGCCAGGATGGAAGCGATTCGCGACGTCGTTTCGGCGGCCGGGATGATCGTGCCGTCGATCGGCGCGGACTTCACCGTCACGGCGCCGGAGCTGGCGCGGATTCTCGAGATCCCGAAGGGCGAGGGCGAGGTCGTGGCCCAGAACGACGTCCTGGTGAAACTCGAGATTCCGTCGCTGATCCAGGAGCTGGCCAACCGCGAGGTCGAGCTGTCCGAGGCCACGACTCGTGTGGCGAAAGCGAAACAGGAGCTGGCACGGCTGCAGATTCTGTATGACAAAGGACTGTTGCCCCGTGTGCAGTACGAAGCCGCGCGCGCCGATGTCAACAGCGCCGAAAGCGCGCTGTCGCACGCGACCAACTTGATGGCCGCGGTCAAGGCGCAGGAGGACCGCGCCGTCATCCGCGCGCGGTTTGGGGGACTGATCGTCAAGGTGTGGCGCGCCGCCGGCGACACCGTGACCGGCGGAGCGAACGACCCGATTCTCCGCATCATCGATCCCTCGCGCGTCCAGGTGTCGATCCTGCTATCGATCGCCGAGGTCGCGCGGGTCACGCCCGGCCTGAAGGCGCGCGTCCAGACCGGCGGCGGCGCGCCGCTCGAGGCCATCGTCGCCACGCGGACGACACCGGCCGATGCATCGGCGATGACCGTGGATGTGCGGCTGAACACGACGGTGCCGCTGGCGTTGCCGGTGGACACGCCGGTGCAGGTTGAAATCACGGTCGACGAGCGCGCATCGGCGCTGGTCATCCCGGTCGGCGCGCTGTTGCGCGACGGGTCGGGCTCGTTCGTCTACGTCGCCGGCGACGATAACAAGGCGCATCGCAAGAACGTGTCCGTCGGCTTGTCGACGCGGACGATCGCCGAGATCACGTCGGGACTGAGCGCCGGCGATCGCGTCATCCTCACCGGGCTTGCCGATGTCAACGACGGCGTCGACATTCTGATCGGCCGCGGCGGAGCATCGGGCGGATGAGCGGCGCGCGCTGATGGGACTCGGCCGCGACACCGAGATCGGCCCGTACCGGATCGGCCACCTGCTCGGGGCCGGCGAGATGGGCGAAGTCTACAAGGCGCACGACCCGCGCCTCGGCCGCGACGTCGCGCTGAAGATCCTGCCCGATCGCATCGCCAGAAATCCCGACATGGTCGCCCGCTTCGAGCGCGAAGTCCGCGCCGTGGCGGCGCTGTCGCATCCCAACGTGCTCGGCATCTACGACGTCGGCCGCTCGGCCGATTACATCTACGCGGTGATGGAACTGGTGCCGGGCGTGACCCTGCGCGAGAAACTCGCCGGTCCGCCGCTTTCGCACGCCGCGGTGCAGGCGATCGCGCTGCAGATCGCGCGCGGCCTGGGCGCGGCGCACGCGCGCCAGATCGTGCATCGCGACCTGAAGCCGGACAACATCCTCGTCCGCGACGATGGGCACGTGAAGATCCTCGACTTCGGCATCGCCAAGATCGATCCGGCCGGGCTCGGCAGCGACCATCCGACGCTCTACAACACCATGCCCGGCGTGGTGATGGGCACCCTGGCCTACATGGCGCCCGAGCAGGTCCGCGGGTTGCCGGTCGACACCCGCGCCGACATCTTTTCGTTCGGCGCGATCCTCTTCGAGATGCTCGCCGGCCAGCCGCCGTTCGCGCGGCGCAGCAGCGCCGAGACCATCGCCGCGCTGGTCAACCCGGAGCCCGCCGATCCGGTCGCGATCGCCGCGATGCCGGCGCCGATGGGCCGGGTCGTCGCCGGGTGCCTCGCCAAGCCGATTGCCGAGCGGATGGCCGCGATCGGGGAGGCGATTGTGCTGCTCGAACGCGACGGCCATGGCGCTGACGTCGAACACACCGTCGCCGGGCTGGCGCAGACGATCGCGACACCGGCGGCCGCCGCGGCGCGCCGTGGCGGCCGGTCGATCGCCGTGCTGCCGTTCGCCGATATGTCGCCGGCGCACGATCACGACTATTTCTGTGAGGGCATGGCCGACGAGATCATCTCGTCGCTGGCCCGCGTCGCCGGCTTGCGGGTGGTCGCACGGACGTCGGCGTTCCGGTTCAAAGGCCGGACCGACGATATCCGCGACATCGCGCGCGCGCTCAACGTCGACACGGTCCTCGAAGGATCGGTGCGGACCTCGGGCAACCGGATGCGGGTCACCGCGCAGTTGATCAATGCCGACGACGGCTATCAGCTGTGGTCGGAACGATTCGATCGCGACACCACCGATGTGTTCGCGGTGCAGGACGACATCGCGCGCACGGTCAGCCGCGTTCTCACCGACACGCTCGCCGGCGCGTATCGCACGCTCGAACTGTCATCGCGGCCAGCGAACTTCGATGCCTACACGGCGTACCTGAAGGGCCGGCAGCAGTGGAGCCGGCGCACCGAGAACGGCCTGTCGCAAAGCGTGGACCTGTTCCGCGACGCGCTCGCGGTCGACGACGCGTATGCGCCGGCGTGGGCGGGCCTGGCCGACAGTTACGTGACGCTGGCGATTTACGGCGTGCGCCCGCCGGCCGAAGTGATGCCGCTGGCGCGCGATGCGGGAACGCGCGCGCTGGCGGCGAGCCCGCACCAGGCCAGCGCCTACGCCTCGATCGCGTGCGTCGACGCGCTTTA
>DASUGM010000147.1:0-8097 GCA_036274055.1 Vicinamibacterales bacterium | reverse complement strand
GCTCGGCGCCGTTGTCCGGGCACCACAGCACGATCGTGTCGCGCGCGATCTTGAGGCGATCGAGCGCGTCGAGCACCAGGCCGACGTTGTAGTCGGTCTCGGCCATGGCGTCGGCGATGTCACCGGCGCCGGTCTTGCCCTCGAAGTCGTGATGCGCGAGCGTCGGGAAATGAATCTGCGTCTGCGCGTAATAGAGGAAGAACGGCTTGCGCTGTTTGACGTTGCGCTCCATGAACGCGATGCTGCGCTCGGCGCTCTCGCGATCGACGGTGCGACGCGTTTCCATGTTGAACGGCTTGACGTTGCGGGTCGCCTCGCCGACCTTGCCTTCCCAGACGAACGAACTGTTCGGTGTCGTCGAGCCCTGAGCGATCCCGGTCTGCGCCTCGTTGCTGGTGCGCGGGATTCCGTAGAATTCATCGAAGCCCTGATGCGTCGGCTCGCGGACGCCGTCGGGCTTGTCGCCGCCGAGGTGCCACTTGCCATAGAGCGCGGTGGCGTAGCCGATTGACTTCAGCGCTTCGGCGATCGTGACCTCCCAGAGCGTGATCCCGGCCGGCTGCGTCGCTCCGGTGCGGATGGCGTAGCGGCCGGTCATCAGCGCCGCCCGCGACACGACGCACGAGAACTCGACGTTGAAGTTGTTGAGCCGCAGCCCTTCACTGGCGAGCCTGTCCAGCCGCGGCGTGATGTTGGTGCCGCGGACGCCGCCGTAAGCGCCGACTTCACCCCAGCCGAGGTTGTCGGGGAAGATCAGAACGATGTTCGGACGAGCCGGAGTTTGCGCGGAGACCACGACCGTGGTCGTGCCGGTCCAGATCAGCAGCGCGGCCATCAGCAACGTTACCGGCGTCGTGAGCTTGGGTCTCATAAAGGACGCTCTGGCGACGTTCTTACGTTCGGGACTTTGGATGTTCGGGCGTTCAGTTCTCGCGTGCTCCGGTTCCGATGCTCATCGCGCCGAGAACGCAGGCACGCAAGAACTGAACGCCGCCGAACTCCCGAAGTTCCGAACGGAAGAACCTACAGTGAAGAATGCCGGACTAATTCCCGCAGGCCCGGCAATTGTGATTGTTCTTGGCGCCCATGCCCTCGAGCAGTTTGATCGTCTCGGGGAACGGCTGCGTGCGCTGTTCGGGACTGTTGGCCATGTCCACGGTGGTCTGGCCGGCGCGGTTGACGGCCATCACGTCGGCGCCCTTCGAGACCAGGTATTTGATCATCTCGTTGTCGCCACGCGCCGCGGCGTGATGGAGCGCGGTGAAGCCGTCGGCGTCGCGCATGTTGATGTCGACCTTCAGTTCTTCGATGAAGAACTTTGCCGCCGGCAGCCAGCCGTCGGGGACATGACGGTGCTGCTGGGCGACGCGCGAGGTGCCGTAGCCGACGCCGCTCGCGGCGTGGAATGCCGGCACGTGCGGCCCGCCCACTGGAGTGCGCGCCAGGCCGGAAGGATCGTTCGGCCGCGCCGCCGTGCCGAAGGACATCGTGCGGATGTCCGGATCGGCGCCGTATTTCATCAGCAGCCGCATCGCATCGACATCGAGGGCATAAGCGGCGCGCCAGAACGGCGTCGCGCCGGTGAAGTCGATGCCCATGCGGCCGGCGTTGTACGCCGCGTACCAGACGTGCGACGTCGTCCGCTGATTCGGATCGGCGCCGGCCTTGAGCAGGTCCTCGAGCAACTGCAGGTACGACGCCTTCTGCTGCGCGCCGGCGGTCGGCTGCGGATACCAGGTGCGCAGCGCCCATTCGTTGTTCAACACCGCGAACAGGGGGCCGACGCCGTCGTCGCTGTCGAGGTTGGGATTGCCGCCACGCGAGAGCAGCGCGCGCGCCAGGTCGTACTGACCGTTGATGATCGCGACCAGCATCGGCGTCGAGTGATCGCCGGCGCTGAAAGTATTGACGTCGACGCCGGACTCGACCAGCAGCAGCGCCGCGCTGGTGTAGCCTTCGCGCGCCGCGTAGTGCAGCGCGGTGAAGCCGCCTTGCTTGCCGATCTGCTGGATATCCGACGCCGGTCGGGGCGCGTTCGGATCGCCGCCGCGTGCGGCGCCACCGCCGCGCTGCGGGATATCTGGATCGTAGGGGTCCTGGCCGCCGCCACCGCCACCGCCGCCGGCTCTGCCGCCACCGCCGGCTCTGCCGCCACCGACACCGCCGGCGCCGCGTCCGGCGGCCTGCCCGCCAGTGGCCGCGCTCGGGTTGCCGGTGAACGCGGCGTTGGCGATCGTGTCCGGCGCCTTGCCGGTCTGGGCCGTGATCACGCGATCGCGGGCGACGCGCGCGGCATTGTCGGCCTGCGAGCGCGCCTGGTAGTCGATGACCTTCGTGCCGAGTTTGGGATCGGCGCCCTTGGCGAGCAGCACTTTCATCGCCTCGAGCCGGTTCTGCGAGACGGCGAAGACGAGCGGCGTGCGGCCGTGGGTCTCATCGACGGCGTTGACGTCGGCGCCCTTGGCGATGAGCGCGCTGACGGCGTCGGCGTTCCCGGCCTGCGCCGCGAGGTGCAGCGGCTGCACGCCGGTCGAGGTCACCGCGCCGGGCTTGCTGCCGGCCGCGAGCAGCCGGGCGACGGCGTCGGCGTGTCCGCGCGAGCTGGCCAGATGCAGCGGCGTGTAGCGCCCCACCCGGGTCAGCGGTTCGACGGTCGCACCGGCGGTCAGCAGCACGTCGACCATCTTCACGTCGCCGTTGAGCGAGGCCCAGTGCAGTGCGGTCATGCCGTCGCCCTGCGCGGCGTTGACGTCGGCGCCCGACTTCAGGAGCGTGCGGACGGCCGCGAGATCATCCTTCTCGGCCGCCGCGGCGACGGTTTGCGACGCCGCGGTCTGCGGAGACGCAGAGGCTCCACGCAGAGGCGCGGAGAACGCAGAGACGCAGAGAGCGATTGAGAGGCCGCCGATGAACCAAATTCGATGTCGCATATCGTCACTCCATCGAGCCGTGAGCGTGAGCCCTGAGCCAACAGTCCTATGCGAACGAGAATTCCCCGGTGCTGTCGCCGAACGTCGGCAGATCGACGCCGAGCTTGTTGAGCAGCGTCATCTGCACGTTGGCCATCGGCGTGTCGTTGGCGGCCTTCACGTGGACGCCGCCCTCGAGGATGCCGCCGCCCTTGCCGAGCAGAATCAGCGGGCAATTGCGGTGGTTGTGATTGTTGCCGTTCGCCATCGGCGAGCCGTAGACGATCAGCGTTTTGTCGAGCAGGTTCTTGTCGCCTTCCTGCGCCGCCTTCAGCTTCTCCATGAAGTAGGGCAGCATCGACACGTGATAGCGGTTGATCAGCGAGAACTGCCGGATCCGCTCTTCCGCGGTGCCGTGATGCGAGGCGTTGTGGAAGCCGGTGTCGACGCCGCTGCCCGGGTAGACGCGTCCGGACCCGTCGCGGCCGATCTTGAACGAGAACACCCGGGTCGTATCCGACGTGAATGCCAGCACCTGGAGATCGAACATCAGCTTGACGTGCTCGTCGAAGGCGTCCGGGACGCCGGCCGGCGCGCCCGGCAGTTCGCGGCCTTCGCCGCTGAGGTTGCGCGCTTCGACCTTCGAGATGCGCTGTTCGATCTCGCGGATATTGCTCGAGTACTGATCGAGGCGCAGCCGATCGCTCGGTCCCATCTGGCGGCGCAATGCCGCCATCTGGTGGGTGATCATGTCGAGGATGCTCTTGTCGGTGGCCCGCCGCAGGTCGCGCTGCTCCGGCGTGCCGCCGGCGCCGAACAACTGCTCGAACACCATCCGCGGATCGCGAATCATCGGCAGCGGCTGGTCCGGCGCCGCCCAGCTGATCGTGTCGGTGTAGACACAGGCATAGCCGTAGGCGCAGCCGCCTGACTGATCGACCGGCTCGATGCTGAGCTGCAGCGACGGGATCGCCGTGTCCTGCCCGAACTTCTGGACGTAGAGCTGATCCATCGAGGTCCCGACCCTGACGTCGGATCCTTCGGTCAGCTTCGGCCGCACGTGCGTGAACATCACCGCGCTCGATCGGAAGTGGTCGCCACCCACTTCGGCCGGTGCGTACGCTTCCGCCTGGCGGACGTCGGTGTTGCTGACGATGGTCAGGTAATCGCGGAACGGCTCGAGCGAGCTCAGGCTGCCCTTGCTGATGTCGAAGCCCTTGCCGACGACCGCCGGGTTCCAGAAATTCTGCGTCGCGCCGAATTCGCTGCAGCCGGCCGCGCCGTGCACCTGTTCGATGCATACCAGCCGGACTTTGTCGGCGGCGGCGGCGCCCTTGGCGTACGCCCGCGCGGGAATCATCGAGTCGAGCAGCGGCAGGGCGATCGTGGCCCCCAGGCCTCGCAGCGCCGTGCGACGGGAGATGTGCTTGCCGGTCAGAAACATCGCGGTCTCCTGGTTGACGTCAACTCGTTCACTTCTTCGTATCGGCCGCTGCGGCTGGCTCCGCAAGCGCCGATCGGAATGCGGGACTCTTCGTGACGCCGAGAATCAGCGCCGGCAGCCGGTAGTTCTGCGCCTGCGCGTCGCGGACGATCTTCCGCACCGTCGGCATGTCGTAGTACTCGACGCGGCGGCCGAGCGCATACGACATCAGCATCTCGGTGAGATGGGTGACGATGTTGTCGCCGCGGGCGACTAACGCGGCGCGCAGATCGGCGACGCCGTTGAGCTTGGTGCCGTCGTACAGCTCGCCGGCGGCGTTGACGAGCACGCCGCGATCCTTGATCCGCCACGATCCGGTGACGTCGTAGTTGTCGAGCGCCAGACCGATCGGATCGATGACGTTGTGGCACGAGCTGCAGAACGGCGAGGCGCGGTGCTTTGCGAGCTGCTCGGCAACCGAGATGAATTTGCCGGCGTCGGCGTCGCCGGTCTGTTCGAGATCCGGGACGTTCGGCGGCGGCGGCGGTGGCGGGCTGCCGAGCAGCACTTCCATCACCCACTTGCCGCGCAGCACCGGCGAGGTGCGGTTGCCGTGCGAGGTCAGCGTCAGGATGCTGCCATGGCCGAGCAGGCCGCGCCGGGTGTCGTCGGGGTACTGCACTTTTCTGAAGCTCGTCCCGCTGACCCCGGCGATGCCGTAGTGACGCGCCAGCCGCTCGTTGACGAACGTGTAGTCGGCGGTGAGCAGCTCCATCGCCGGGCGGTCGGCGCGCACCGCTTCATAGAACAGCAGTTCGGTCTCGCGCTTCATCGACTCGGCGAGCGTCTCGTCGTAGTAGGGATACGACAGCGCATCGGGCTCGATCTTGTCGAGGTCCTGCAGCCGCAGCCACTGCGCCGCGAACCGCGTCCCGAGCGCTTCGGCTTTCGGATCGGCGAGCATGCGCTTGACCTGCGCCTCGAAGACCAGCGGCTGCGAGAGCTGCGCGCGCTTTGCCAGATCGATGAGCGTGCGATCCGGGCTCGTACCCCAGAGGAAGAACGACAGCCGCGACGCCAGATCGATGTCGCTGATCTTGTAGGGCGCGCCCGGCACCGCCGCCGGCGGCGTCTCTTCGACGCGGAAGATGAAGTGCAGGCTGGCCAGCGTCGCCTGAATCGCGTTGCGAATGCCGGCCTCGAAGCCGCCGGTTTTGGCGCCGTCACGATAGAACGGCATCAACTCGTCGACGTCCGCGGCGGTCGCCGGACGCCGATAGGCTTCGGTCGCGATGTTGGTAATGATCCGCCGCGCACACGCCACGTCTTCGTTCGCGGCCACCGGCCGGCAGACGAAGATCTTTTTACGCGTCGGGTTGTCCGATACGCCCGAAACCTCGGTCGGCCCGACGATCGCCAGGTTCCGCAGATGCGGCAGCGTGGTCACGCCGTAGCCGACGCCGATCTGGGTGTCGGCGAGCGTGTGATCGATCGGCTTGATCAGGTCGTCTTCCGAGCCCTCGAATTCCTGCAGGAACGTCGCCGCGATCTTGTGCGCGCCGGCGCGGACCTGAATCAGGTCGGTGGAGAGCCGCAGCCCGTCGGGGTCGGCTTCCGACAGCCACCGATCGACTTTCACCAGCGCGGCGCGTTCGCCGTCGATCGACACTTCCATCTGGACATCACGGACGGTGCGGCCGAACAACGCGCCCGTCGGCTCGCCGTGCAGCAGCATCTGGAACTTGTATTTGCCGTCGGCGGGGAAGTTGTGGGTGACGACGGTGCCGCCGCGGGTGCCGAACGGCGCGCCGTCGAGGCGATCCTTCTGCGAGCGCGTCCGCGGCACGTCGTAGGTCACCGACGTGGCGTCGGCGGCCGGATCGCCGACGGCCAGGCGGCTGATGTGCGCGGCGGCGCGCATGTAGCCCTGCATCACCGTCGTCGACGGCATCTGCACGTCGGCGATGTTGTCGAAGCTGGCGCTGATGGTGTCGGCAGGCAGGTAGGCGTTGACGTCGACGTCGAACCCGAACAGCGACTTGATTGACGCGGTGTACTCGGCGCGGTTCAAGCGCTGGAACGAGCGGCGGCCGGGGTTCGGCTTGGCGGCCGCGGCCGCGTCGAGCGTCGTCTCGAGCGCGGTGACCAGCGCCAGGCGCGTCGCCGCGTCCGGCTGCCTCGCCGTCTTGGGCGGCATCATCCCGGTGCGCAGCTTGCGCACCATTTTTTCGGCGACCTCACCGCGATCGGTGGCGCGCGCGACGTCAAAACCCGCGAGCGACAACTCGCCGCGTTTGGTCTTGTCGTTATGGCAGTTGCCGCAGAACTGTTGGATGGTCTCGTTGGCCGCCGCGGCCGACATCGCCGGCAGCGCCGGCGCGTGCGCGGGCGCGACGTCCGGACGATCGGCGACCAGCGGCGGCGTTCCGCCCGTCATCCCGGCGCGATGCACAAGGATGGTGCAGAACAGGACGGCGACGAGCAGGGGCAGCGCGCGTCTCTTCACAGGCTCTCCGTGCGTACTCGGACAAAGTTACACCCCGGGACCACGGAAAGTCAGCCAGAAACCACGGCCCGGCCGGGGACCTACCGGCGGCGTTCAGCCGCGATCTGAACGGCCCTGTTCGGCGTCGTAGAGCACCTGCGCGACCGAGCTGGGGGCGGCGTTTCTGGACAGCGTCAACATGACGAGCACCGGGGCGGCGGCGGCGAATGTCCAGATCACCATTTCCGTTATCGCCATGGGCGCGGTAATGAACGTCGCGCGCAGGGCGACCAGAATCAGGACGATGCCTAACCAACCAAGGACGGTGAAGAGCCGCTTGTGCACGGTGACCTCCGGGGAACGGATCGATCACGCGCCATCGGGATTGGTGGGCGTAAAGGGGTCCGGCAGAGCCGGTCGGCGTGCGCTGAGGAAGCGCGACTCGCAACGCTGGCGGGCGTCAGAAACGACTGACGTTTCAGTATACTCCGCCGCATGCGCAGAGTCCTTTTCGCCTTCATCGTCGCGGCGCTCGTGCCGTCCACTGCCTGGGCGACGTGGTCAGTGATTGCCGTCGACTTGAGCACGCGCCGCGTCGTCATCGCTTCGGCGACGTGCGTCAACAACAACGACGCCTTTCTGATGGGCGTGCAGGCGGTGGTCGTGCCGGGCAAGGGCGTCGCCGCGTGCCAGGCCAGCGTCGATGGCACCCACACGAATCAAATGCTCGTGTTCAACGAGCTGCAGAAGGGCACCGACCCGAAGCGCATCATCGAGTTATTGAGCGCCGATCCCGCGTTTCAGGGACGGCAGTTCGGCATCCTCGATCTGCAGGGACGCAGCGCGGGACATTCGGGGCTTACCAACGGTTACGTCTCGCAGGACATCCAGGGACGCGTGCCGGGTACCGACATTTACTATTCGATTCAGGGCAACATCCTGCGGCCCGGCAGCGTGGTGCCGAACGCCGTGCAGGCGTTTCTCAAGACCGACGGCGCGATCACCGACCGGGTGATGGCGGCGATGGAAGCGGCCGACGGTTCGGGCGGCGACAGCCGCTGTCAGTGCCCGCCGTGGCCGGCCGACGGCACGAAGCCGGCGTTTGCGTGCGACAGCAAGACCGCGCACGTCGCGTACATCCTGATGTCCGAGCCGGGTGATATCAACGGCGACTCGCACAACAACGGGAAGTACAAGATGTACATCACGGTTGCGCAGCCCGTCGACGGCCGCGGCGCCGCCACCGGCGACGGCGCGATCAAGCCAGGTGAGAACCTGAA
>DASUGM010000146.1:0-4174 GCA_036274055.1 Vicinamibacterales bacterium | reverse complement strand
TGGCCGGCGCTTGACGCGCGCAAATTCTTCGCGCGCGCCGAGCGCGCCGATCCCACCGTCGCCGACACCGCCGGCTGGCGCGCGCTCGCCGACGGCGAGCGCGTGCGCGCCGGCGATCGAGATCTGATCGTCCTGCACACGCCCGGTCACGCCGCCGATCACGTGTGCTTCTGGGACCCGTCCGCCCGCGACCTCTACGCCGGCGACATGCTCGTGCGCGGCGGCACCGTCATGGTGCCGGCGCGCGGCGGCGTCGATCAGGGCAGCAGCCTGCGTGCCTATCTGGCGTCACTGCGCCGGCTGGCGGCACTGGCTCCGGCGCGCGTGCTGCCCGGTCACGGGCCCGTCATCGACGCGCCGGTCGCGCTGATCGACGATTACCTCAAGCATCGCGAGATGCGCGAGCAGCAGGTGCTCGCCGCCATCGCCGATGGCATTGCCGATCCGGATGCGCTGGTCGCCCGCATTTATCCTGGCCTCGAATCTGGTCTTCTTTCGGCGGCACGCGTCACCATCGAGGCGCACCTCGAAAAGCTCCGCGAAGAGGGACGCGTCCCGCGGTAGTCTGTTGACGTGAGCCTTCGTTCGCTGCTGCTCCCACTGCTCTGCCTCGGGATTGCCGGCTTGACGACCGAGCTGTTGCTGCTCAACCACTTCGAAGACTCGTGGCAGCTCGTGCCGCTGGTGCTCCTCGCGCAGGGTGCTTCAGCGGTGGCGTGGCAGTTGCTCGCGCCGACGGCGATCAGCACGCGCTACTTTCAGGTGACGATGTCGCTGATTGCCGCCGCCGGCGTTGCCGGCATCGTCCTGCATTACCGCGGCAATCTCGAGTTTCAGCTCGAGATCGACGCCACGCAGAGTTCCTGGGATCTCTTCCGTAAAGTCATTCACGCGAAAGCGCCGCCCGCCCTGGCGCCAGGCGCCATGACACAATTAGGCTTGCTCGGACTCGTTTACACGTTCCGCCATCCCGCTTTATCGCGGCTGACGGACCATCAGCCCCCGGTGGAGTAGCACCATGATTCGCACTCGTTTCATCGCCACGTTTTGCGCGGCGGCGTTTGCCCTTGCCGCAACCAGCAGTGCCTACGCTCAAGTCGGGAAGGGCATTGCCGATCTCAATTCGATGCCGGAAGCGGGCCTCACGGCACTGCCGAACGTGACTCCCGCGATCGCCAAGGCGCTGATTGCTAAGCGCCCGTTCGCGTCGATCGTCGATGCCAACGCCTGGCTGTTGTCGCAAGGACTCACCCAGGCGCAGGCGACCGAGCTTTACGGCAAAGCGTTCGTGCACGTCAATCTGAACACCGCGACGCGCGAAGAGATTCTGTTGATTCCCGGCGCCGGCAACCGGATGACGCGCGAGTTTGTCGAATACCGGCCGTGGAAGACGTGGGCGCAGTTCGACAAGGAAATCAGCAAGTACGTCGGCCAGCCGGAAACCGATCGGCTCAAGATGTACGTCTTCATTCCCGTCAATCTCAACACCGCGACGGATGAGGACATCCTCAGCATTCCCGGCGCCGGCCAGCGCATGGTCCGCGAGTTCAAGGAATACCGGCCGTGGAAATCGAAAGAGCAGTTCGAGAAAGAAATCGGGAAGTACGTCGACGCCAAGGAAGTCGCGCGGCTCTGGCGCTTCGTGGTGATTCAGTAGATCGTCACGCCGTCTGCCAGCCCGGCGGCATCTGCTTCATGCGCGCTGGCGCGCTCTCGGCTTTGGGCAGCGCGTCACGGACGATTCGCTCGAGTTCCTCGAGATAGGCAATGAAACGCTTCCGGCCGTCCGGCGTCAGCCGCAACAGCGTCTGCGGCCGGCGGCCGACGAAGCCTTTCCACACCTCGACCAGCCCGGCTTCGCGCAGCACGTCGAGATGGCGGCTGAGGTTGCCATCGGTGAGCGCGCACTGATCGCGCAGCTCGCCGAACTTCACGCCATCGTGATGGGCGACGAGCGAGGTGAGAATTCCGAGCCGCGCTTTCTCGTGCAGCGCTCGATCGAGGCCGTCGAACGCGAATCGTCCGGCGTCGTCGGCCTCGAGCCTGGCCGCGCGCGGCGCCGGAACTGCTGATTTATCACCGCGTCTCGCTGTCATCGTCTTCTCTCCAGGTATCGAGCCGCGCCGCCGCGATTGCGTCGGGGCGTTCCAGGCTCAAGTACAACACCAGCGCCGCGAGCAGCTGGCCGATCCCGAACGTGCCGCCGACCATCCATGGCGACAGCGCATCGACCCCGTTGGCGCGCCACAACAGCGCCAGGCCGCTGGCCCAGTAGTACAGCCCGACCCAGCCGCTGGCGCGTGGCAAATATGGACGCGCCGCGAATACGGCGACGCCGAACAACACCGCCCACAACCCCGGGAGGATCGACGCGAGCCCCGGGCTCAACCGCAGCAGCGCCGCCGTCGCGATCGCGCCGGCGACCAGCGCCGGCAGAAACTGCCCCAACACGCGGCGCGACCGATGGCGCTCCGTGCTGGTCGCCTGCGTGCCGTAATGCCAGACGATCTCCGAGCAGCCGATCACCAGAGCGATCACGCCGACCACCAGCCAGTAGGCCGTGAAGGCGACCGGCTCGACTGGCGTCGCTGCGGCACTTTGCCACGCGGCCGCAGCCAGGCCGAACAGCCCTGAAATCGCGACCGGCACCGATCGCCACCCCCGGTAGATCTCCGCGCGCGCCAACTGGTCGTGGATGGCCTCGATCTGGGCCAGGGCGCGGGGCAGGTTCGACATTCGGCTCCCTATAGCTTTGCAATACAAAGACGACTTCGTCAAGTATGCTTCGCGCCGCATGCTCGAGCGCGTCTTCCATCTGTCGAGGCTCGGCACCAGCGTCCGCACCGAAGTGCTCGCCGGCGTCACTACGTTCATGACGATGGCGTACATCATTTTCGTCCAGCCGACGGTGCTTTCAGCCGCGGGAATGGACCACGGCGCCGTGCTCACGGCGACCTGCGTGGCGTCCGCCTTTGCGACGCTCTTGATGGCCTTCACCGCGAACTACCCGATCGCGGTCGCGCCGGCGATGGGGCACAACTTCTTCTTCGCGTTTGGCGTCGTCGTCGCGCGCGGCACGCCGTGGCCGGCGGCGCTCGGCGCCGTCGCGATCGCCGGTCTGCTCTTCATCGCCACCGCCGGCATCGGCCTGCGCGAACGCGTCATGGTCGCCGTGCCCGAGGCGTTGAAGCACGCGATCGGCGCCGGCATCGGCCTGCTGATCGCGCTGATTGGCTTCGAATGGTCCGGCATTATCGTCGGTGCCCCGGGCACGCTGGTCGCGCTCGGGCCGCTCGGCCGCCCGCCGGTCGTGCTCGCGCTGGCTACGCTCGCACTGATGGCGGTGTTGGTGGCGCGGAAGGTCACCGGCGCGTTGTTGATCAGCATGTTCATCTCAACGGCCGTGGCGCTGGCGATGGGGCTGACGCGGTTCGAAGGCGTGATATCGACGCCGCCGTCGCTCTCGCCGACGTTCCTGAAACTCGATCTGGCCGGGGCGTTGACGCCGGCGCTGATCGACGTCGTGTTCGTGTTCTTCTTTCTCGCGCTGTTCGATTCGATCGGCACGTTGATCGGCGTCGCCAGCCGGATCGGCGTCATGAAGCACGGGACTCTGCCGCGTGCGCGGCAGGCGCTGCTTGCTGACGCAATCGGGACTGTCGTCGGCGCCGGCCTGGGGACGTCGACGGTGACCGCGTACATCGAAAGCTCGACCGGCGTCGCCGCCGGCGGCCGATCCGGGCTGGCCAACGTCGTCACCGCGGTGTTGTTTCTCGCCGCGCTGTTCTTCCACCCGCTGGTCAAGATGATCGGCGGCGGCGTCGCCGGGCCTGACGGCGCGACGCTCTATCCCATCGTCGCGCCAGCGCTGATCATCGTCGGCGTGATGATGATGGACAGCGTCCGGCACATCGACTGGGATGATTTCACCTCGGCGCTGCCGGCCTTCCTGACGCTGATTGTCATGCCGCTCGCGGTGAGCATCACCGACGGCATCGCCTTCGGCTTCATTTCGATCGCGCTTCTCAAACTGGTCACCGGTCGCGGACGCGAACTTCACTGGCTCGTCTACGTCTTCGCAGCGGTGCTCCTGGGGACGGGGGTGTTTTCCACAGTTTCGCGGTAAACGGGGACAGGGAGACGCGGGGTCAAACACGGGTCAGACCCCATGGGG
>DASUGM010000145.1:0-11487 GCA_036274055.1 Vicinamibacterales bacterium | reverse complement strand
ATGGCAGATCCCGTGCCACGCCTGGACGTCAATGCGATGGCCAGGGAATCAGCGCGTCAGGTTCCGCGAGCGCAGAACATGTCCGGGCTGCCGTGAACTATTCCGCACCCGCAGGGCGATCTCCGCCGTCGGGCGCCGCTTGTCGGGCTCGCGCACGCCTCGCCAGTGTGGCCACGGACGCGACGAGCTCCGCCGGGTCCACCGGCTTCGCGAGGTGCAATTCGAATCCGCTGCGTAACGCCCGGGTCCGATCCTCCGACCGCGCGAAAGCGGTCAGAGCTGCAGCTGGGACGTCGCGGAGAACCGGGTTGGGCGACGTTCTGATGCGGGTGATCAGCTCGAACCCGTCCATCTCGGGCATGCCGATATCGACGACGAGCACATCCGGCTTTTCGTCGACAAGGTGATCGAGTGCCGCCACCGACGAGCGGAACGTGCTCACCTCCGCGCCCGCGGTTTCGAGCACGACGCGAAGCAACATCAGCGCGTCCGGTTCGTCGTCGATCGCGAGCACGCGGAGGCCGGCGAGATCTTCGAGCTTCCGCAACGCCTCCGGCCGCTCGGTCCGCGGATGTTCGCGTCTCGCTGTGTCGCGTTCGGAATGCACGATCATGACTGGCAGGCACACGCGAAAAGTTGCGCCCTTGTTCTCGCCGGCGCTCGTCACCTCAACCGTGCCGCCGTGCATCTCGACGATGTGACGGACGATCGCCAGCCCGAGTCCCAAGCCGCCGGCCTTGCGGGTCGTCCGCGAATCGGCCTGCCGGAATCGATCGAAGACGTAGGGAATGAAGTCGGCGGGAATGCCGATGCCGGTGTCGCTGACCACGACTTCGATATGCGAGTTCGCGCGTTCGAGCCGCACCTGGATGCGGCCATGCTTCGGCGTGAACTTGACCGCGTTCGACACCAGATTCCAGACCACCTGCTGCAGGCGTCCCGGATCGCCAGATACCGGGCCGACGTTCGGATCGATCATCGTCTGAATGCGGACGCCCTTCGCATCAGCGGCTGGCTGGATGGTCGCGACGGCGTTGTCGACGATGATCGGAAGTTCGACCGGCTGAACGTCGAGCCTGATCTTGCCCGAGACGATGCGCGAGACGTCGAGGACGTCCTCGACGATTTGCGTGAGCCAGGTAGCGTTGCGTTCCAGGGTCTCGAGACCACGGGCGACCTTGTCGGGCGGCAGCAGTCCGCCGTGCAGCAGCCGCGCGTAGCCGACGATCGCGTTGAGGGGCGTGCGTAACTCGTGTGAGAGCACGGCGAGAAATTCGTCTTTCATCCGATTGGCGGTCTTCGCTTCGCCGTAGAGCCGGGAGTTTTCCAGCGCGACCGACGCCCACGACGCCAGGCCGACCGCGAGACGTTCGTGCTGCTCGGTGAACACGCCGGCGTCGCGGTGGCCAAAGAACAGTCCTCCGAGCACCTTCCCGGCGACCCCGGTCACCGGCACCGCCAGGTAACTGCGAACCGGCAGATGACCGGTCGGCCTGCCGAAGTACGGCGCGCTGTTGTCGAACCGGGGATCGGCGGTCACGTCGTCCAGGCGCACCGGAGCCTGGCCGTCGAACGTCGGGGTGAACACCGCGGTCGCGCGTGGACGCGGGAAATCGACGAAGGCTTCGCGCGAGGCGCCGGACAGCGTGTAGAGCATGTAGGCGTCGCCGGACTCCGGATCGCTCACGTTGTAGAAGAAAGCGCCGAATTGCGCCCGGGTCAGTTCGGTGGCGATGTCAGTGACCTTCTGGAGGATCTCTTCGCGGTCGAGTGTCGACGCCACCACCGCGCCGACCTCGCCGAGCTTCTCGGTGTTGCCGGCGTGTTCGCGCGCACTCGCCAGGAGGCGGACGCGCTCGGTCACGTCCCGGGCAATCTTCGAGGCGCCGATAATCGTGCCGAACTCGTCGCGGATCGGCGATACGGTCAAGGAAATGCTCAGCCGCGTGCCGTCTTTGGCCTGCCGAATCGTCTCGTAGTGGTCGATTTTTTCCCCGGCGCGTATCTTCGCCAGCACCAGATCCTCTTCGTCCTGCAACTCAGCAGGGATGAGCATCCGAACCGACCGGCCAACGGCCTCGTCCGCCGTGTAGCCGAACATGCGCTCGGCCGCGGCGTTCCATGACGTGATGATGCTGTTGAGATCCTTGGTGATGATGGCGTCGTCCGATGACGCGACGAGCGCGGCCAGTCGCTCTCTGGCCTGGATGCTCTGGACGCGGTCGCTGATGTCACGGGCGATCTTCGACGCGCCAATCACGCGACCGGCGTCGTCGAGAATCGGCGACACGGTCAACGAAATCGGGATGAACTCGCCGCTCCTGGTCTTGCGAATCGTTTCGAAGTGGGTCACTGACTTGCCGGCGCGAATCTGCGCGAGCAAGTGATCCTCTTCAGCCTGTCGATCTGCGGGAATGATGAGACGGATGGACTGGCCGATCGCTTCCGCGGCCGAGTAACCGAACATCCGCGCGGCGGCTCGATTCCACGACTTGATGATGCCGTTCAGGTCTTTACTGACGATGGCGTCATCCGACGACTCGACCACGCGGGCGAGATGACGAAGCGTGACCTCATCGAGCTTCTGCTGCATTTTCTTGTGGCAGATCCAGGGCGCCTTGATGTCCTCGCCATCAGGCGCCACGGCTTGAACGAACGCCGCTGCCGGGTATACCCCGGTCAGTCGGCGCCGTACGCCGCACTGGTTATGTTCCAGAGCAAGCTCTTGACCTTCTGCAATCGGGGTACCACGCCGGCGGGCCGGTCGTAGCCCGCGGTGACCGAAAATGTGTACTGAAAGGGGGTCATCGGAGGGCCTGTAGTCAACTCTGGCGGTAGATCAAGGGTCCCTCTGCTGCTCAGCTGGCCCGATCGACCGCGAACAGCCCGGCATCGGGGTCCCGGCGGCCCTCGATCAGTCGCACCGCACTGCGCGCCCCGATCATGCTGAACGTGATGCCGTTGCCGCCGTAGCCCAGGACGTGGATCAATCGCTCGGAGGACCTTGACCTGCCGATGACCGGCAGGCTGTCGGCGGTTCTCGCAAACGTCGCGGCCCAGCAGAAATCCGGGTGCACGCGGATTTCGGGGAACATTCCCTGCATCCTTGCGGCGAGCCGGCGAATTTTCCGGTCCATCAGCTTCGAGCGCGCATGCCCGTCAGCCGGCGCCTCATCTTCTCCTCCGGCCAGCACGCGTCCGTCGTCAGTCGTCCGCGCGTAGAAGTAGGGGCGCGCCGTTTCCCAAATCAGACAGCGATCCGGCCAGCCTGCAAACGCCCGCACCGGCTCGGAGACGAACGCCCATGAACTGTTGACCCGGACCGAACGGGCGGTTCGCCGGCCCGCGGAGGAGTAGCCACCGGCGTTGATCACGAACTGCGCGCCGATGCGGCGTCGCGCCGCGGTCTCGAGGACGAAGCCCGCTCGCTCTTCACGCCGGCGCGTTACCGCCGTGCGCGCGTAAACGCGTGCGCCGCCGCGTTGGGCGGTCGCGAGAACGGCATGGGTGAAGCGATACGCATCGATCTCGGCGCAGCCGTGGCTGCGGATTGCCGCCGGCGCCGAAAATGAATAACGGGCGCCGATATCCGTGGCGCTGAGCAAGTCGAGCTCGAAGCCAGATCGCCGGCGCAGCTCGAACTCGATCGCGAGCCGCCGCGCATCGCGTCGCGTCGAGGCGAGATACAACGCCGGGCGGCGCGAAAACCCGCACGGCGTGCCGAGGGCGTCGTGGAGTGACTCGATCTCGTCGATGGCTTCGAGTCCGAGGCGGTAGATACGGGTCGCCGCGGGCGTGCCGATACGTCCCGCGAGCGCGGTCAGCGACACGTCGGTCTCGTAGAGCAGAAGTCCGCTGCTGGCCGCGGTGCTGCCGCCAGCCACGTCAGCAGCGTCGACGACGATGACGTCGTGCCCGCGCTGCACCAGCCGGTGTGCGACGAGCGCACCGGTGATGCCGGCGCCAAGCACGGCGATCTCGCACTGCACGTCGCCGTCAAGGCGGGCGTAGGTCGCGGGAATGCCGTCGCGCGCGGGCCAGAAGGGCGTACCGCTGTGCAAGTCCATTCCCCGCCAGCTGTTGCAAGCGAAGTACCACGGTTGGCGCGGCTGGAGTCGCTCTTGCACTCGCGTCTGGCTGTGGAGGCTTTGCCCGCCGCCGACCTCAACGCGCAGATCGCCGGGTTGTTGCGCGACCTGGCGGCGATTCAGGCCGTCAAAGCCAAGTCGTTTGGGTACAAGCGCGCCGCATCGGCCGTTTTCTGGCTGCCGCGCCAGATCGATCAGCTGCGCGAGGATGGGGCATGGCCCAAGATCCCCGGTCTCGGCCCGGCGTCGATGCGCGTGGTCGCCGAAGTCGTCGCCACCGGCGAGTCACCGACGGTCGAGCGAGCGGTCGCCGGCAGCGGCAAGCAGATTGACATCGACCGGCGCCGCAGCCTGCGGCAGCGATTTCTCAGCCGCGCCGAAGTGCTGCGCGTGCTCTCGGATCCGGCGATCGATGGGATCGAACGCTCCGCCTATCGCGCCGATTTTCAAATGCACTCGGAATGGAGCGATGGCGCGGTGCCGCTGTCCGTGCTGGCACGGGCGTGCGCGGCGCGCGGCTATACGCACTCGGCGATCACCGATCACGCCAAGGGGCTGCCGATCGCCGGCGGGCTCTCGATGGCGTCGGTCGCGGCGCAGCACGAGGAAATCGATCGGCTGAACGCCGAGCATTCGGACTTCTACGTGCTCAAGGGCATCGAGGCCAACATTAGCGCGGACGGGGCGCTGGATCTCGACGACGAGGAACGGGCGGCATTTGATCTGGTGCTCGCGGCGCCGCACTCCAAGCTGCGGATTGCCGCCGACCAGACCGATCGCCTGCTGCGCGTGCTCGACACGCCGAACGTCCATATCCTCGCGCATCCCCGCGGACGAATCATGGGCACGCGCGCCGGGGTGATGGCGGATTGGGATCGCGTATTCGCGCGCGCGGCCGAGCGGCTGGTCGCGATCGAAATCGACGGCGATCCGGCGCGTCAGGATCTCGACTACGAACTGGCCGCCCGCGCGCGGGTCGCCGGCTGCATTTTCGCGCTCGACAGCGACGCCCACGCGCCTGATCAGCTCGTCTACGCAGAGACGGCGATCGCCCACGCGCGCCTTGCCGGTATCCCCGCGTCACGCATCGTCAACTGCTGGCCGCTGGAGAAGCTCAGGGCGTGGATGCGTGGGCTGGGCTCACGCTAGGCGATTGCCGCCGGCACTCACCGACGATCGCCGCGATCGCCTTGTCCGCGTGTCGAGGCGGCTTTCGCGCGGCGCTTCTGGTCGCCCGCCGACGCGCGGCCGCTGCTTTCCATCTCCTTGAACTGGCCGTTGGCGCGGCGCCGCGCGTACGATTTTCCCTGCGCGCCTTTGATGACTTCACGTTTGCTGCTTCGCTTTGCCATTGCTGTCCTCCGTGGTTCTGGGGTCAGACCCCTTGGGGTCTGACCCCAGTTTGACCCCCTGCTATCCGATCAAGACCTGACGCGCGAGATCCATCCGGACCTGATCGACGCGCGTGTATTGCGCTTGCGCGCGCAGGATGAGCACGCCGTAGTCGACGCCCTGCAGCCGCGGCTGCCGCGCCGTCAGCTCCTTCAGCACGGCCCACATCGCCCGCTTGCCCTGAATGCCGGTCGCGAGCAACTCGAGCGATTCGAACAGCGCGAACCGCTCGGCGGCCTCCGAGACGAACGCCAGCTTGAGACGGGAAAGCTTCTCGGCGAACCAGCCCGCGATCGGTTTGGCGATGCCCGGGCCGCCGGCGAGCCGGCCGCGCAGATCGATCAGCGTCTGCTGGTCGCTGCGCAGTTCCGCCTCGATCTCCTCGAGCAGCGCGGTGATGGCGTCGCTCACCGTCCGGGCGCGCCAGCGTTCGATCAGTTCGATCGCCGCCGCCGATCCAGCCACGTGGTCGTCCAGGTAAGTTGCGAGATAGTCGTGTGCAGACATGGCTCATTTCACCGAAACGATTTCGACCGGTCCCTCACGCCGCAGGACGCGGATACCAACGTCATGCTCGTGTCGATCGAGGAGCAGATCGACCCGCGCCGTGCCGACGTGCAGGTTGCGCACCTGCACGTGTTCGAGGAACGGCGGCAGCGCCGCGTGATTGAATTGCAGCAGCTGATCGCGGCCGCGAACCTCGAGCCCGAGCGCCGACTGCAGCAGCAGAAACACGCTGGCCGCGGCCCAGGCCTGCGGATTACAGGCCACGGGATAGAACGTCGGCCCATCACCCGCGCGTTTCCGGAAGCCGCAGAACAGCTCGGGCAGCCGGTGCAGATCGGTGTTGACGCTGGCGTCGAACATCGCGCCGAGCAGCGTCAGCACATAGTCGCGCTTGCCGTAGCGGGCGAGGCCGGCGGCGACGATCGCGTTGTCGTGCGGCCAGATCGATCCGTTGTGGTACGACATCGGGTTATAGCGCGCCTCGCTCGAGGCCACCGTGCGGACGCCCCAGCCGGAAAACGACGTCTCATCGAACAGCTGGTGGGCGACCGCCGAGGCGTGCTCGGCCGAGGCAATTCCCGCGTACAAGGCGTGACCGGCGTTCGACGCGCGGACGGCGCATCGGCGCTTGGCACCGTCGAGCGCCAGCGCGTACGTGCCCAACTGCTCATGCCAGAAGGACTCCTCGAAGCGGACGCGAACCGTTTCCGCGCGGTCGCGATAGTCGGCGGCGCGGGCGCGGTCGCCGAGCGCGTCGGCGATCGTCGCCGCACCGCGCCAGGCCGCGAACACGTAGGCCTGGATCTCACACAACGCGATCGGCGGCTCGGCCAGCCGGCCGTCGTCGTGGAAGATGGCGTCGTGCGAGTCTTTCCATCCCTGGTGCACCAGCCCGGTCGCTGACTGGCGGGCGTATTCGATGAAGCCATCGCCATCGAGATCGCCGGCGCCGGCGATCCAGCTCAATGCCGCATCAATGGCCGGGGCGAGCCCGCGGATGTGCTCGAGATCGCCGGTCCGCTCGTAGTACGCCGCCGCCAGCATCACGAACAGCGGCGTCGCGTCGTGACTGCCGTAGTACTGCCCGAACGGGATTTCGCCGAGCGCGGCCATCTCGCCGTCGCGGCACTCGTGCAGGATTTTTCCGGGTTGAGCGTCGCGGGCCGCATCGACGCGATGGGCCTGCGTCGCCGCGAGGTAGGTGAGGACGCCCTTGGCAATCGCCGGGTCGATCCATAGACATTCCAGCGCCGTGATCAGTCCGTCGCGCCCGAACGGCGTGCTGAACCAGGGGACTCCGGCGTACGGATACGGCCCGTGCGAAGTCTCCGTGATCATCATCGTCAAGTCGGCATCGCTCCGGCGGAGCCACTCGTTGAACTGCGGGTTCGACGTCGAGATCTCGCAGCGATCGTGGCTGCGCGCGCGTGCCGCGATCGGACGGGCGGCCGGCAGCGGCCCCTGCCATCGGGCGCGATCCGCCGATGCGCGGCAGGCGACGATGGTGGTCACCGTCACCCCGCCGCCGGCGGCGACATGACAGTCGTGCTCGGCGCGGCCGTCGGTGAGCCGCGCCGGCGCGGGCTCCCAACTGAGCCGCGTTTGTCGCACGACGTCGTCGAGGCCAGCGTAGCCAAGCACGACTGACGGCGGTTCGATGATCGCGTCCAGCCGCTGGCCGCGACGCGTCCGGGCGGTGCCGCGGACTTCGAAGATGTCGACGAAGTCGGCGTCGAAGCCGGAGACGAGCGTGATCGTCACCGCGGATGGACCGAAGTTACGGAGCGTCACCTGTTCCTGCATCGTGCCGTCCCACAGGGTAAAGACGCGCGACAAGTGCAGCGTGCCGCGCGGCAGAACGACGACGCCTCCAGCGGAGACATCGGCGTTGGTCTGGTCGACGGAGATCCAGGCGTTGTCGCGGCTGACCGCCGAGCTCAGGAGGATCGGCCAGCCGACGTCGAAGCGCAGCCACGATCGCGACAGGTAGCGCGTCCCGCGGTGAAACAAGCCCGCCTTGCGCAAGCCGGTCACCGGCATGTCGCCGTACCGATCGAAGATGGCGAACGTGTCGTTGTGTTTCAGCGCGAGATCGCGGCTTTCCGACTCGGAATCGCCGGTGCGGATGTAATAGGGGTCGATGTCGTCGACGCCGGTGGCGTCACCGCTGCGTTCAGCCGGCGACCGCATCGGCATCACTCACGACCAGAGTCGGTTGCGACGGGCGGCCACTCAGGAGCTCGTCGTAGATCGCAACGTAGTCGCGCGCCATGCGGCGCGCGGTGAATCGCGACTCGAATTCCTGCCGGCAAACCCGCCGGTCAATCTCGTCGATGCGCTCGACAGCGTCCACCGCCTCGTCGAGGCTGTCGACGATGAATCCTGTCCGGCCGTTGTCGATGACCTCCTCGACCGAGCCGCCGCGCCAGGCAATCACCGGCGTGCCGCAGGCGAGCGCTTCAATCATCACCAGACCGAACGGCTCCTGCCAATCGATCGGGAACAACAGCGCGCGGGCCTGCGCGAGCAACGCCGACTTGCCGGCGTCGTCGACCTCGCCGATGAACTCGACGAACGGCTGCGCGAGGATCGGCGCCACCGACGCAAAGTACTCGCGATCGGTGCGGTCCACTTTCGCGGCGACGCGCAGGCGGTGCCCGCTGCGCCGCGCGATCTCCACGGCCCGCTCGATGCCTTTTTCCGGAGAAATGCGGCCGAGGAAGACCAGCGTCTCGCCGCCGATCGGGTCGAACCGGTGCAGGTCGGGTGGCAGGCCGTGGGCCACGGTGCCGACCCACCGCGCCTGCGGCAGCGGCCGCCGCTGCGCGTCCGAAATCGAGATCACCGGCATGTCGTGGAAATCGTCGTAGAGCGGCTGCAAATCGGCGAGGTCGAGCCGGCCGTGCAGCGTGGTGACGTGCGTCAACCGGTGCCGCCGGCTCAGCGGGAAGTGAAGGTAGTCGACGTGAAAGTGCACGATGTCGAAGTCGTCCACATCCCGAAACACGCGTTCGAGCATGCGCACGTGATGCGCAAGGTGATCGACGGCGCCCGCCGTCAGGCGTAACGATCGCGTGCACATCGGCTTCAGCGTCGCGCGCGTGCGCGAGTCGCCGCTCGCGTAGAGCGTGACGTCGTGGCCCAGCACCACGAGTTCGTCGGTCAAATACGCCACGACCCGTTCGGTTCCCCCATATAACGCCGGTGGCACACTTTCGTACAACGGAGCGACTTGCGCGATCTTCATACGACTTGCCGCTGGTGGTGGGTGCAAGTGCTGTACCTCGCGGACGTCACCCGCACCGGACGGTCGATGCGCCCGCAGGGTGGTCGACGACGAAGGCTGGGCAGCAGGCGTTCTTTAGTGTCCGGCGCCGGATTCCGTCGGCAGAGAGGCGTCGATCCAGCCCTTGATACCCTCCGACATCACTTGCACACGGGTGTAGCCGAGCGTCATGGCGCGGCGCGCGGCGGTCGGCGCGATCGACGTTACTCCGAAGAATCGCGCGAACATGCCGAGGCTCGCGGTCAGGCGCGCACACTCCTCCGTCCGACCAGTCCAGATGCTGGAGGGTGACAAATTCTGCTAGCGTTTGCCGATGCACCTGGCGGAGATCAACGTCGCGCGCCTGCGCGCGCCCCTGACCGACCCGCGCCTCGCTGATTTCGTCGCGCATCTCGACGCGATCAACGCGCTCGCCGAAGACAGCCCCGGCTTCGTCTGGCGTCTGAAGGCCGAGGCCGGCGCCCCCAGCTCCTACATCAAGTTCAGCGACGACGAGCTGACGATCGTCAATATGTCGGTGTGGACGTCGATCGACGCGCTGTTCGCCTACGTCTATCGATCCGGCCACGGCGAGATCTATCGGAACCGGCGCACCTGGTTCGAGCCGCTCGCGAATCCGTTCGTGCTGTGGTGGATTGCGGAAGGCGACGTGCCGTCGATCGACGAAGGTCGGCGCCGGCTCGAGATGCTCGCACACCTCGGTCCGACGCCGGACGCCTTCACCTTCAAGACTCGCTTCGACGCGAGCTCGCTGACTACTTCTTCCGCCGCTGGCTGAGCCGATCTGCGGTGGACCAGACGCTGGTCATCCGGAAAGTGAAGGGCTAATCCGCCGCGCCCCTTCATCCTGACGGTACATCCCGACCGTGCCGTGTTCGCGCGCATCGTGGAGCAACGACCCAGCGCGCTCTGCGGACACGCCCAGTTCGATCAGCACCCGTAACGCATCATCTTCGTTGAGGTCGACGGAGCCGTCGCCCCACGCGCCATCGGGCCGTTGCACGCGGACGCGAAATCTCTCGCCGTCCGAGCCGAATCGCTGTTGCACGCCGATTGCGGTGTATCCCACGCTGGACCGACCCTTCTCAAAGGCCTTCGGTAGACGAGGGGAGGGGAGAGCGCCAGACTACGCCTGCGCCAGGACCGAGGCAAGTCAAAATGTGAGGCAGGCTGAATCGAACTCAGCGCGCGGCCCGGATCCAGGCTTGGCCCTCGAGCGTCCACAACGCACTCCACGGTTCCGGTCCCGCGAAGCCGCCGAACAGGCGCAACCCTCGCGATTGATCGTCGAAGAAGAGCGTGTGGCCCGCGATTGCCGGCAGGCCGGTGACGTCGATCCGCGACCACGTCGATCCGGTCCGCGCCCAGGTGTCGCCGAGCGAGCCGCTCGGCCCCGCCGATCCACCGACGAGCAGCAGCCGATGGCCGATGGCGTCGAACGCCATCGCCGCATGATCGCGCGCCGGCGGTGACGGACCTTCGACGCGGCGCCACGTTGCGCCATTCCACTCCCAGGTGTCGCCGCGTGGATCGTCCGCCGCGGGAGGCATCGCGCCACCGCCGCCGAACAACACCGTGATCCGGTTCGCCGTGTCGTACGCCATCGCGTGCAGAAAGCGCGGACCCGGTCCGGCTGCCGTGCGCTCGGTCCACGCCGCGCCGTCCCATTCCCAGGTGTCGCCGGCTGGCGCATCGGGGCGACCGCTCGCGCCTCGCGTCAGGCCTCCGTAGAGCACGGCACGCCGGCGCGCGGAATCGTACGTGAGCCGCGCGAGCGTGCGTGGCGACGGCCCGTGCTCGCTGACCTTCGTCCACCGCACGCCGTCGTGCTCCCAGGTGTCGCCGAACGCCACGCCGGCGGCGTCGCCGCCGAACAGCACGACCCTCGCGCGTTGACTGTCGAACGTGATCGCGGATCCAGCGCGTGCTGACGGCCCCTCGCCCGGCAGCAGCGTCCAGCGCCCGCTCTTCAAGGACCAGGTGTCGTTGCTGTTCCGGCCGTTGAGATAGCCGCCGACGACGAGCAACTGCGCGTGGACAGGATCGTAGACGGCCGCGCGCGAATACATGCCCGTCGGCGACGTCGGTTGTAGCGTCCACGCAGTCGCGACGATCGCGATCGACCGCACCAGTCCACGCATCGGACGAGAGATTGCCGCGAACGCGGCGGCCGCGCAACCTGAACCCGCGGGTGGGCCGTGGGGTCGGATCTTG
>DASUGM010000144.1:0-4762 GCA_036274055.1 Vicinamibacterales bacterium | reverse complement strand
GGCTGGTGCTCCTTCGCCTCCAGCGCCTGGTGCAACCCTTCCGAATAGCGCCGGCCCGGCATCATACGGCCGGTGAACTCGTCGATGATGACAACCTCGCCGTTGCGAACGATATAGTCCTTGTCGCGCTGGAACAGTTTGTGCGCGCGCAGGCCCTGGTTGATGTGGTGGACGACGGAGACGGTCTCGACGTCGTAGAGCGAGTCCGACTTGAGGAGCCCGGCCTCTTTCAGCCGCTGCTCCATCTTCTCCATGCCGACTTCGGTCAGCGTCGCGGCGCGCTGCTTCTCGTCGATCTCGAAGTCGCCCTTCTCCAGCATGAGAATGAACTTGTCGATCGTGTTGTAGAAGTCGGAGCGGTCGTCGAGCGGGCCGGAGATGATGAGCGGGGTTCGCGCCTCGTCGATCAGGATCGAGTCGACCTCGTCGACGATGGCGTAGATGTGCCCGCGCTGGACCATGTCCTCCAGCCGGTACTTCATGTTGTCGCGCAGGTAGTCGAAGCCAAGCTCGTTGTTGGTGCCGTAGGTGACGTCGCAGTCGTAGGACTGCTTGCGCTGCTCGTCGTCGAGCCCGTGCACAATGACGCCGACGCTGAGGCCGAGGAACTTGTAGATCTGGCCCATCCACTCGGCGTCGCGGGTGGCGAGGTAGTCGTTGACGGTGACGACGTGGACGCCGCGGCCGGAGAGCGCATTGAGATAGACGGGCAGCGTCGCGACCAGCGTCTTGCCCTCGCCGGTCTTCATCTCCGCGATGCGGCCCTCGTGCAGGATCATGCCGCCGATGAGCTGCACGTCGAAGTGCCGCTGGCCGATGGTGCGCTTCGCCGCCTCGCGAACCGTGGCGAACGCCGGTACCAGGATGTCGTCGAGCGACGCACCCTCCGCGACCTGACTTTTGAATTCGTCGGTGCGCGCGCGCAGTTCCTCGTCGGAGAGCTTTTCGAGTTCCGGTTCGAGCGCGTTGATCTCGTCGACCCGCGGCTGGTACTTGCGCACGCGCCGGTCGTTGGAAGAGCCGAATAGCTTGCGGGCAACGGCGGTCAGCATCGGGCAGTCCTTATCTCGTCACCTGTGCGGCCGCGCTGCGGCGAACATGCGAAATGCGGCATTTTTCGAGCAATTGCAACGGAATGACGAGCATTCGGCGAACCGCGGGACGTTCGAGACATAGGAGGGGGTCGAAACCTTGTCAATTGCCGGGGAACCGTTCACGCAGCCGTTAGAGCCGGGCGCCATTCCGGCATTGCCATCGCCCCCCGAATGCGCGACAAGCGCCGCCAAAATCGCCCACTGGGGCGAAGCTCAGTCCCCAAGGATCACATCATGAATCGCGCCCCGAACCGCACTCTCAGCGCGCCCGCCGCCGGCGTGATTCGCGCGACGATTTTCGGCGCCCTCGCCGCCGCGCTGCTGCTCACGCCGCCCGCCGCGCCGGCCTTCGCGCAGGGCTCGGACCCGGTGGTGGCCAAGGTCGACGGCGTCGAGGTGCGCGAGAGCGACATCGCGCTCGCCGAGGAAGACCTCGGCTCGAACATCCCGGCGCAGTTGACCGGAGACGCCAAGCGCGACTTCATCATCTCCTATCTTGCCGACATCCTGCTGGTGGCGAAGTCGCCGGAGACGCGCAAGGCGGTCGGCACGATCGAATTCCAGAGGCGGCTCGCTTTCGTCCAGAACAAGCTGATGATGGAGACGATGCTGCAATCGGTGGGCAAGGACGCCGTCAACGACAAGGCAATGCGCCAGGTCTACGACGATGCCGTCAAGCAGATGAGCAAGGATGAAGAGGTGCGCGCGCGCCACATCCTGGTGCCGACCGAAGCCGAGGCCAAGGCGATCCTCGACGATCTCAAGAAAGGCGCCAATTTCGAAACCGTCGCCAAGGAAAAGTCGAAGGACCCCGGCGCCGCGGCGCAGGGTGGCGACCTCGGCTACTTCACCAAGGACCAGATGGTGCCGGAGTTCGCTGAGGTGGCGTTCAAGCTGCCCAAGGGCGAGATTTCCGATCCGGTGAAGTCGCAGTTCGGCTGGCACATCATCAAGGTCGAGGACAAGCGCACCAAGACGCCGCCGTCGTTCGAGCAGGTGAAGGATCAGGTCGAGACCTTCGTGCAGCGCAAGGCGCAGGCCGAGTACGTCACCAAGCTGCGCGAGAGCGCCAAGATCGAGCGGCTGGATAAGAAGTAGCGAATAGTGAGTAGCGAATAGCGAATAGAAAGTAGCCGGGCTTCGCGTCGTCTGCTATCCATTATTCGCTGCTCACTATTCGCTATTCGCTCATTCCCATGTCCATCTCCCCCCTCGCCCCGACCAGCGTGCCCGACATGCCGGCGATCGCCGGCGTCAGGCTCGCGACCGCCGCCGCCGGCATCAAATACGCCGACCGCACCGACGTGCTGCTCGCGCTGCTCGACGAGGGCACCGTCATGGCCGGCGTGTTCACCCAATCGAAGTGCCCGTCGGCGCCGGTGGAGTGGTGCCGCGCCCATCTCAAAGGGGCCAAGCCGCGGGCGCTGGTGGTCAACTCCGGCAACGCCAACGCCTTCACCGGCAAGACCGGACGGCAGGCCTGCACGTTCACCGCCGACATCGCGGCGCGCGCCGTCGGATGCAAGCCGTCCGACGTGTTCCTGGCCTCGACCGGCGTGATCGGCGAGCCGCTCAACGCCAAGGCATTCGACGGCGTGATGGAAGGCCTGGTCGTTGCGGCGAAGCCCGACGCCTGGCTCGAAGCGGCCAAGGCGATCATGACCACCGACACGTTTCCCAAGGTCGCAACCGCCCGGACGAATATCGGCAAGACCGCGGTGACCATCAACGGCATCGCCAAGGGCGCCGGCATGATCGCGCCCGACATGGCGACCATGCTGTCGTTCGTCTTCACCGACGCGCCGGTCTCCGCGCGCGTGCTGCAGAAGCTCTTGAGCGCCGGCGTCGGCGACAGCTTCAACGCCGTGACCATCGACGGCGACACCTCGACCTCCGACACGCTGCTCGCTTTCGCCACCGGCGCCGCGGCGCGTAACGGCGCGCCGAAGATCACGCGGCCGGACGATCCGCGGCTGCGCGGCTTCAAGTCGGCGTTCAACATGGTGCTGTGCGACCTCGCCGAGCAGGTGGCGCGCGACGGCGAGGGCGCGCGCAAGCTGGTCGAGATCAGGGTCGAAGGCGCGGTGTCGGACAAGTCGGCGCGGCGCATCGCCATGTCGATCGCCAACTCGCCGCTGGTGAAGACCGCGATTGCCGGCGAGGACGCCAACTGGGGCCGCGTCGTCATGGCGGTCGGCAAGGCCGGCGAGCCCGCCGACCGCGACCGGCTGTCGATCTGGTTCGGCGGTATCCGGGTCGCCCACAAGGGCACGCGCGATCCAAACTATGATGAAGCGGCGGTTTCCGCGGCGATGAAAAAGCCCAACATCGCGCTGAAGGTCGATCTCGGGCTCGGCCGCGGCAAGGACCGCGTGCTGACCTGCGATCTCACCAAGGAGTACGTCGCGATCAATGGCGACTACCGCTCGTGAGCGCTTGCGCTAAGCCGCCGTTAACCAGCGCCGCGATGCGGCGACTTTGCTCGTTTGGATTGAAGCCGCGTTAACCGGCGATTTCTACGTTCGGGGACAGGGCGTGAGCGTCAAGATCGTACTGGTTGCCGCCTGTGCCCTCGTCGATACCGACGGACGCGTGCTGCTGGCGCAGCGGCCCGCCGGCAAGCCGATGGCGGGCCTCTGGGAGTTTCCCGGCGGCAAGATCGAGACAGGAGAACGGCCGGAGGACACGCTGATCCGCGAGTTGCACGAAGAACTCGGCATCGCGGTGAAAGAAGAATGTCTGGCGCCGCTGGCGTTCGCCAGTCACAGCTACCCGGACTTCCACCTGCTGATGCCGCTCTATGTCTGCAGGCGATGGGACGGGATGGTGACGGCGAAGGAGGGCCAGCAACTGACCTGGGTGCGGCCGAACCGGCTCAGGGACTACGAGATGCCGCCCGCGGACGAGCCGCTGGTTTCGCATCTGATGACGCTGCTGTGAACAGGATGGAAACATGCCGGCGCTCGAGACGATCCGATCCATCGCAGCCCGCTTCGCCGACGACGAGAGGGGGGCGACCGCAATCGAGTACGCGCTGATCGCGGCGGGTGTCGGCGCTTTTGTCGCCGGCGCGGTCATGAACCTCGGCTCGCACCTCAACACGACGTTCTACGACAAGCTCGCCGCGTTGTTCCCCTGATGCGCTATTGGCCGCCGGGCTTTTCGCCGGCGGACACTTCCGTGGTGCGCAGCGCGTCGGCGAGCCGCGTCTTGGCCGATCCCGGCGCCAGCGGCTGCTGCTGGCTCTCGTGCGGCGCCCAGCCCGACAGCCAGACGATCTCGAACGTCGCGGGAATGCGCCCGTCCGGTCCCGCAAATCGTTCGGCATAAATCTCCATCATGCGCTTGAGCGTGGCGCGCCGGAGCGGCACGCGGCGGCGCTCCATGAGCACGTTGCCCGCACCCATGCGCCGCAGGTCGTACATCAGGTCGAGCGGCGAGGCGTAGCGCACCACAACGCGGTCGATGTCGGCGACCGGCAGCGCGAAGCCGGCGCGCTGTAAGAGCGCGCCGAGATCGCGCAGATCGGCGAACGGCGCGACGCGCGGCGAGACGCCGCCCTCGATCTCCGCTTCTGCTGTGGCGAACGCCTGGCGCAGTTCGGTGAGGCTGTCGCCGCCGATCAGCGCCGCGAGGAACAGGCCGTCGGGCTTGAGCGCGCGGCGGAT
>DASUGM010000143.1:0-32533 GCA_036274055.1 Vicinamibacterales bacterium | reverse complement strand
CGTTGATCGCATGGGCGGCACGGCAGCACGCCGGCGTCGACCGACGCCGTGGGAATCCGTCGCGGCCGCCACGGCGCGGATCGTTCAGCCAGCGTCGGTCCGTACAATCCGACCACCGGCACATCGGACGTCGCCGCGATGTGCAGCGGCCCGCTGTCGCCGCCGACGAACAGCGCCGCGCGATCCATCAGCGCGCGCAACTCGGACAGCGTCAAACCTTCCGCCTCGACGATACGCGCGCCGACGGCGCCGGCGCGGGCTCGCGCCGCGGCGATTACTCGCACCGCCGCCTCATGATCGGACGGCCCGCTGGTGACGACGATCCAACGGCGGGTGTCGTCCCCGACCAGATCCGCTGCCAGCGCCGCGAATGATGCTTCCGGCCAGCGCCGGAACGGATTGCCGGCGCTGACGTGCAGCACGATCACTCGCGTGTCCGCGCCGAGGCCAAGCGCGGCCAGCCGCCGATCCACCGACGCGGCGGCCGCGGGATCGACCGGCATCTCGACGCGATCGCGATCCGGACTCGCCGACGCCGCGAACGTGGCGTCGACCGCCGGCAGGAGGTCCCATTGGTTTTCGACCGAATGCCTCGGCCGCAACTCGCGCGGCCGGTGCACGACGGAGGTGTACATCCAGCCGCGTCCGGCAACATCGTAGCCCACTCGCCGCGGCGCCCGGCTGGCCCAGGTCAGCCACGCGCTTCGCGGGCCCCCGTGGAGATCGATGGCGAGATCGAAACGCTCGCTCCGCAGGGCGTGCGCCAGGCTGGCGTCGTCCCGCAGGCGCTGCCAGCCGCGGCTGTGCGCGATCACGCGGACCCGATTGACGTGCGGATTGGTGGCGACGATCGGCGCCGCGCCGGCCTCGACGAGGTACTCGATGTAGGCGTCCGGGTAGCGGCGGCGCAGGGCGGCGATGACGGGTGTCGTGAACACGACGTCGCCGATCAGCCGCAGCCGGACCAGGAGGATTTTCAAGCTGGCGTCAGCGTTCGATCGTGGCCTCGTCGATCAGCATCACCGGGATGTCGTCCTTGACCGGATAGACCCGGCGGCATTTTTCGCACTGCAGGCCGGCGCCGTCCTTGACGACGTGCACGGGCGCTTTGCACTCAGGACATACAAGAATCTCGAGGAGTGCCGGGTCGACAGCCATTGGGGGATTGTACTAGATGGCCCAGGGAGCCCCCAGCGGGCCCGCGATAGAATCGAGATGGACCCCATGACGCTCGCAATGCTCTTCCTCAGCGCGGCGGCGACCCTCCTGCCGCAAGCCGCGACGCCTCCGCCCGCGGCGACGGCCCCGGCGGCCGCGCAGGCGGAGTTGACCGCGGACGCGCTCGGCCAGATCTACTTCTTGTATTTGAAGGGACGCGCGCTCGACACTCGCGGCGACACGCCGGGCGCGCTGGCCGCGTTTCGGGAGGCGCTGGCGCTCGGCCCCACCGCCGACGTGCACGCCGAGATCGCCGGCGTCTACGCGCGCGAAGGCCGGGCGACCGAGGCGCTGGCCGCGGGCAATGCCGCGCTGAAGCTCGATCCGAAACATCACGAGGCGCACCGCATCATCGGCCTGGTCCAGTCGGCGCTGGCCGATCAGGTGATGTCGGGGTCACCCGGTGCCTTGCGCACCGAAGCCATCGGTCATCTCGAGCAGGCGCTCGACGGCACCCGCGATCCTTCGGCGGAATTGACGCTCGGCCGTCTCTACCTCGAAACCAATGACGCGAAGAAGAGCATCGCGATGCTGACGCGCTTTCTCGTCGAGCGCCCGGACACTCCGGAAGCGATCGTCGTGCTGACCGAAGCGTACGAGCAGACCGGCCAGGTCGCCGAAGCGGCGCGAGCGCTCGAACCGCTGGCGCGCGATCGTCCGCAGCTCTCGCGCCTGCACGAGCATCTCGGCGACCTCTACTTTCAATTGAAGAAATACCGCGAGGCGACCGCCGCGTTCGATCGCGCGCTCGCCGGCGATCGCGCCGGCGTTGATGTCGCCGCGCTGACCAAAAAGCGCGATCGCGCGAAAGAGCTGGGCGGGGGACATTGATCGGGTTCCGGGGTTCCGGGGTTCCGGGTTCCGGGTTCGTTCTTCGGCTTGCTGTCCTGTTCTTCGCCGTACTGAGCGGTGGCTGTGCGGCGAAGATGATGCCGCGGCCGGTCGGTGGCGGCGCCCCGGCGCCTGACGCCGCCGCGATTTTTCACCAGGCCACGCGGGCGTGCCGCGACGTGCGTTCGATGCAGGCCGAGCTCGGCCTGGCAGGGCGCGTCGGCAATCAGCGGATTCCCGGGCTCGCGGCGGCGACGATCGGCGCGGCGATGACCGACGACGGCGCGATCGGACTCGAAGCCCGGGTTTCCGGCCAATTGCTGTTCAGGCTCGGCGGCACCCGCGATCGCGCCGAACTGCTGCTGCCGCGCGACAATCGCGTGGTCCGTGCGCGCGCCGAAGAGATTGTCGAGGCCCTGATTGGCGTGACCCTCGATCCGGCACGCTTCCTCGCCGTCCTTTCCGGGTGTGTCGGCCGCGATGCCGCGGTCCAGCGCGCCGAGCGGTTCGGCGATCTGCTGGCGGTGACGACCGCCGACGCGACCGTCTATTTGCAGCGGACCGGAACGGACTGGGAGCTGCGTGCCGGCGACGTGACCGGGCTGCGCCTCGACTATCGTGACGTCGTCCAGGGCCGGCCTGCCCAGGTGCACCTGTTCTCGCCGACCGGCCAGATGCCGATGGTGTCGCTCGGCATCAAGATCAAAGCCGCCAACATCAATCCGACGATTCCTCCGGCGGCGTTCACGGTCAACGTGCCGGCGGACGCGGAGCCGATGACGATTGAGGAACTGCGGAAGTCGGGACCCGTAGGAAAAGACGCGGACGTGGCAGATCTGACAATCGGGTACTCCGGGTACATCGGGTACGCGGGGTACGACGGGTACCAGGAACCTGCTGCGCTGGCCTACTTATTCAGCAGGTACGGTTCGCGGGCCGTACCTGTTGAAGAAGTGGGCGCGGCGCAGCCACGTTCCAGGTACCCGACGTACCCCACGTACCCGTCGTACCCGACGTACCGGTAGGTATTTTAATGCCCCGCTCTCTGATCCTCCGCCCGTCCGCCAAGATCAATCTGACGCTGAAGGTCGGCCCGCGGCGCGCCGATGGGTTCCACGATGTCGAAACGCTGCTGCAGTCGATCGCGATTGCCGACACGTTGACGTTCACAGCGCGGCGGGGGCCCTTTGCTCTGGCGACCCGCGCCCCCGGCGTGCCTGCGGATCAGACCAACTTGATTTGGAAAGCCGCGGCGGCATTCTGGCGCGCGCTGGGGCGCGAGGGCGAACCGCGCGACGCTCACGTCAGGCTCGAAAAACAGATTCCGGCCGCGGCGGGGCTGGGTGGCGGCAGCGCGAATGCCGCGGCCGCGCTCGTTGGCCTCAATCAGATCTGGGAAGTGCGACGACCGCGGCGCGAGCTGATGCGGATTGCCGCGTCCCTGGGCGCGGACGTTCCGTTCTTCCTCCAGGCTGGCACCGCGCTGGGCACTGGTCGCGGCGAGACGCTGTATCCCGTGGACGATCTGTCCCGGCAGGGCGTCGTCGTCATCAAGCCGTCGTTCGGCGTCGCCACGGCCGACGCGTATCGGTGGCTCGACGAGGATCGGCTTCGCCTCGGGCGGTCGGGCGATCGGGAGATCGGCCAATCGGTCCATCCGACAGCCCGTCCGCCAGAGCTCGAGGGCGCCTGGCCGGGCCTGCCGCTGACGTTGAGTAACGACTTGCAGGCGCCGGTGGCACGCCGGCACGCGGAAATCGGCGAGATGATTGCCGCCTGCGTCCGGGAAGGGGCGGTGGCGGCGGCGATGACCGGCAGCGGGTCGGCGGTTTTTGGCCTGTTCTCGGAAGCGGCTGCAAAGAAAGCGGTTCGCCGGCTGCAACGGCCGGGGTGGCTGGTCCTGCTGACCCGCACCCTCTCCCGTCAGGAAGCCAGCCGGCGCGCGGGCCTGTGATAGACTTTCGTGTTTGCGACGGGCCTGCGCTTCTCGACTGGGGCGTGGCCAAGCGGTAAGGCGCGGGACTTTGGATCCCGTATTCGACGGGTCGAATCCTTCCGCCCCAACCAACTCATGAGCCACGGGCCTCTGAAACTGTTTTCGGGGAGCGCACATCCTGCGCTCGCAAAGGAGATTGCCGAGCACCTCGGCATTCCGCCTGGCGCGTGCCGGCTGCACCGCTTTCCGGACAGTGAAGTGTCGTTTCAGATCGACGAGAACATCCGCGGCACGGACTGTTTCATCGTCCAGCCGACCTCGTCGCCGGTGGATCAGCACCTGGTCGAGATGTGCGTGATGATCGACGCGTTTCGCCGTTCGTCGGCGTCGCGCATCACGGCGGTGATTCCGTATTACGGCTACGCGCGCCAGGACCGCAAGGACAAGCCGCGGGTGCCGATCTCCGCCAAGCTGGTGGCGAACCTGCTGAGCGCGGCCGGGGCCAACCGGGTGTTGACGATGGATCTGCACAAGGCGCAGATTCAGGGATTCTTCGACATCCCGGTCGACCATCTTTTCGCGGCGCCGGTGATCATCGATTACCTGGCGCGGCAGAATTTCGGGCCGGTGACGATTGTCTCGCCGGACGCCGGGGGTGCCGAGCGGGCGCGGGCCTATGCCAAGCGGCTCGACGCCGATCTGGCGATTATCGACAAGCGGCGCAGCGAGGACGGCACCGCGGAAGTGATGAACGTCATCGGCGACGTCAAAGGGCGGGTCTGCGTCATCGCCGACGACATCATCGACACCGCGGGAACGATTCAGAAGGCGGCGCAGGCGCTCAAGGACAACGGCGCGACCCGCGTGCTCGCCAGCGCGGTCCACGGCGTGCTGTCCGGGCCGGCGATCAAGCGCATCGAGTCGTCGCCGATTGACCGGTTGATCGTCACCAACACGATCCCGATCGTCGATGAGAAAGCGAAGTGCGAGAAGATCGTCGTGCTGTCGGTGGCGCGGCTGCTCGCGCAGGCGATTCGCAGCATTCATGAAGAGACCTCGGTCTCGAAGTTGTTCGTTTAGCAGGTAGGAGCGAGAGCAATGGAAGCGACACTCGAAGCAGTCCGGCGCGAGACCCGCGGCAAGAACGAGAACAACCGCACCCGCGTCAAGGGACACATTCCCGCCGTCGTCTACGGCGGAGCCGGTCAGTCGGAAGCGGTGGCGGTGGATCCGAAGGCGCTGCTCGAGATCCTCTACTCCGACTCCGGCGTCAACACCCTGATCTCGCTGAAGGTCGACGGCGGCGACGCGACCAAGGTGCTGGTCAAGGAGTACCAACTGGATCCGGTGCAGCACAAGCTGCTGCACGCCGACTTCTACCGCCTGGCGATGGACAAGGTGCTGCGCGTGACGGTGCCGATCCACATCACCGGCGAAGCCAAGGGCATCAAGGCGCAGGGCGGCATCGTCGATTTCGTCAACCGCGAGATCGAGGTCGAGTGCTTGCCGGCCGACATTCCTGAGCACGTCACCGTTGACGTCACCGAGCTGATGCTCCACGACGGGATTCGCGTTCGCGATCTGAAGACCGACGGCAAGTGGAAGCCGGTCAGCGAAGGCGACCTGCTCATCGTGCACGTGATCGCGCCGAAGGTCGAAGTGGAACCGACGCCGGTTGACGTGGCGGCGGTCCCGGCGGCCCCGGCGGAGCCGGAAGTCATCAAGAAGGGCAAGATCGAGAAGGAAGAGGACGAGAAGGAGAAGAAGTAGGCGCCCGGGTGTAAGCCCGAGGCCTGCGAGTCGCCGTGAAACTTGTCGCTGGACTCGGCAACCCCGGAGACAGGTATCGCGGGACTCGGCACAACGTCGGGTTCGGCGTGCTCGACGCGATCGCGGGGCGGCACGGGTTGAGGTTCGAGACCGGGCCGGCCGAGGCGCTGCAGGCGCGCTGGCGCCGGCCTGACGCGGATGTGCTGCTGGTCAAGCCGCTCACGTTCATGAACCTGAGCGGCCAGGCGGTCGGCGAGTTGCTCCGGTACTTCCGGATCGATCCCGCCGAGGTGCTGATCGTCACCGACGACGTCAACCTGCCAATCGGGCGGTTGCGGGCGCGGCCGAGCGGCACCGAGGGCGGGCACAACGGCCTGAAGTCGATCGCCCAGCATCTGGGCACGATTGACTACGCCAGGTTGCGGATCGGCGTCGGCCGCGGCGACGAACGGCGCGACCTCGCCGATCATGTGACCGCGAGATTCGAGCCCGACGAGCAAGCCGCGGTCGACGAGTCGATTGCGCGCGCCGCCGACGCGGTGGAAATGTGGATTGGGGAAGGCCTGTTGAAAGTGATGAATGCGTTCAACAGGGAAGTGAAGGACGGGAACGAAGCGAAGGACGAGTAAGACGCGAAATTCGTCGCGTTTTGTCTCTTTGCCGCGCAAGCGGCCTTATGTCCATAAGGAGACTTATGAGCCAGGTACGTCAGTACGAGTTGATTTACATCACGCCGCCCGAAACGACCGAAGACGCGCTCGGTGAGTTGCATCAGCAGGTCGAGAAGGTCGTCCATCAGTTCGGCGGCAACATCGAAAAATCGGAAAACTGGGGACGGCGCAAGCTGGCCTACGAGATCGCGCGGCATCGCGAAGGCGTCTACGTGTTCGACGTCATCAACGGGCCGGCGGCGCTCAACGCCGAGCTCGATCGGCGCCTCCGCGTCGTCGATACGGTGATTCGCCACATGATCGTGCGCGTCGACGAAGAGCTCGGCATCGCCGAGCGCTCGCGCGTCCGCCGCAAGTCGGCGATGGCCGCCCGCCGCGTCAAGCGCGGCCTGCCGCCGGAACCGACCGAGGCCGAGAAGCGCCGCGATCACGATGACGACGACATGGACGGCCTGGAACAGGGGTTCCGCGGCGGACGGGATGGTGACCGATGAGTGACGAACGCGACGGACGAGGCGGCGGGCGCGGAGCCGGCCGCGACGGCAAAGACGGCAAGGACGGCAAGGACGGCAAGGGCCGGCGCGGATTCTTCCGCCGCAAGCGCGTCTGCAAGTTCTGCGTCGACAAGATCGACTACGTCAATTACAAGGACGTGAAGCTGCTGGCGCCGTTCATTCCCGAGCGCGGCAAGATCCAGCCGCGGCGCATCTCCGGTGTCTGCGCGACGCATCAGCGCGCCTTGCAGACCGCGATCAAGCGCGCCCGCCAGATCGCCCTCATTCCCTACACCACCGATTAGGGGCCACGACGATGTCCATGGAAGTGATTCTCAAAGAGCACGTCGAACACCTCGGGCGCCGCGGCGAAATCGTCAAAGTCGCCAACGGCTACGCGCGCAACTATCTGTTGCCGCGCAAGCTCGCCCTGGCGGTGACCGAGGAGAACAAGCGCCAGATCGAACGCGAGAAGGCGCGCGCCGAAGCCAAGGACGCCGATGAGCTGAAGGACGCCCGGACGCTCGCGGCCAAGGTCGAGACGGCCGACATCGCCATCGCCCGACGCGTCGGCGAAGGCGACATCCTCTACGGTTCGGTGACCACGGCGGATATCGCCGACGCCCTGGCGGCGCGCGACATCGTCGTCGATCGCCGGAAGATCCAGCTGGCGGAGCCGCTCAAGGTCCTCGGCGAGCACCCCGTGCCGGTCAAGATCCACCGTGACGTCACCGTCAACGTGGTGGTCAAAGTCGTCGCGGCCGAATAGCTCGGGCTGACGCCCTCGCGCGTCAACTCGAAACGACGAAACCGAAAACTCGAAACGCTCGAACCTGATGCTTGCTTTCATCTCTCGCTAAGAGAAATGATGGCGGGCATCAGGTGAGCCGCACCGTGTCTGACCGCACGCTTCCACACAATCTCGAAGCCGAGAAATCCGTCCTCGGCGCGATCCTGATCAACAACACGACCTTCAATCAGGCCGCCGAGGTCGTCGATTCGCTCGACTTCTTCCGCGACGCGCACCGCCGGATCTGGGAAAAGATGGTCGCGCTCACCGATCGGAGCGAGCCGGTCGACCTGGTGACGTTGAAGGATGAGCTGACCCGATCCGGCGAGCTCGACGAGGTCGGCGGCCCAGCCTATATCAGCGCGCTGACCGACGGCGTGCCGCGCTCGGCCAACGTCGAGTACTACGCCAAAATCGTCAAGGAGAAGTCGACGCTGCGCCGGCTGATCCAGGCGTCGAACGATGTCCTGGTCCGCGCCTACGACGCCGAGGAAGACGCCGACAACCTGCTCGACGAGGCCGAGCGCGCCATCTTCCAGATTGCCGACAACCGGATGCGGGCCGGCTTCATCCGCGTCGGCGAGCTCGTCGATTCGGGCTACCAGCTGATCGAGCAGCTGCAGCAGCACAAAGGCCTGGTCACCGGCGTCCCCAGCGGTTTCGTCGATCTCGACGAGATGACCTCGGGGTTCCAGAAGTCCGACCTCGTCATCGTCGCGGCGCGGCCGGCGATGGGCAAGACCAGCTTCGTGCTCAACATGGCGTTGCACGCCGGCATCGAGGCCGGCAAAACGGTCGGCATGTTCAGCCTCGAAATGTCGAAAGAGCAGCTGTTCATGCGCATGCTGACGTCCGAGGCGCGCGTCGATCAGCATCGTTTCCGCGGCGGCTTCCTCGGCGAGCAGGACTACGCCCGGCTCGTCGACGCGTTCGCGCGGCTGCACGACGCCAAGGTCTACATCGACGACACACCGTCGGTCGGCATCCTCGAAATGCGCGCCAAGACGCGGCGGCTCAAGCTCGAGCACGGCCTCGACATGATCATCGTCGACTACCTGCAGTTGATGCAGGGCCGCGGCCGCTTCGACAACCGCCAGCAGGAGCTGGCGCAGATCTCGCGATCGCTGAAGATCCTCGCCAAAGAGCTCGGGATTCCGATCATCGCCCTCAGCCAGCTGAGCCGTGCTCCGGAAACCCGCGGCGATCATCGGCCGCAGCTGTCCGACCTGCGCGAATCGGGCGCCCTCGAGCAGGACGCCGACGTCGTCATGTTCATTTTCCGCGAGGACATGTACCAGCAGGACGGCGACCGCCGGCCCGAAGCCGAAGGCACGGCCGAGATCATCATCGGCAAACAGCGCAACGGCCCGACCGGCACCGTCCGGCTGGCGTTCCTCAAGCAGTACACGAAGTTCGAGAACCTCGCATCCGGCGGCGGCTACGGCGGGACGGAGATGTGATCCGCCAGACGGTGGCTTCGGTCAGTCTCGACGCGATCGCGCACAACCTGCGGGCGATCAGACGACTTCTTGCACGCCGGGAGCCACGCGGAGACGCGGAGATCATTGCCGTCGTCAAGGCGAATGCCTACGGACACGGCGCCGCGCCGGTCGCGCAGGCGCTGGAAGCGGCCGGCGCGACGATGGTCGCCTGCGCGGACATCGAGGAAGGCGTGGCGCTGCGCGACGCCGGGATCACCAGGCCGATTCTCGTCTTCGGCGCGCTCAGCGTCAGCGACCTCGACGGCGTCTTCACGCACGATCTGACCCCGACAATCTCGACGCCGGCGGCGGCCCGGGCCCTCGAAGCCGGCGCCGCGGCGCGCCACGTCAGGCTGCGCTGTCATCTCAAGGTCGATACCGGCATGAACCGGCTCGGCTTTCGCCACGACAACCTGCGCCGGACGATGCCCGAGGTGATCGCGAGCCCGCATCTGGCGATCGACGCTGTCTACACCCACTTCGCGACCGCCGACGACGCCGAATCGCCGATGCTCGACGAACAGCGCCGCCGCTTCGAACAGGCGATCGCGGCGCTCGGGGCGATGGGCGTGCGGAACGTCATGCGTCACGCCGCCAACTCGGCGGCCTGCCTCCGCGACGAGCGCACGTGGTACGACGCGGTCCGTCCCGGTCTCCTTCTCTACGGCATTGTCCCGCCGCCGCTGGCCGCCGCCGATCTCGAGCTGCGACCTGCCCTGTCACTGTCGAGCCGTATCGTGGCGGTGAAAGGACTGCGTGCCGGCGAGGGCTCGGGCTACGGCCTGCGCTGGCACGCCGATGGTCCGCGGACGATCGCCATCGTCCCGGCCGGCTACGCCGACGGCCTCGACACCCGTCTGGCCAATCGTGGGGTCGCGTTGATTCGCGGCCGCCGCGTGCCGATCGTCGGGTCGGTGTGCATGGACATGATCATGGTCGACGTCACCGGCCTGGACGTCGCCCCGGGCGACGACGTCGTGCTCATTGGCCAGCAGGGCGAAGACGAGATCAGCGCGCGCGAAATTGCGGCGACGATCGGGACGATTCCGTGGGAGGTCGTGTGCCGGCTCGGGAGCCGGATTGAGAGGAGATACGCGTCAACTTGAAACTCTAAACTTGAAACTCGAAACTCCGGTGCGCCTCGGGGTATTCGCTACCCCTCGGCGGTCTTGCTTGGTCCTGATGCTACCCGGCGCCTAGAGCAGCTTTCGGTGCGCGGTTGTCAGGATAGCCGTCAGTTCTTTCGACTCCTGGAGTGGAGCTGTGAGGAGGTCGGCGCGAGCGAGACCTGTCGCGGCCAGCAGCCTGAGCCAATAGCGGGTTTCGCGCGTTTCTCTCAGGGCGATGGCGAATCGATTGGCAATATCGCGGCGGCTCTGAGCGGCGACGGCCTCCTCCAGATTCGCGCCTATCGAGGTTCCCGAGCGCAACAGTTGCCTGGCCATCGCATGGGGAACGTCGGGTTGCCGAATCAACTGGCGATAGAGTTGCACGACGTCGCAGGCGAACCGGAAGCTGCGTTCCTGAAAGGTCTCGAGTCCTGCAGTCATGTCGCATCCAAAAGCAAAGAAGATGCCGAAGGCCACCAGAGTTTCGAGTTTGAAGTTTCGAGTTTCAAGTTGGCCGCGATGAGGACACCGAAGTCCTTCTTCGTCTGCCAGTCCTGCGGCTCGCAGTCGCAAAAATGGCTGGGCAAGTGTCCCGATTGCGGCGAGTGGAACACGTTCGTCGAGGAACGCGCGGTCGTTGCGGCGCCGGCAATCGCGGAAAAGCGCAGCGCGGCCGGCGCGCTCGGCGGCAGTGCGGCGCGGCTCTACCAGGACGTCGACATCGAGACCGCCGAGCGGCTCGGGACCGGCATCAGTGAATTCGATCGCGTGCTCGGCGGCGGTGTCGTGCCCGGGTCGCTGGTGCTGCTCGGCGGCGAGCCGGGCATTGGCAAGTCGACGTTGTTGCTGCAGGCCGCGGCGCACTTTGCCGGCAGCGTCGGGCCGGTGCTCTATTGCTCGGGTGAAGAATCGGAACATCAGGTCAAGTCGCGCGGCGAGCGGCTGGGCGTCGGTGCGACGCCGCTGTATTTGCTCGCCGAGACCTGCCTCGAGCGGCTGCTGGAAGAAGTCGATCGGCTGAAGCCGGCGCTGTTGATCGTGGATTCGATCCAGACCGTCTTCTCGTTGAAGATCGCGTCGGCGCCGGGCAGCGTTGGTCAGGTGAGGCAGTGCGCGACCGATCTCCTGTTCACCGCGAAAGGCCGCAACCTGCCGACGATTCTGGTCGGCCACGTCACCAAGGACGGCAGCCTCGCCGGTCCCAAGGTCCTCGAGCACGTCGTCGATACGGTGCTGTATTTCGAAGGCCAGCAGCATCACTCGCACCGCGTGGTGCGGGCGGTGAAGAATCGCTTTGGCGCGGTCAGTGAACTCGGCGTGTTCGAGATGACCGGGTCCGGACTCCAGCCGGTGCCGAATCCGTCGAAGTTGTTCCTCGCCGAGCGGCCGGCGAACGTGCCCGGCTCGTCGGTGTTGTGCACGATCGAGGGCTCGCGCCCGATCCTCGTCGAAGTGCAGGCGCTGGTGAGTACGGCGACCTTCGGCAACGCACAGCGCACCGCCAACGGCCTCGACCGCAACCGGCTCTCGCTGTTGCTCGCGGTGCTCGACAAACGCGTCGGCCTGAACCTCGCGACCGACGACGTCTTCGTCAACGTCGCCGGTGGCTTGAGCATCGACGAGCCCGCCGCCGATCTCGCGGTGTTGAGCGCGGTCGCGTCGAGCTTGCGCAACAAACCGATCGCCTCGGACGTGGTCGTGTTCGGCGAGGTCGGATTGGCCGGTGAAGTACGAACGACGACGCAGGCGGCGTTGCGGGTGCGCGAGGCCGCGCAGCTCGGGTTCACGCGGTGCGTGCTGCCGCAGGGGAGTCTGCCGCCCGGCGACGTCCCGAAGGGACTGTCGATCACCGGCGTTCGCACCGTGGCAGAGGCGTTGGACGCCCTGCTATAAGTCAGTAAAATACCCGCCATGCACGGCTTTCTGCTGGTGCGGGCAGTTTTTGCCGCCGTCGTCGTCTATTCCGCGATCCTGATCCGGCCGCTCGAAGGCCATTCGCTGCTCAGCGGTCTGCTCGGCCTGGGCGTCGCGGCGCTGATCGTGCTCGTCGAAGCGCGGCTGCGCGACACCGCGGTGACCAGCCTCCTCGGCGGGTTGCTCGGATTCGGCGTCGGCCTGGCGATCGCCTCGGCGATTGGCCAGGCGCTGTTCTGGGCCGACACCACCAATTCCAGAGTCCGCTTCCTGCACACGCTGATCCTGCTGGTGCTGCCGTACCTCGGCGGCGTGCTCGGCGCGCGAAAGGGCGAGTGGCTCGAGCCGCAGAAATTCGCGTCGCTGTTTCGCGATGCCCGTCCGCAGAAGCGCTATCGCATTCTCGACACCAGCGTGATCATCGACGGCCGTGTCGCCGACATCGTCGAGACCGGCTTTCTCGACGGCACCCTGGTGGTGCCGCAATTCGTGCTCAAGGAACTGCAGTTCGTCGCCGATTCGTCGGACGCGCTCAAGCGCAACCGCGGCCGGCGCGGGCTCGACATTCTCCATCGCATCCAGAAGATGTCCGGCGTCGAAGTGTTGATTTCCGACGTCGACTTTCCGCAGGTCAAGGAAGTCGACCTCAAGCTGATCGAGCTGGCGCGGACGCTGCTCGGGCGGATCGTCACCAACGATTTCAACCTCAACAAGGTGGCGCAGCTGCGCGGCGTCGAGGTGTTGAACATCAACGAGCTGGCCAATGGCCTCAAACCGGTCGTGCTCCCCGGCGAAGTGATGAACGTGTTCATCCTCAAGGAAGGCAAGGAGTACAACCAGGGCGTCGCCTACCTGGACGACGGCACGATGGTCGTGGTCGACAACGCGCGCAGCCGTATCGGCCGCAACCTCGACATCGCCGTCACCAGCGTCTTGCAAACCACCGCGGGACGGATGATCTTCGGTCGCGTCGCTGAAACCGCGCCGCCGGCGTCGGGTGAGCAGCCGCGGATCGAAGGCCGCGTCGATCGAGGCGAAGATAGCGGACGCCGCCCACGCCCTGCCGCTCAGGCGTGAAACCGTTTCACTGGTGGCGGACGGTCTTCTTCTTGATCCCGGCCGTTGGCCTGTACACAATCGTCCTCGGCATCGTCTCGCTCACCTCGACGCTCGTCGATCGCAGTGGTCACTTCGCGCACAAGTGCGCGCGGACCTGGGCGCGGCTGATCCTGTGGACGACCGGCGTCAAGGTCGAGCGCTCGGGGCCGTTGCCGCCGCTGGAGTCGAGCACCGTGATCGTCTCCAACCACGCCAGCATCTACGACATCCCGATTCTGTTCACCGCGCTGCCGCTGCAGCTGCGGATTCCGGCCAAGGCGTCGCTGGGCAGCTTTCCGTTCATCGGCTGGCACCTTCGCCTCGCCGGCCACCTGCTGATCGAGCGTACCAACCCGGGCCCCGGCATCATCAAGCGCATGAAAAAGATGGTGCAGCAGAATGCGTCGCTGATCATTTTTCCCGAAGGCTCACGGAGTTCGGACGGACTGGTCGGCCAGTTCAAGGGCGGGTCGTTCCTGCTGGCGATCGACAATCAGCTCCCGATCGTCCCGGTGACCATCGTCAACAGCCCCAATGTGATGCGCAAAGGCGAGCTGATGGTGCAGCCGGCGACGGTGCAGGTGATCCTGCACGAACCGATCGCGACGACGGGGATGACGCGCGCCGACGCGCGCGCGCTGGCGAAGCGGGTGCAGGACGTGGTCGCGCAAGACGCGAAAAGGGCGTAGGGCAATGACCGACGAGGCGAATCCAGTCGCCACTGACGCGGCGCTCGCGTCGATCGTCCGGCCCGCCGCGTGGCTCGCCGGCGCCGTCACCGTTGTCGATCGCGATCCGCGGCTCGATGTGCCGCTGGCCGCGGCCGAAGAAGCGCTGCGTGCCTCAGTCGAATCCGCCGACGTTACGACCGCCGTTCGGACGATGTACAAGCAGGTCGGGATCGATCCCACGAAAACCAGGCCGTCGTCGGAAGCGCTGCTCCGCCGCGTGCGCAAAGGCGACGCGCTGCCGCGCATCAACAGCCTGGTCGATGTGATCAACTGGTGCTCGGTCGAGTCGCAGCTGCCGTTCGGCCTTTACGACTCTGCCAAGATTCAGGGCGCGATCGCGCTGCGGCTCGGCCGGGCGGGTGAGTCGTATGCCGGCATTCGCAAAGACTCGGTCAACGTCGATGGGCGCCTGACACTGGTCGACGACATCGGGCCCTTCGGCAACCCGACGTCGGATTCCGCGCGCACCATGGTGACGTCCGCCACGACCCGGGCGCTGGTGGTGATCTACGCGCCGGCGCCGCTCTCTGGCAGCCTGGTCGAGCGCGCGGTCGGCTTGACGACGGCGCGCATTCGCGAATTCTGCCAATAGGAGCCGGGGGCTCGCCGGCATTCACCCATTCACCCATTCATTCACCATTCACCCATTCACCCATTCCAGCATTCACCCAGTAACATTGGGCAGATGCACGTAGGCGTAGTGATCGTCGCGGCTGGCCGCGGCGACCGGATGGGCGGCCCTCTCCCCAAGCAGCTGCTGACGGTCGGTGGGCGATCGCTGCTGCAGCACAGCGTCGCCGCGTTCGACGCGCATCCCGACGTCGCCGAAATCGTGGTCGTCCTGCCCGCCGAGCGGGTTGGCGAGGGGGCGGCGCTCGCGGGTCGAACCGGGAAAGCGTGCGCGTTCGTCGCCGGCGGGGCGCGGCGGCAGGACTCGGTGCGCGCCGGCGCCGAGGCGCTGTCGAGCGCGGTCGACGCGGTGCTGATCCACGACGCGGCGCGGCCGTTCGCCAATCGGGCGCTGATCGATCGGGTTCTGAATGGCGTTCGGGAGACGGGCGCGGCGGTCCCGGCGGTGCGATCGCGCGACACCGTGAAACATCTCGACCCGGCCACGCATCTCATCGCCAGGACTCTTCCGCGCGACGAGATCTGGCTCGCGCAGACACCTCAAGGATTCACACGCGCGGTGTTGCAGGCGGCGTTCGCCCATGCGGACACGGGCGTCGACGCGACCGACGAAGCGATGCTTGCCGAGCTGGCCGGCCACTCGGTCCGGGTCGTCGAGGGAGACGAACGCAACGTGAAGATGACGACGCCCGAAGATCTGCGCCAGGCGCGCGCGGCGATGCCGCCGCGCGTCGGCACCGGCTACGACCTGCACCGCCTCGTCGACGGCCGTCCGCTCGTCCTCGGCGGGGTGGTCGTCGATCGCGCACGCGGGCCGCACGGACATTCCGACGGCGATGTCGCCTGCCACGCGCTGGTCGACGCGATGCTGGGCGCGGTCGGCGCCGGCGACATCGGCCGGCACTTCGCGAACACCGATCCGCGCTGGAAGGACGCGCCCGGGCTGGACCTGCTCGGCCGCGCGGCCGCGATCGTGCGCGAACAGGGGTATGCGGTGGCGAGCTGCGATATGACCGTCATTCTCGAGCGACCGAAACTGGCGCCGCATGTCGACGCGATTCGTGCCGCGATTGCGGCGGTGCTCGGGATTGGCGCTGATCGTGTCGGCCTCAAAGGCAAGACCAACGAGGGCGTCGACGCCGTCGGTCGCGGCGAGGCGATCGCGTCGCACGCGGTCGCGGTGCTGGTCCCGCTGGCCGAAGAGGCGCGCCGATGACGCCGCCGCGCGTGCGGTTCGCGCCGAGTCCGACCGGCCATCTGCACGTCGGCAACGCCCGGACGGCATTGTTCAACTGGCTGCTGGCGCGGCGCCACGGCGGCGCGTTCGTACTGCGCATCGAGGACACCGATGCGGAGCGGTCAACGCGCGAATCCGAATCCGCGATTCTCGACGATCTGCGCTGGATGGGGTTGACCTGGGATGAAGGTCCCGATGCCGGCGGACCGCACGCGCCGTATCGGCAATCGGACCGCCTCGACATCTACCGGGCGGTCGCCGCCGATTTCATCGCGCGCGGAGTGGCGTATCGCTGTTTCTGCTCGCCCGAACAACTCGAGACCGAGCGGGCGGCGGCGCTCGCCGCGGGATTGCCGCCGAAGTACAGCGGCCGCTGCCGCTCGCTGGATCGCGCCCTCGCCCAGCGGCGCGTCGACGCCGGCGACGCCGCGGCGATTCGGTTCGTCGTGCCCGCCGAGCGGACGATTTCGTTCGAGGATCTGGTGCGCGGCGAGGTGTCGTTCCACACCGACGTCATCGGCGATCCGGTGATTGTCCGCTCCGACGGCCGTCCGGCCTACAACTTCGCGGTGGTGATCGACGACACGCAGATGGAGATCACCCACGTGATTCGCGGCGAGGACCACATCTCGAACACGCCGCGGCAGATTCTGATCTATGAGGCGCTGGGCCGTATGCCGCCGGCGTTTGCCCACCTGTCGCTGGTTCTCGGTCCGGATCACGCGCCGTTGTCGAAGCGCCACGGTGCGACCAGCGTCGCGGAATTTCGCGAGCGCGGATTCCTTCCCGAGGCGCTGGTCAACTACCTGGCGCTGCTCGGCTGGTCGCCGGGCGACAACGAGGAACTGGTCGCGATTGACGAAATGGCGCGGCGCTTCGACGTCACTAAAGTGAGCCACAGCGCCGCGGTGTTCGACACCGGCAAGCTCGCGTGGATGAACCGCCACTATATGAAGGAAGCGGCGCCGGCCCGGCTGGCGCGCGAGTCAGCGAAATACTTCGCGCGCGCCGGGTACCTGGCGGAGGCGACCGGCGACGCGCTGGCGTTTCTCGAGACGGTGATGCCGATGGCGCTCGGTTCGGTCGATCGCCTCGAAGAAATGCCGGAACGTCTGGCGTTTCTGTTCGACTGGAATGCCCCGGCGGCCGCCGAGCTCGTGCGGGCCGAGCCGGATGGCGCGCGCGCGGTCGCCGCCTTCGCCGCGGCGCTGCCGGCGGCCGCGCTCGACAAGGAGTCGTTCCGCGCCGCCGCCAACGCGGCGCGCGCGGCTAGTGGATTGAAGGGACGCGCGCTGGTTCATCCGATCCGCGTCGCGCTGACCGCCGCCGATTCGGGCCCCGAACTCGACCTGGCGGTGCCGGCGATCGATCGCGGCGCCGGCCTTGCGGCGGGGACCGGGGTCGCGACAATCAAATCGTGCCGGGAACGGATTGAGTTAGTGGTTCAGGCCCTGGGCACTCGGCCCTAGGCCCTGCTTTCGCACGTCGCACAGGCGCATCGGCGCACAGGCGCACAGGCGCACAGGAGCACGGACATGATCGTGTACGGCATCAACGCCGTCAGTGAAGCGATGAAGGCGCGGCGGGTGGTGCGGTTGATCCACGAGCGCGGCGCCGGCCCGCGCGTCGACGCGCTGGTCGCGCGGGCGGGAGAACTGCGCATTGCCACCGAGACACTCGACCGCCGGGCGCTCGAGAAGGTCTCGCGCGGCGGCGTGCATCAGGGCGTCGCCGCGGAGGTCCAGCCGCTGGCCGCGTACACGATCGAGGAACTCGTGCAGCAGACCGACGGGCCGCCGCTGCTGGTCGTGCTTGACTCGATCGAGGACCCGCAAAACGTCGGCGCGATCGTGCGCTCGGTCGACGCTTCCGGGGCCACTGGGCTGATCAGGCAGGCACGGCATGCCGCGCCGCTGGACGGCGCGGCGGCCAAGGCCTCGGCCGGGGCCGTCAATCACGTGCGAGTCGCCACCGTCGTCAACATCGCGAGGGCCATCGAGGAGCTCAAAGCCCTGAACGTCTGGACCATTGGCCTCGATGCAGACTCGGCGGAGTCTTATGATCAGGTGGATTACACCCTCCCGACGGCCTTTGTGGTCGGGGCGGAGGGCACCGGGATGCGCCGGCTGGTCCGGGAGACCTGCGATCGGCTCGTTTCGATCCCCATGGCGGGGGCGGTCGCCAGTCTGAACGTCTCGGTTTCCGCCGGAATCGCCCTGTTCGAGGCGGCCAGGCAGCGTCGCGGGGCCGGTCGATAGGTCGGGCCCCCTTTTCAGGTGGCACGGCACGTGCTACCATTCTCGTTTCGTCTGGCTGGCGTAGCTCAGTCCGGTAGAGCAGCTGATTTGTAATCAGCCGGTCGGGGGTTCAAATCCCTTCGCCAGCTCCAACGTTCCGGGCTCGGTCGGCCCCACACGCGCTCGTCAACACGGAACCTTAATCGTTCCTACGATGATGGCGGAATCGGATCGGCTCCCAATCAGCACGCGGGAGTCATGCGGGAGAGCGTCGGCTGGAAACGGGAGGCTGAGCGAGGCAGGCGGCGGATTTCGGCGAGGTAGCGAAGCGGTCAAACGCAGCAGACTGTAAATCTGTCGCCCTAGCGGCTTCGAAGGTTCGAATCCTTCCCTCGCCACCACTCGACTCGCACGATCGACGGCTCGCTCGTGGCAGGCCGCGTCTCTGACGCGTCGAGTGCCCTGAGCGACCGCAGGGAGTCGAAGGGCTGACGGATGTTGGATGAGAGCGGGTCGCGGGCTTGCCCGCCGAAGCGCCGAGAGGCGACGCGGGCGAGGCGCGAAGGCGGGAGTAACTCAGTGGTAGAGTCACAGCCTTCCAAGCTGTTGGTCGCGGGTTCGATCCCCGTCTCCCGCTCCAGACTCCGCCAAATCAGGTTGGCCGACTTGTCGGCCGAAGCGCCGCGGGCGCGAAGGCCGATGTAGCTCAGTTGGCAGAGCGCGTCCTTGGTAAGGACGAGGTCACCGGTTCGATCCCGGTCATCGGCTCCAGATGGATAGACGCTCGAGGGCGGGCGTTACAGGTTGAATTAGTTAACGGGCAAGAAAACCTCACGGAGACCTAGAGCAATGGCGAAGGAGAAGTTTGATCGTTCGAAGCCGCACGTGAACGTCGGCACCATCGGCCACATCGACCACGGCAAGACGACGCTGACTGCAGCGCTCACCAAGGTGGCCGCTGACAAGGGTTGGGCCAAGTTCGTGCCGTACGACGAAGTCGCCAAGGCCTCCGAATCGCAGGGACGCCGCGACGACACGAAGATTCTGACCATCGCCACCAGCCACGTGGAGTACGCGACGCCGAACCGGCATTACGCGCACGTCGATTGCCCGGGTCACGCGGACTACATCAAGAACATGATCACCGGCGCGGCGCAGATGGACGGCGCGATTCTCGTGGTCAGCGCCGTCGACGGCCCGATGCCGCAGACGCGTGAGCACGTGCTGCTCGCCAAGCAGGTCAACGTGCCGTTCGTCGTCGTCGCCCTGAACAAGGTCGACGCGGTCGACGACCCGGAACTGCTCGACCTGGTCGAGCTCGAAGTTCGCGACCTGCTCAAGAGCTACGGGTTCCCCGGCGACGATCTGCCGGTGGTGCGCGTCTCGGCGCTCAAGGCGTTGCAGGGCGATCCCGGCGGCGTCGAGAGCGTGCTGAAGCTGATGGAAGCTCTCGACACCTACATCCCGATGCCGCAGCGCGAAGTCGACAAGCCGTTCCTGATGCCGATCGAAGACGTGTTCTCGATCTCGGGCCGCGGGACCGTCGTGACCGGCCGCGTCGAGCGCGGCAAGGTCAAGGTCGGCGAGGAAATCGAAATCATCGGCTTCAAGCCGACCGAGAAGAAGGTCGTCACCGGCGTCGAGATGTTCCGCAAGCTGCTCGATGAGGGCGTCGCCGGCGACAACATCGGCGTCCTGCTCCGCGGCGTCGAAAAAGACGACGTCGAGCGCGGCCAGGTGCTCGCCAAGGGCGGATCGATCACCCCGCACACGAAGTTCAAGGCGGAGGTGTACATCCTCTCGAAGGAAGAAGGCGGCCGTCACACGCCGTTCTTCAACGGCTACCGTCCGCAGTTCTACATCCGGACCACGGACGTCACCGGCTCGCTCCACCTGCCGGAAGGCGTCGAGATGGTGATGCCGGGCGACAACACGCCGATCACGGCCGAGCTCAACTCGCCGGTCGCGATCGAAAAGGGCAGCCGTTTCGCGATCCGCGAGGGCGGCCGGACGGTCGGCGCGGGCACCATTTCGGAGATCCTTGACTAGGCATTAGGCGCTAGGCCCTGGGCCCTGGTGGGTTCGGGGCCTGGCACCTGACCTCCAGGGCCTAGTGCCTGGGGCCCAGGGCCTGATCTGAGAGCGAAGCGATGAGAGAAATCATTACGTTGGCGTGTCAGGACTGCAAACGCCGGAACTACAGCACCACCAAGAACCGGCGGAAGAGCACCGAGCGCCTCGAGTTCAGCAAGTTTTGCCGCGCGTGCCGCAAGCACACGGCACACAAGGAATCGAAGTAGTTCCGCGGAGCGGTGTGTAGGCCAGTAGCTCAATTGGCAGAGCATCGGTCTCCAAAACCGAGGGTTGGGGGTTCGATTCCCTCCTGGCCTGCCAGTTAGCGCGAGAGGAACGAGTGGCAAAAACAGCGATGTTGGACAACCTCAAAGAGTCGCCGGAGCACGTCTCCGGCTGGTTCGGACGGCTGACCAGGTTCCTGACCGACGTGCGCGCCGAACTCGGGCGCGTCACCTGGCCGACCCGCCGTGAGGTCTGGGCGACCACGGTGGTGGTGATCGTCGTTTCGACGCTGTTCGGAATTTACCTGTACACGATTGACATCTTCTTGTCGTCCGTCAACAAGTGGCTGTTTGATCGTTTCGGAGCGTAGGGGTGGGTCAAGTCGTGACCGACGACAAGACGAAGCATTGGTACATCATCCACACCTACTCGGGCTTCGAGAACAAGGTGCGGGAGTCGCTGGAGCAGCGCGTTCAGGCATATGGCCTCGCCGACGAAATCGGGGAAATCCTGATTCCGACCGAGGACATCGTCGAGAAACGCGGGGGCCGCGAGGTGAAGAGCTCACGGCGGTTCTTCCCGGGGTACATCCTCGTGGAGATGCACATGTCCGACAACGCGTGGCATGTGGTGAAGAACACGCCGAAAGTGACGGGGTTCGTCGGCGCGGGGCCGAAGCCGTCGCCGCTCTCTCGTGAAGAGGTCGATCAGATCCTGCATCAGGTGACGGTCGCCGCCGAGAAGCCGAAGCCCAAGTACTCGTTCGAGCGTGGCGATCAGGTCCGGATCAACGAAGGGCCGTTCGCCTCGTTCAATGGCACCGTCGACGACGTCAACAGCGATCGCAATACGCTGAAGGTCATGGTGACGATCTTCGGGCGCGCGACGCCGGTGGAACTGGATTTCCTGCAGGTCGAGAAACTGTAAATGGCTAAGAAGATACAGGCACAAGTGAAGCTCCAGATTGCCGCGGGCAAAGCCACGCCCGCGCCGCCGGTCGGCACCGCGCTCGGTCCGCACGGGCTGAACATCATGGACTTCTGCAAGAACTTCAACGCGAAGACCGCCAAGGACGACGGCCTGATTATCCCGGTCGTGGTCACGATTTACTCGGACCGGTCGTACACGTTCATCACCAAGACGCCGCCGGCCGCGATTCTGCTCAAGCGCGCGGCGAACATCGCCAAGGGATCGGGCGAGCCGAACAAAGCCAAGGTCGGCACCGTGACCGCCAAGCAGGTCGCCGAGATCGCCAAGCTCAAGCTGCCGGATCTGAACACCGAATCGATCGACTCGGCGGTCCGTTCGGTCCGCGGCACCGCCCGCTCGATGGGGCTGGATGTGATTGATTAGGCTCAGGGCTCACGGCTCAGGGCTCGGTGTTTGGGAACCGAGCGCCGAGTTCGAAGTGCTGAGTTCGAAGTTTTAAGTTTCGAGTTGTTTCAAAAGAGTGGCAGGGCGCTTCGGCGCCCGTTACGACCACGGAGGAAAGTCCGATGCGCAGTCGCGGCAAGAAGTATCAGGCGGCCCGGCAGCAGGTGCCCACCCATCCTCACAAGATCGAGGAGGCGGTGCCGCTCATTCAGAAGGTCAAATATACGAAGTTCGACGAGACCGTGGAATTGTCGGTCCGGCTCGGCGTCGATCCGAAGCATTCGGATCAGATGGTGCGCGGCACCGTCGTGCTGCCGCACGGACTCGGCAAGGCCAAGCGCGTGCTGGTCATCGCCAACGCCGAGAAGCAGCGCGAGGCGAAGGACGCCGGCGCTGATGAAGCCGGCGGCGAAGAACTGGTCGACAAGATCAACGGCGGCTGGATGGACTTCGACGCCGTGGTCGCGACGCCGGACATGATGCGCGCGGTCGGCAAGCTCGGCAAGGTGCTCGGCCCACGCGGCCTGATGCCCAACCCGAAGACCGGCACGGTGACGCTCGACATCTCGAAGGCGGTTCAGGAGATCAAGGCCGGCAAAGTCGAGTTCCGTGTCGACAAGGCCGGCGTCGTGCACGCTCCGGTCGGCAAGATCTCGTTCGCGGCGGATCGGCTGATCGCCAACGCGCACGCGCTGATGGAAAGCATCGTCAAGGCGAAGCCGGCGGCGGCGAAGGGCAAGTATCTGAAGAGCGTCACGATGTCGTCGACGATGGGCCCCGGGGTCGCCATCGACACGTCGCACGTGGATGAGTTGATCAAGCACTAGTTGGCTCACGGCTCACGGCTCACGGCTCAGGGAACTGAGCGCCGAGCCGTGAGCCTCGAGCCCTGAGCCGAACAAGGATCAAGGGAAATGGCAGTCAGCAGAGCAGACAAACAGACCGAGCTCGGACAGCTCGAAACGGCCTTCCGCGGCGCGGACACCGCCGTGCTCGTCGATTACCGCGGCATCACGGTGCCGCAGGTGACCGAGCTGCGCCGGCAGATTCGTGCCGCCGGTGCCGAATATCGCGTCGTCAAGAACACCCTGGCCCGGCGCGCGGCGGCCGGGACGACGTTCGAACAGGTGACCAAGCACTTTGCCGGGACGACCGCGGTGGTCTACACGGCGAAGGATCCGGTCGCGATGGCCAAGGCGCTGACGGTGTTTCTCAAGACCGTGCCGAAGGTCAGCCTCAAGGCGGCGGTCGTCTCGGGCCGCGCGGTCGCGGTCGCCGAGGTCAACGAGCTGGCCAGCCTGCCGGGCAAGCCGGAGCTCTACGCCAAGTTGCTCTACGTCCTCCAGGCGCCGATGCAGCAGCTGGTCACGGTGTTGTCGGCGGTGCCGCGCGATCTGGTGAACGTGATCTCGGCGTACGAACGGAAAAAGAACGAAGGCGCGGCCGGCGAGAGCTAGCGCGCCCGCGGGTTTCGAGGTTTCGATTTTCAAGTTTTCAGTGACCGGTTTCTTTAGGGAGCAACGAACATGGCCGAAGTGAATCAGCAGCAGGTGATCGACTACATCAAGGGGATCTCGGTGCTCGAGCTGTCGCAGCTCGTCAAGGCGCTCGAGTCGGAGCTCGGCGTCTCGGCCGCGGCGGCGATGCCGATGGGCATGCCGATGATGGCGGGCGGCGCCGGCGGCGGCGCGGCGGCGGCCGAAGAGAAGACCGAGTTCAACGTCATCCTGACCGACATCGGCGGCAACAAGATCAACACGATCAAGGTCGTCCGCGAAGTCACCAGCCTCGGCCTCAAGGAAGCGAAGGACCTGGTTGAGTCGGCGCCGAAGCCGATCAAGGAAGGCGTCTCGAAGGACGAGGCCGCCGCGATCAAGAAGAAGTTCGAAGAAGCCGGCGCCAAGGTCGAAATCAAGTAGGACTCGGCTCCGCCTCGCCCCGGGCGAGGCATCTCGACATCACGCCGCGCGGCCGGTTCCGGCCGCGCGGATCGACAGTTTGGCGGGTGCGGGGCTTCGCTTCGCAAACTTCAAGCTTGAAACTCGAAACTTCAAACGGAGGAACGTTCTGACGCAGTCATCTTTCTCGTTCTCACAAGAAAAGGATGGCCGGCGCAGTCGCGTTCCTGTGTTTCAGGTTTTCAGTTTCACGTTTCGAGTTTGCCCGCGCAGTTCCTCTTTTCTAGAGGTTGAGTGAATGTACAGCCTGCCCAAGAACGTCTACCGCGAACGCATCGACTTTTCCAAAATCAAGGCCACGGTTCCGATCCCGAATCTGATCGAGATCCAGAAGAAATCCTACGAGCGGTTTCTTCAGATGAACAAGCTGCCGGCCGAGCGTGAAGACGTCGGCCTGCAGTCGGTGTTCAAGTCGGTCTTTCCGATCAGTGACTTCCGCGAGAACTCGTCGCTGGAATTCATCGAGTACTCGATCGGCAATTGGGAATGTAAGTGCGGCCGGCTGGCCGGCCTCGAGCATCTGCGCAAGAAGTGCGAAGGTTGCGGGACCACGCTGATCGCCGATCCCTACGGCGAAGGCGCGGTGATCTGCCCGACGTGCGGACGCGCCAACGAGGCCCGCGGCGACGTCTGTGATCTGTGCGGCACCACCGTGCAGATGAAGCTGAAGTACGACGTCGAGGAGTGCCAGGAACGCGGCATGACCTTCGCCGTGCCGCTGAAGGTGACGATCCGTCTAGTGGTCTGGAACAAGGACCCCGAGACCGGCGTCAAGACCATCCGCGACATCAAGGAGCAGGAGGTCTACTTCGGCGACATCCCGCTGATGGGCGACCACGGCACGTTCATCGTCAACGGCACCGAGCGCGTCATCGTCAGCCAGCTGCACCGCTCGCCGGGCGCGTTCTTCCACACCGAGGACAAGACCTCGTTCGCGGCGCAGATCATTCCGTACCGCGGCTCGTGGGTCGAGTTCGAGTACGACGCCAAGAACCTGCTCTACGTCCGCATCGACCGCAAGCGCAAGTTCCTGGCGACGGTGTTCCTGCGCGCCCTCGGCCTGCGCGGCGCCAACGAGATCCTGCGCACGTTCTACACCGTCGACACCATCCAGCTCAAGAACGGCAAGGTGTTCTGGAAGGTGTCCGACTCGCTGGTCGGCCGCCGCTCGGCCGCGGAGTTCGCGATTCCGGGCTCCGAGCTGGCGCTGCACCCGGGCAAGAAGATCCGGAAGGATCAGGTCGACGCGCTGAAGAAGGCCGGCGTCGAGTCGGTCGAGCTGGTCGACACCGAGCGTGAGGGCGCGTTTGCCGGCGCCGACGTCATCGACCCGTCGACCGGCGAGGTCATGCTCGAGGCCAACGAGGAGCTCTCCGAGCGCGTCATCGCGATGGCGCAGGAGAAGGATGTCCCCGAGATCGAGATCTTCTTCCCCGAGAAGGACGAGGTCGGCAACGTCCTCTCGGCGACGCTGAAGAAGGACCCGATTCAGAAGCACGAAGAGGCGTTGATCGAGATCTACCGGCGCCTGCGTCCGGGTGATCCGCCGACGCTCGACAGCTCGCGCAACCTGTTCGAGAACATGTTCTTCAACGCGCAGAAGTACGACTTCTCGCGCGTTGGCCGGCTCAAGCTCAACACCAAGCTGAAGCTGAACACGCCGCTCGACGAGAAGGTCCTGCACCCGGCGGATTTCTACGAAGTGATCCGCTACCTGCTCAAGCTGCGCAAGAACCCGACCCTGGTCGACGACATCGACCACCTCGGCAACCGCCGCGTCCGTTCGGTCGGCGAGCTGCTCGAGAACCAGTTCCGCATCGGCCTGGTCCGCATGGAGCGCGCGATCAAGGAAAAGATGTCGGTCTATCAGGAAATGGCGACGGCGATGCCGCACGACCTGATCAACGCGAAGCCGGTCATGGCCGCGATTCGCGAGTTCTTCGGGTCGTCGCAGTTGTCGCAGTTCATGGATCAGACCAACCCGCTCTCCGAAGTCACGCACAAGCGTCGACTCTCGGCGCTCGGGCCCGGCGGTCTGTCGCGTGAACGCGCCGGCTTCGAAGTCCGCGACGTCCACCCGACCCACTACGGCCGCATCTGCCCGATTGAGACGCCGGAAGGGCCGAACATCGGCCTGATCTCGTCGCTCTCGTCGTACGCGCGGATCAACGACTTCGGCTTCATCGAGTCGCCGTACCGCAAGGTCAAGGGCGGCTACGTCCAGGACTACGTCATCGTCACCAACGCCGGCGGCAACCCCAAGTACAAAGTGGGCGACGTCGTCGAGGCGGAGGAGCTGGTCGGCGCCAGCGGTGGATCGAAGAAGAAGGGCGTCGAGTTCGAGCCCTATTGCTTCTATCTGTCGGCGTGGGAAGAAGACCAGTACATCATCGCGCAGGCCAACGTCGAGATCGACGAGGACGGCAAGCTCAAGAACGAGCGCGTCAACGCCCGCCAGGCCGGCGACTTCATCCTCTCGCCGCGCGACAAGGTCGACTACATCGACGTGTCGCCGAAGCAGCTGGTGTCGGTCGCCGCCTCGTTGATTCCGTTCCTCGAGAACGACGACGCCAACCGCGCGCTGATGGGCTCGAACATGCAGCGCCAGGCGGTGCCGCTGCTCCAGGCGCGGGCGCCGTTCGTCGGCACCGGCATGGAGTACATCACCGCGCGCGACTCGGGCGCGGTGGTCGTCGCCCGCCGCACCGGCACCGTCGACTTCGTCGACTCGAAGCGCATCGTCGTGCGCGTCGAGGGCAGCGAGACCGAAGGCCTGTCGCGTGAAATGGGCGCCGACATCTACGGGCTGACGAAGTTCAAGCGCTCCAACCAGAACACCTGCATCACGCAGCGGCCGATCGTCCGGGTCGGCCAGCGCGTGACCAAGGGCCAGGTCCTGGCCGATGGTCCGTGCACGGAGCTGGGCGAGCTCGCGCTCGGCCGGAACGTGCTCGTCGCGTTCATGCCGTGGCGCGGCTACAACTTCGAAGACGCGATCCTCGTCTCCGAGCGACTCGTCAAGGACGACTACTACACGTCGATCCACATCGAGGAGTTCGAGATCGAGGCCCGTGACACCAAGCTCGGGCCGGAAGAAATCACCCGCGACATCCCGAACGTGTCGGAGACCTACCTGCGCGACCTCGACGAGAGCGGCATCATCCGCATCGGCGCGGCCGTCAAGCCGGGCGACATTCTGGTCGGCAAGGTCACGCCCAAGGGCGAGACCCAGCTGACGCCGGAGGAGAAGCTGCTCCGCGCCATCTTCGGGGAAAAGGCCGGCGACGTGAAGGACGCGTCGCTGACCTGCCCGCCGGGCATCGAGGGCATCGTTGTCGGCGTCCGGATCTTCTCGCGCAAGGGCATCGAAAAGGATGACCGGGCCAAGCAGATCGAGGAGGACGAACTCGCCCTGATGGAGAAGAACCTCCAGGACGAGATCCGCATCCTGCACGAGGAGACCAAGAAGCGTCTCGTCGCGTTGCTCAACGGCCGCACGCTCCGCACCGACCTGTTCGACGCGGACGGGCGCGAGCGCGTTCTCCGCAAGGGCACCGCGCTCACCGGCGAAGCGATGGCCGACGTGCCGTTCTCCACGCTGGTGCGCTCGCGCGTCGAAACCGACGACCTCGGGTTCGAGGACGAGCTCCGGACGATGGAGGATCGGACGGCGCAGCGCACCGACGTCATCCAGCGCGAGTTCGAAGACAAAAAGGAGAAGATCCGCCGCGGCGACGAGCTGCCTCCCGGGGTCATCAAGCTCGTCAAGGTGTACGTCGCGATGAAGCGCAAGCTGTCGGTCGGCGACAAGATGGCCGGCCGCCACGGCAACAAGGGCGTCATTGCGCGCATCCTGCCGGAAGAGGACATGCCGTATCTGCCGGATGGAACGCCGGTGGAGATCGTCCTCAACCCGCTCGGCGTGCCGTCGCGTATGAACGTCGGCCAGATTCTCGAGACCCACCTCGGGTGGGCCGCGCACGCGCTCGGCCTCTACTTCGCGACGCCGGTGTTCGACGGCGCGACCGAAGCCGAGATCAAGAAGTGGCTCGACGAAGGCGGGTTGCCGAAGGGTGGCAAGACGCAGCTCTTCGACGGCATGCTCGGCGATCCGTTCGAGCAGGACGTCACCGTCGGCTACATCTACATGTTGAAGCTGTCGCACCTGGTCGACGACAAGATTCACGCACGGTCGATCGGACCGTACTCGTTGATCACGCAGCAGCCGCTCGGCGGCAAGGCGCAGTTCGGCGGACAGCGGTTCGGCGAAATGGAGGTCTGGGCGCTCGAGGCGTACGGCGCCGCGCACATCCTCCAGGAGCTGCTCACCGCCAAGTCGGACGACGTCACCGGACGCGCGAAGATTTACGAAGCGATCGTCAAGGGCGACGCGTCGTTCCAGCCCGGGTTGCCGGAATCGTTCAACGTGCTCATTCGCGAGCTTCAGGCACTCTGTCTCGACGTCGAGTTGATCAAGACGAAAGCGCGGCCGGCGATCGAAGCGCCTGCCGCCGAGGCGGAACCCACGCCAACCACGCCGGTGGGGGCGTAGAGGAGAACCATGAGACCAAACCTGCACGACAAGGGGCAGTTGACGGCCGACTTCGATGCGATTCGCATCAGCCTGGCGTCGCCCGATCGCATCCTGCAGTGGTCGCACGGCGAGGTGACCAAGCCGGAGACGATCAACTACCGGACCTTCAAGCCGGAACGCGACGGGTTGTTCTGCGCGAAGATCTTCGGCCCGGTCACCGACTGGGAGTGCCTGTGCGGCAAGTACAAGCGCATGAAGCACCGCGGCGTGATCTGCGACAAGTGCGGCGTCGAGGTGACGCAAGCCAAGGTTCGCCGTGAGCGCCTCGGCCACATCCAGCTGGCCACGCCGGTCAGCCATGTGTGGTTTTTCAAGGGGCTGCCGAGCCGCATCGGCCACCTGCTCGACATCACGCTGCGCGACCTCGAACGGATTCTCTACTTCGAGGCCTACGTCGTCGTCGATTCGGGCGAGTCCGATCTGAAGGACAAGCAGCTGCTGACGGAAGACCAGTACCGCCAGGAGCGCGAGCGCTGGGGCGTGAAGTTCAAGGCCCAGATGGGCGCCGAAGCGATCAAGGAAATGCTGCGGCGCGTCAACGTCGAGCGGCTCGCCGAAGAAATGCGCGAGAAGATGCGCCACGAGACGTCCGCGGCCAAGAAGCTGAAGTACGCCAAGCGCCTGCGCGTCGTCGATTCGTTCCGCCGGTCGACCAACAAGCCGGAGTGGATGATCCTCGACGTGATTCCGGTGATTCCGCCGGAACTCCGGCCGCTGGTGCCGCTCGACGGCGGCCGGTTCGCGACCTCGGACCTCAACGACCTCTATCGCCGCGTCATCAACCGCAACAACCGGTTGAAGAAGCTGATGGAGCTCAAGGCGCCCGACGTCATCATCCGCAACGAAAAGCGCATGCTCCAGGAAGCCGTGGACGCGCTGTTCGACAACGGCCGCCGCGGCCGCGTGCTGCGCGGCGCCAACAACCGGCCGCTCAAGTCGCTGTCCGATACGCTCAAGGGCAAGCAGGGCCGGTTCCGTCAGAACCTGCTCGGCAAGCGCGTCGACTACTCGGGCCGTTCGGTCATCGTCGTCGGCCCCGAGCTCAAGCTGCACCAGTGCGGGCTGCCGAAGAAGATGGCGCTCGAGCTGTTCAAGCCGTTCATCTACAACAAGCTCGAAGAGCGCGGCCTGGTGTCGACCATCAAGCAAGCCAAGGAGATGGTCGAGCAGCAGCGCTCGGAAGTGTGGGACATCCTCGAGGAGGTCATCCGCGAGCATCCCGTGCTGCTCAACCGCGCGCCGACCCTGCATCGGCTGGGCATCCAGGCGTTCGAGCCGGTGCTGGTCGAAGGCAAGGCGATCCGGATTCATCCGCTCGTCTGCACGGCGTTCAACGCCGACTTCGACGGCGACCAGATGGCGGTGCACATCCCGCTCTCACCCGAGGCGCAGATCGAAGCCTCGGTGCTGATGATGTCGTCGAACAACGTGCTGTCGCCGGCGTCGGGCCAGCCGATCGCGATTCCGTCGCAGGACATCGTGCTCGGGTGCTACTACCTGACCAAGTCGAAGACCGGCGCGAAAGGCGAAGGCCGCGCGTTCGGTTCGGTCGACGACGTCCTGCTCGCGCTCGAGGCGAAGGAGGTCGAAACGCTGACCCCGATCCGCCTGCGCTTCACCGGCCGGCTGATGGACCTGACCGCGATGCGCGATTCGCAGGACATCATGGACGCCGAAGAAGTCCAGGTCGAGAACAAGATCATCAACACCACCGTCGGCCGCGTCATCTTCAATACCGCGCTGCCGAAGGAGATGCCGTACATCAACGGGCTGCTCAAGAAGAAGGGCCTGCAGAACTCGGTGCGCTACTGCTACCTGCGCTACGGGCTCGAGCGGACCGTCGACATGCTCGACAGCCTGAAGCACCTCGGCTTCACCTACGCGACGCGATCGGGCCTGTCGATTGGCATCGACGACCTGATCATTCCGGAGAAGAAGGCGCAGTTCGTCCAGGACGCCCGCGACGAGGTCATCAAGGTCGAAGGGCAGTACCAGGAAGGCGCGATCACCAACGGCGAGCGCAAGAACAAGGTCATCGCGATCTGGTCGGAAGTCACCGAGAAGATCGCCGACGAGATGTTCGGCGAGATGGAGGGCCTCGACAAATCGGGCCGGTCGTTCAACCCGGTCTACATCATGGCCGACTCCGGCGCACGCGGCAGCAAGCAGCAGATCCGCCAGCTGGCGGGCATGCGCGGGCTGATGGCGAAGCCGTCGGGTGAAATCATCGAGACGCCGATCACGTCGAACTTCCGTGAAGGGCTGACCGTGTTGCAGTACTTCATTTCGACGCACGGCGCCCGCAAGGGCCTCGCCGACACCGCGCTGAAGACCGCGGACTCGGGTTACCTGACGCGCCGTCTCGTCGACGTCGCTCAGGACGTGATCATCTCGGAGAACGACTGCGGCACGCTCGACGGCCTCGAAGCGCGTCCGATCATCGATTCGGGCGGCGAGATCATCGAGCGCCTGAGCGACCGCATCATCGGCCGGGTCGCGCTCGAGGCGATCGTCGATCCGTCGTCGGGAGAACTGATCGTCCCGGCGGCCGGCGAGCTCGACGAGATGCTCTCCGACAAGGTCGAGGACGCCGGCATCGAGCGCGTCAAGATCCGCTCGGTGCTGACCTGCGCCGCCCGTCGCGGCGTCTGCGCCAAGTGCTACGGCCGCGACCTCGCGACCGGGCGGCTCGTCGAACTCGGCCTCGCTGTCGGCGTCATCGCCGCGCAGTCGATCGGTGAGCCTGGCACGCAGCTGACGATGCGGACCTTCCACATCGGCGGCACGGCGTCGCGAGTCGCCGAGCAGAGCACCCTCGAGGCCCGGCACAAGGGCACGGTGAAGTTCGACGGCATCCTCGCGGTCGAAGGCCGGCTCGCCGGCGCCGTCGACGCGCAGGTGCGGCCGTTGATCGTCATGAACCGCAGCGGTTCGATCAACATCGTCGACGACAAGGGCGTCGTCCGCGAGCGGTACTCGGTCGTCTACGGCGCGCACCTCAAGGTGCGCGAGGGCCAGCACGTCGAGCGCGGTCAGATTCTCGTCGAGTGGGATCCCTACACCTTCTCGATCCTGACCGAGACCGGCGGCACCATCCGCTTCAAGGACATCATCGACAAGGTGACGGTCCATGAAGACGTCGACGAAGTCACCGGCCTGTCGCGCCTGATCATCGTCGACTCGCCGGACGAGAAGAAGCAGCCGGCGCTGGAAATCATCGGGCCGGACGGGCAGGTGGTGCACAAGTACCACATGCCGTCGAACGCCCACCTGATGGTGTCGAACGCCGAAGCGGTGGCCTCGGGCGACGTCCTCGCAAAGATTCCGCGCGAGACGACCAAGACCAAGGACATCACCGGCGGTCTGCCGCGCGTCGTCGAGCTGTTCGAAGCGCGCAAGCCGCGCGAGACGGCGGTGATCTCGGAGATCGACGGCACCGTGCGTCACGGCGGCATCGTCAAAGGCCTGCGCAAAATCCTCGTCGTTCCCGACGAGGGCGCGGAAGCCCGCGAGTACTCGCTGCCGCGCGGCGTGCACGTGAACGTCCAGGAAGGCGACCGCGTCCGCGCGGGTGAGCCGCTCATGGACGGGCCGCGCAACCCGCACGACATCCTCGCCGTGCTCGGTGAGAAGGAACTGCAGGCCTACCTCGTGAACGAGATTCAGGAGGTCTACCGGCTGCAGGGCGTCGGCATCAACGACAAGCACATCGAGGTCATCGTTCGCCAGATGATGCGGTGGGTGAAGGTCGAGGACGTCGGCGACACCGAGTTCATCATCGAGGAGCAGGTGGACAAGTTCCGGTTCCAGGAAGAGAACGAACGGGTGCTCGCCAAGGGCGGCATGCCGGCAAAGGGCCGGCCGCTGCTCCTTGGCATCACCAAGGCGTCACTCTCGACCGACTCGTTCATCAGCGCGGCGTCGTTCCAGGAAACGACGCGCGTGCTCACCGAGGCGTCGATTTCCGGCAAGGTCGATCACCTGCGCGGCCTGAAGGAAAACGTCACCATGGGCCGGCTGATTCCGGCCGGCACCGGCTTCGACTGGTATCGCCACCTGGCGATTCCGCACGACGAGCCGCCGCCACCGCCGCCGCCGTCGCCGGAAGAACTCGAAGCGCAGCGTGAGATGGACGACTACGCTGACGCCGACTTCGGGCTCA
>DASUGM010000142.1:0-5028 GCA_036274055.1 Vicinamibacterales bacterium | reverse complement strand
GTCCCCCCACCATTTACCCATGCGCGGCCTGCTCCCCTCCCTGCTCGTGACCGCGGCGGTCGCCGTCGCGGCGCAGGGTGTGGCGCCACCGCGCGAGGCCCACGGCCGGCTGTTTCCCCCGGAGGACCTCGGCATTCTCGAAAGTCCGGATCGCGACGAGTGGCAACAGCCCGAACAGGTGATGGACGCGCTCGGCATCGCCGAAGGCTCGACGGTCGCTGATGTCGGCGCCGGTGGCGGTTGGTTTACGGTGCGGTTGGCGCGCCGGGTTGGACCGAACGGCCGCGTGTTCGCGCAGGACATTCAGCCGCAGATGATCGAGGCGATCAAGCGGCGGGTCGAGCGCGAGGGCCTGACCAACGTCACGACCGTGCTCGGCAGCACCGGCGATCCGCGCCTGCCTGACAACCTCCGCGCCGTCCTGATCGTCGATACCTACCCGCAAGTGGCCGATCCGGTGGCCCTCTTGAAGCATGTCGCGGGAAAGTTGGCCCCGAACGGACGGCTCGGCATCGTCGACTTCAAGCGTGACGGCGCCGGCGGCCCTGGGCCGCCGCTGGCAGAACGGCTCGATCCCGACGCGATCACGCGCGACGCGGCTCAGGCCGGGCTGACGTTGCGGAGCCAGGAGAACTTTCTGCGCTATCAGTACCTGCTGGTGTTCGGAAAATAGCGATGCCCTCTGTTCCGCCGTTTTTCGAACCCTATCAACGGCCGATCCACGCCGCGCTCAACGCCTTCGTGCCGGAGCCGGCCGAGGGCGGCGCCGGCACGGCGGTCGTCAACGCGATGCGGGCGACGCTGCTGGCTCCCGCCAAGCGCGTGCGCGCCGTGCTCGTCCTGCTCTCCGCGGACTTGTGCGGCGGCACGGCAACGTTCGCGATGCCCGCGGCCTGCGCTGTCGAAGCGATCCACGCCTCGTCACTCGTGCTCGACGATCTGCCCTGCATGGACGACGCCGACCTCCGTCGCGGGCAACCGGCGGCGCACATCCAGTTCGGCGAGGCCGTCGCGATCCTCGCGGCGTTCGGTCTGCTCAACGAAGCGTTCGGCCACGTCGCGCGCAGCTACGACGCCGGACTCGCGCAACGCATCTCGGCGACGCTCTCCAACGCGGTCGGGCTCGATGGTTTGATCGCCGGTCAATCCGAGGACGTGCTCGCCAGCGAAACGACGATTACGTTCGCGACGCTGGAGCGGATCCATCGCCGCAAGACCGGCGTCCTGTTCAGCGCCGCGGCCAGCGCCGGCGCGCTCACCGCCGGCGCCACTGTCGACGACATCAGCGCGCTGACCGCCTACGCCAAGAACCTCGGCCTGGCGTTTCAGATCGTCGACGACCTGCTCGACGTCATCGGCACGACGGCCGAAACCGGCAAGGCCGTGCGTGCCGACGCGCGCAAGACGACGTTCGTCTCGTTCAGCGGCGTCGAGGGCGCACGCGCGCTCGCCGGCGAACTGTGCGAAACCGCGAAGCAGGCGCTGACTCCGTTCGGGCGCCGCGCCGAATCGCTGCACGCACTGGCCGATTTCGTGGCCGCCCGGCGAGGCTGACGTGAGCGAGCAGGACGATCAGCACCGGGTCGATGCGCTGCGCGAGCAACTGCGGTCGCTCGGCTATCTCGACGCCCGCGTCGATCGGTTCGTGCTCGGCGCCGCGGCGACGCGCGAACGTCCCACCGGGCTGGCCCTGGCCGCCAGCGCGCGCATCGGCCTGCTCGCCGGCGTGCTCCTTGGTCCCGCCGCGGCGATCGGCCTGCGCGCCCGGGTCCCCGAGCTGGTCACGAGCACCAGCGACGCCGCCGTCATGGCGCTCTATCTCGCGGTGTTGTTCGGCGCCGCCGCCGCGATCGGCGCCGGGCTGACGGTGATCACCGCCGGCGCCATGGCCCGCCGCGCCGCACCGCGTCCGGAATTTGCCGCGCACGCCGGTCGCGTCGCCGTGGGTGCAGGATTAGTCGTCGGCCTCGGCTGCTTTGCCTATCTCGCCCTGTGGTGGCGCACGGCGGCCGGTCTGGCCGGCGCCTCATCGCCAGGTTGGACCATCGCGGTCCTCGCAGTTGCCGTCGCGATCAGTTTGCTTCTGGGCCACGCCGTGACTGTCGCGGTGCTGGCATGGCTGGCACGATCGGGGCTGGGAACGCCGCGGTCGCGCGGTTTGCCACTGTCTTCGTGGAAAGCGCAGCTGCCACTTGGCGCGCTCGCCCTCGCCGGCGCCGCGACGGTGCTGCTCGCGTCGGCGCCATCCGCGCCGGAGTCCGCACCGCCGCCAATCACGATCGTTCCTACCGGTCAGCGCCTCCTCGTGGTCGCCATCGACGGCGTCGACCTGGCGACGCTCGATCGGCTTCGCAATGCCGGCCGCGTGCCGGCGTTATCGCGATCGATCGCCGGCGCGTCGGTCACGATGCCCTCCGACAGCGACCGCGATCCGGCGCGCGTCTGGACCACGATCGCGACCGGGCAACCGCCTGAACGTCACGGCGTGCGCGCGCTGGCGACGCGCCAGGTCGCCGGCGTGGAAGGCCGGATTGCCCGAACGTCGCCGGCATGGACGACGCTGATGGCGGCGACCGACCTGCTGCGGTTGACGCGCCCGGCGATCGCGTCCGGGGACGAACGGCGGACGCCGGCGTTCTGGGAAGTCGCCGCCCGCGCTGGATTGCGGACCGCCGTCGTGCACTGGTGGGCGACCTGGCCCGCCGCGGCGGATCTCGGCATTGTCATCAGCGATCGCGCCATCCTGCGGCTCGAGCACGGCGGCGCCGGCAACGGCGAAATCGCGCCGGCGGCGCTGTACGACACGCTCGAAAAGACCGCCGCGGCGCGGCGGACCGCCGCCGTCGCGCGCGCGTCGAGCGCAGTTCTCGCCGGCGCGACCCCCGAGATCGCCGCCGCGATCGCGCGTTCCGCCGAGCTCGACGCGACCATCGTCAGCCTCGCCAGCGATCCGGCGCTCGGACCGCTCGACGTGCTGGTGGTTTATCTACCCGGCCTCGACATCGCGCAGCACGCCATCCTCGCCGGCGGCGACGCCGGCGGGCTTGCGCCCTCCGAAGCGGCGGCGCGGGTCGCGGCGATCGAGCACTACTACGAGTTCGTCGACGGATTGACGGCGGATCTCGCCAGCCGGGCGCAGGATGGCTGGACGCTCGCGACGATCACTCAGCCGGGCCGTGTCTCTCGCCCCGGCGACGGTCTACTGGCGATCGCGGGGGCGCCGGCGGCTCGCGGTCGTTTTCAAGCGCCGGTGGTCGCCGTCGCGCCGACGCTGTTGCAACTTGTGGGTGTGCCGATCGCGCGCGATCTCGCCGGCCGTCCCGCGCTCGGCTTGTTCACGCCGGAGTTCCTGCAGGCGCACGCGATCCGCGAGATCGTGACATATGGCGCGCGCACCGCCGCGAACCGGCCGGGCGGTAAGGCGCTGGACAAAGAAATGATCGAACGAATGCGCAGCTTGGGATACGTGCGGTAGGCCAGGTTTCCTAAGACCGGGCGCCGAGCAACTTCCACGCGCCCGGCAGAATCATCGCCGCCGCCGCGGCCTTGAGTACGTCGGGAATCAGGAACGGCCCCACGCTCGTCGCGACGACGAGATCGAACGAGCCAAGCAGGCCGACGCGCCACGAGATGCCGCCGAGATAGATGATCGCCAGACCGACGAGCATCGCGGCGAGCGACGTTACGTAGCGGCGATCCCAGCCGCGCTCCGAGAGCCACCCGGTGACGAACGCGGCCAGTGGGTAGGCCATCAAGTAGCCGCCGGTCGGCCCGACGAGGCGCAGCATGCCCTGCGGCAGCCGTGGGTCGGGTGAAAACACCTGCAGGCCGAGGACGCCGAGGAGCAGATAGCTTGCTTGCGCGAACGCGCCGAGGCGCGAGCCGAGCGCGGCGCCGGTGAGGATCACCGCCATCGGCGTCAGCACGAACGGCACGTCGGTGAACGGCATCGGGAACGACACCTGCGCGGCGGCCGCGGTGATCGCGACCGCGAGGGTGGCGCTGGCGACCTTGACCGGCGTGGCCAGCGACGAGTGGCCGGTGGCGCGATGGAGTATGGTGGCGGACGCGGCGTGGGTCGTCATAGAAGGTAAGGAATTCTAGTCAATGCAAACAGCGCTGACAATCGCGGGCAGCGACTCGGGCGGCGGCGCGGGTATTCAGGCGGATTTGAAGACGTTTGCCGCCCACGGGGTCTTCGGCACGTCGGCGATCACGGCAATCACCGCGCAGAACACCCTCGGCGTCCTGACCGTGCACGCGCTCTCGCCCGATCTGGTCGCGGCGCAGATCGACGCCGTGACGTCCGACCTGCCGCCCCGGGCGATCAAGATCGGCATGCTCGCCAACGCCGCCATTGCCGCCGTCGTCGCCGCCTGGCTGCGCGCGTTTGCGGCGGCGCCCGTCGTGCTCGACACCGTGATGATCGCCAAGGGCGGCGCGTCGCTGCTCGATGCCGACGCGGTCGACGCAATCCGGCGTGAGCTGATCCCGATGGCCACGGTGGTGACGCCAAACGTCCCCGAAGCCGAAGCGCTGACTGGCCTTTCGATTCGCTCCGTGGCCGGCCTGCGCGACGCCGCCGCGCGCCTCGTCGCCGCCGGCGCGCGCGCTGCCGTGGTGAAAGGCGGGCACCTCGACGGGCCGGCGGTGGATGTCCTGTTCGACGGCCGGACGTTTACCGAACTGCGCGCCGAGCGCGTGGCGACGCGCCACACGCACGGCACCGGGTGCACGTTCTCGGCCGCGATCGCCGCGAGGCTGGCGCATGGCGACGATGTGCTCACCGCCGTCCGGAGCGCCAAGGACTACGTCACCCGCGCGATCGCGCAGGCGCCCCAGCTCGGCGGAGGGCACGGGCCGGTACAGCACTTTCCGAAATAGGAGTCTGTGCGTTTGTTCGGAGTGCCATGTGCTCTTGTGCGTCCGGCTGAGCGCTGCGCGTTCGGTTGAGCGCCGCGCATTCGGTTGAGCGTTGCGCGCCGGACGGTGCGGACTGAGCACTGAAGCACATGGCACTCCGAACAA
>DASUGM010000141.1:0-52519 GCA_036274055.1 Vicinamibacterales bacterium | reverse complement strand
GACTTCGAGGCTCTTGAGATCGAAGGGCACTGCGAACAGCGTGCCGCCAAGCGCGTAGAGCACGTGCCCGGTCGAGACGTAGCGCGCGTCGGAGCCCCCGGCAAGCAGGCGTTTGCGCGCGCCAGTTTTCACGTTTTGCACGACGATATCGGCCCGGTCCCAGCGATCGGCATTCGCGCCGGTCGCGAGCGTAAACAGCACTGTCTCGCCGCCCGGGAGCAGCTGCGGGCCATGGGCCCGCTCCGGGTCCGCTACCGCGACCAGCACCTGCTGCGTGCCGCCGTTGGGGGAAACACGAACGATGCCTTTGCTGGCTTGACCGAAGATCAGGCCGCTCTCGTCCCAGTTCATCCCGAGCGGGTTCGTAGCCGGACCGATTGTCACCGCCGCGCCGCCAGTGACCGCGACCCGCTTGAGCGTCTGATCGCCCGTGGCATAGAACGCCAACCACTGGCTGTCCGGCGAGAACACGACTTCGGCGATCGATCCGAAAACATCAGTCCCCTGCACCGGTTTCGCTTCGAATTCCGACAACACGCGCACGAACAGCTGCCCCTGAGCGATGTACGCGATGCGGCTGCCGTCGGGGGAACTCGCGACCGAGTGTCGTCCGGGACTGGTGTAGGTATGCCCCTCGGGCAGGGCGATCGAAAAGCGGTTGACCGCCACGGCTGGCGCGGGGCGCAGCCACGACGCGGCGGCGAGACCCAGCGCGGCAGCGGCGATCGCGGCGGCCGCGACGGGCAGCGCGCGCTTCCACAGCGGGCGCGGCGGCGCGGCGGCGATCACGGGCGCCGGCGACGCGGCAATCGCGGGCGCGGCCAGCGCGTCCTGCAGCAGAAACCGCACCGTGCTGATTTCCGGGATGCGCTGTTTTCGATCGCGCTCGAGGCAACGCTTGATCAACGTCCGCACGCCCGCCGGAACATCGTCGGGGAGCGCGTGCCAGTCAGGTTCGGCGCGGAGCACGGCGGCGAGGATCTCGGAGATGTCTTCGCCGTCGAACACGCGCTTGCCGCTGAGCATCTCGTAAAACACGCAGCCGAACGCCCAGACGTCGGCGCGCCGATCGGCGGCGCGGCCTTTGGCCTGCTCAGGGGCCATGTAGGAAGCGGTGCCCATGATCACGCCGGCCTGCGTCGCGGCGAACGTCAGCGTCGGCGAGTTGGCGACGCTGGCGGTCGGGTCGCCGTCGATGACGCGGGCGAGGCCGAAGTCGAGGACCTTGAGCTGGCCCTCCGCGGTCAGCATCAGATTCGCGGGCTTCAGATCGCGATGGACGATGCCCTTCTCGTGCGCGGCTTCGAGCGCGTCGAGCATCTGGCGCGCGAGCCCGATGGCCTCGTCGAACGGCAGCGCGCCTTTGGTGAGCCGACCGGCGAGCGACTCGCCGTCGATGAACTCGAGAATCAGATAGCGCGACTTGCCGCTGTCGCTGACTTCGACGCCGTAAATCGCGCCGATGTGCGGATGATTGAGCGCGGCAAGGACCTGCGCTTCGCGTTCGAACCGCGCCGCGCGCTCGGGATCGGTCGCGACCAGATCGGGCAGGACTTTGATGGCGACCGATCGGTTCAGCCGGGTGTCGCGGGCCTTGTAGACCTCGCCCATGCCACCGGCGCCGATGGCCGAGACCACTTCGTAGGCGCCGATGCGGGTGCCGGAGCTGAGCGCCATGGGGAGGGCGCGGGCATCTTACTCTTAGTTCGTCTTGGGTCTTGGGCCTTGGGTCTTGGGCCTTGGGCCTTGGGCCTTGGGCCTATTTCTTAACGAAGTACCCAGGCCGTGCCCGCACCTTATAAGGACCGCCGCGCACCTTGACCTCGAGGTCGTGCCAGCCCTCGGCGGAGACGCCGGTGGGTGTGTAGCGCAGCACGTAGCTGGTCCGGAAGTCCTCGAGCGTCTGGCGGATGAACGTCGGGATCTGCTTGCGCACGTTCAGCTCCTGCATTTCTCCACCGGTCGCGTGCGCGGCGTCGCCGAGTTCCTCGAAGTCGACGTCGATGTTCGGCAGCCACCACCGCCGCGTGTTGGCGGGATAGTTCACCGCGCGCAGCGGGTCCATCATCGGCTGGCGCACCAGCAGGACGTGCAGCACCGAGTCGGATCGCTTCGCCACCGTCTTGAGCGCCTCGCCGTCGATCGCGCTTGCGGTTTCGTAGCCGTCGGTCAGGCCGATGACGATCTGCCGGCGATCGGACCGGCGCGTGCGCATCAGTGCCGCGGTCAGCGCGTCGAAGATCGAGGTCGCGCCTTCGACTTTGATCTCCTCGATCGGCGGAATCTCCGTTGCCGGTTGGAGGCCGAAGCGATCGTTGATCTCCGACGAGAACGTCACCAGCCGGAAACGATCGTCAACCCGCAGCGCCGCCGCGATCTCTCGCGTGTAGACCTGCAGCTCCTCGATCATGTCGATGACGCTGCCGCTGACGTCGACCACCAGCGTGACGTCGACCGGCAGTGATTCGACGTCCACCACCTCGACCTGTTGCGCGACCTTGTTGTCGAAGATCTGAAAATCGCCGGCGGCGAGATCGCGGACCAGCCTGTTGCCGCTGAGCACCGAGACCTCGACCGTGACCAGCGACGTATTGCCGTAGAACGTCGGCCGTTGCGGCTTCTGTTGCGCCGGCGTCGCCGGCGGCGTCTGCGGCGGCAGCGCGCCGAGAGCAAGCACGACCGCGAAGGCCATCAGCGTGCGGCTCATCGCGGCAGAATCCGCGCGCGCAGGCGCGCAATCAGCTGCGGAAAGCGCCGGTAGTCGCCGTATCCGTAGACCTTCCACGGATCGGCGACGACGCGATCGCCGCTCACGGCGGCCATGACGATGTCATCGGCCTCGTCCCGCGCATCGGCAGCGTAGAGCCGCGTGCCGAGCGCCAGCGCCGCCGACTGGCCGTTGATCACCGCGATTGATTGACGGAACGCCGCCGTGGCCTCGTCGAAGCGCCCGGCCCGTTCATGCGTCCAGCCGATGAACAGGTGCGCCAGATGGACCCGCGTCGGATCGTCGTCGCCTTCGGCGGCGAATTGCAGATGCTCGAGCGCGCTGTCGAGCTTCCCGAGCCGCATCTGCAGGTAGCCGATGCGCAGCCGCGCCTCTTTCGCGTTCGCCGGAACCGCCGCGGCCTTCTCCAGCGCCGGAATCGCCGCCGCGGCGGCGCTGTCGTCGAGCAACGGGCCGTTCGGCCCGCGTCCCCAGCGCAAGATCCAGTACTCGAACTCGTCGATGAGCGCGCGCGCGAGCAGCAGGCGGGGCTCCTTCGGGAAGCGCTCGCGAATGTGATTGATGTGCGTCGGCAGCCAGCTCGACTCCGGGCGACGCGGATTCGGCGGCTCGAACGACCCTTCGATCAGCGCCAGCGACGCGAGGTCCCAGTCCAGCTCCTCTTCCGTCGGCGGGCCGGCCTTGCGCATCTGCGTGCAGGCCCACTCGAGCATGTCGCGCGTCCACGACCACTGCGTGTTGACGCCGGCCTTTCCCAGCTCGAGCGCGAACGTCGTCGCCACCAACCGTCGCCGCGGGATCGCGTCCTTGCCGTCGGCGGCAATCCACGCCTCGGCGTCCGTGTCGAGGAACTTGACCACGTTGGCGGGATCTCTGTTGATCGCCCTGGCGAAGCCGTCGATGACCGTGTCGTGCTCGCCGAGGTCGTACAACGTCAGCGCATCGGTGAAGGCGCCGGCCATGCGCTGCGGCGCCGCAAACGACGACGAGGTCAGGACCGCGATCGCCGCGACGACGAGGGCTGCGGATCGCCGGCCTCTCATGGCCGACCTCCGCCCGCGTCGTAACCGTTGCGGGCGCGGACGACGAACTTCGGCTGCTTCACGCGGACCTGAACCGTGTGCCAGCCCGGCTGGTCGACGCCGGCCGGCGCGTACCAGAGCACGTACCCGGTGCGGAATTCGTCGAGCGCGGTCTTGAACGCGTCGATCAGCGACGTGTCGGTGTCGGTCGCGCGCAACCGGCCGCCGGTCGATTCCGCGGCTTCGCGCAGCGCGTCGGTGAATCCCGGGCCGGTGTACGGCACCCAACCCCATGAGCGCGATGACGCTTTGTTCGGCCGGCGAATGACGATGTGCAACACGGCGTTGGCGAGACGCGCGAGGTCGCGCACATCGGGCGCGTCGAGAAAGCTGACGTTGTCGAAGGCGTCGGTCATCGCAACGATCAGCTGTCGTCGGCCCGGATCGGTCTGGCGCAACAGCACCGCCGACAGAGTCTGGTAGAACGCCGTCGCGCCGCCGGCCGCAATCCGCGTCAACGGCAGGTCGGTGCGGCCGTCGCGCCAGCCGAAGACGTCGTTGCCGCGGGTCGCGAACGTGATCAGGCGGATGCGATCTTCGCTGCGCAGCATCGCGCTGATCGCCGCCATGTCCTTCTTGAATTGCGACATCATCGCCGGCGTCAGACTCGCGCTGGTGTCCACGACCAGCGTGAGATCGAACGGGATCGCCTCGAGCGTCGCTGCCGAGATCTGCTGACGCACGCCGTTGTCGAGCAGCTCGAAGTCGGCGGCCTGAAGCCCGGTCACGGTCTTCAGTCCGTCGGTGACGGTGACATCGACGGCAATCCCGACGGCGCTGGCGCGGAACGTCGGTCGCGGCTGCTGCTGAGCGGCCACCGCGCCCGCCAACAGTGCGATACCGAGCACGCTGCGCGGCGTCATGGAATCGCTTTTCTGACGCCGGCAATCAGCCGGGCCCAATGCCGGAAGTCGCCCTGTCCGTAGCCCAGCCACGGATCGAACGGCGCGTCGGTGCGCGCCAGCGCGCGATCGGCGAGTTCCGCGGCTTCGGCGCGGCGCCCGCTCCGCGCCAGCGCGGCGGCGAGCGCCAATTCGGCAGTCTGGGCGCCAGGCTGCACCGCCACCGCCGCCCGATATTCGACGACCGCCTGATCCCAGCGCTTGAGGCGCTCGAGCGCGCGGCCGCGGAACAGATGCGCGAGATACGCGATGAAGAGATCCGTGGTGTTCTTTGCCGGCACGACGAGATGTTCGAGCGCGTCCTCGTGCTTGCCACGGCGCAGCGCGGTGTAGCCGAGGCGCAACTTCGCTTCGTCGCGATACGCATCGATCGCCACCATCTCGTTGAAGCGGCGCGCGGCGAGATCGAGGGCCGGACCGCTGGAGATGTCGGTCAGCACGTCGCTGGTTGGCGAGAACGTCCCGACTGTCGTCGGCGTCGTCTGCGTGATCGAACCCGCTGTCGACGCCGCCAGCGGCATCGAGCCTCCGGTCGGCGCCTTCGTACCCTGCGCCGTTCGCAGGTCCGGCCCCGCGCGCAATTCCGCGGCCACCGCCTTGGCCATCGTCAGCGCCGGATCGTTGGGAAAGCGCTTGAGCGCATGCAGGGCATGGACTTCGAGCACGGCGCCGGCGGCGCCGCCTTCCATCACCGCGGCGGCGGCGATCATCCACGCGCGTTCGCGATCGTCTTCGCCGGGTTCGGTTTTGGCGCGCAGCCGTTCGCACGCCCATTCGATCAACAACTGCGCGTGCCGCCACTCGAGACCGCCGCGGGCGCGCGCCGCCTCGAGGGCGAGCGCCGCCACCAGGTATTGCCGGTGCTGCTGATTGACCGGCCCGCCGTCGCGAATCCATAGGTCGGCGACTTCACGAAGTTCCTTCGAAAACTGCTCGAGCGACCTCGGCGCCAGGGCGCCGATCGCCTCGTCGTAGGCGTGCGCCTCGTAGAGATCGACGGTCGTCATCACCGCCGGGCGCGTCGGCCCTGCGGTCATGACGGACGACAGCGCGCCGCGCAGCGTCGCCAGCCATTCGCCGGCATGGCGGGCGTCGCCGCTCTCGAAGGCCGGCGCGGGATCGGCGGCGCTCAGCTTCCGTGCCTGCTCGATCGCGACGCGCGCCTGGGCGTCGTCGCCGAGACCGCTCCAGACCTGCGCGCGCAGGTACGCGAGCCACGCCGCGACCTCGACGTCGCCGGACGCGTCGCCGGCGATCTCGAGCCGGCGCAGCGCATCGCGGTGCCGGCCAAGCCGAACGAAAATCGCGGCGGCGCGCGCCGACGCTTCGGCGCGGGTCTCGGGATCCCGCGCCGCGCGATCGTAATGGCGCGTCGCTTCGTCGAGCGGCGCGGCAAAGGCGGCGGCGCTCTGACCACTCTGCTTCGCCAATTGCGCCGCGACGCGCTGCTCGATCGTCAGACCGCGCGCCATCCACAGCCGCGGCGGCCAGTCGCCGCTCAGCCGATCGTAGATGTCGTCGATGTAGCTTTGCTGTTCCTGGTAGGCCGCGACGCCCTGCAGCACCGCGAGCGCGGTTTGGTGAAGCAGCTTCTCGTGCGGGCGATCGAACCGAACGTCCATGGCCGCTTCTTTTGCCATGATCGCCTTGCGTGCGAGCCGCAGCAGTTCGATGATGGTGGGACCCGCGGCGGATCCGGCCTCGGCCGCCGCCTCGGAAAGATCCAGACACATCACCGCGGACGCAAACGGCCATTCGCGCGCGCCTTCGCCGGCCATCCAGCCGCGGACCGCCGGCAGCATCGCGTCGACAGCCCGGCCGTGCGGCACCATCGCGCGCGCGGCGGCCGGACTGCCGTCCGTGTACGACTGAATCAGATCCCTGGGAGTGAGCGCTTGAGGAGAGGCCCGCGGCGCGGCCGTGAGACTTCCGATCGCGCAAACGAGCAGCGTGAATACACGTGCACGCACGACGTCCTCCTCACGCTGGCGTGAAGAGTCTACCTCTAAATACTGTTCGGACGGAGGCCCGGCCGAAGGACTAAAAGAAGAGCGAGACCTTTTCTATTTGTAGGGCGCCGTGCCGGCACGGGGCCCTTCCCCAAACCGAAAAACCCGCTCTTCTTCTAGTCCTTCCTTCCCGGTTCCCTGGTCGCGGAGAGGTGAATGTCGAGGCGCGAGCGGAAGCGGACCGGAGCGCCATCCTTGGTCGCGGGCTTGAACTTCCAGCCGCGCGCGGACTTCAGCAGCATCGGGTCGTAGATCGGATGAATGCTCGTCGTCATCACGGCGCTCATCACGCTGCCCTTTTCGTCGATGATGATTTCGATCGCGCCGCGATATTCGCGCATCGCATCGATCGGATTGGTCGGTTTCCAGTCGGGAATCGGGCGCGCGATCGGCACGGGCTTGACCACGGTGGCGTCGTCGATGCCGTAGATCGGAATGGGCGCGGGCGCGGACGGCGCGGCGGCCTTCGGGGCCTCGACCGGCGCCGGCGGCGGATCGACCGGTTTCGGCGGTGGCGGCGGCGCGACCGCGGCTTTCGCGAGGTCGCGGAAGCCGATGCTCAGCGTGCGCAGATCGCCCAGGCCCTGGCCGGACTCTTCCATCTCGTTGAGCAGCGTGATCAGCCGGTCGAAGTCGACGACCGCCTCGGCCATCTCCTTGCGCTCGAAGTGACCCTTGGCGCTGACGTACCCGGCGCGGGCCAGGTCGGTCAGCAGCGGCCGGCGTGCCTCTTCGAAGAACGCGCGGACTTTCGGCGACGCCATGCCCTCCGACGGGTGATACAGAAAATCGGTGCGCACGATCGCTTCGACCGCGATCTTCGCGTCCTCGGCGCGGCCGAGCGCCAGCAGGCAGAAGACCTGATAGGCCGCCTGCTCGGTCGACTCGACGGCTTCGATCTTGCCGGGCAGCTTGCCGAGCGCCGCGAGCGCCTCGTCATACGACGCGTTCGCGTAGAGCTCTTTCGCGCGCGATAACGGGTTCTGCTGCGCAACCGCGGCGGTCGCGGCCGCGATCCACACCACCGCGGCGACGAGGACATGACGACGGAGACGCGTGGCGATCATTACTGGCCTCCCCCTGAACGCTGCATCGTGGCGCTGACCCGCGCCGGTCCATCCGCCTTGACGACGACGGTCTGTTTCTGCGTGCCGAACTGCGGATGCGAGAACACGATCTCGTGGCTGCCGATCGGAATCGACAGGTTCGCGAGCGGCGTATCGCCGGCGGCGGCCCCGTCGATGGTCACGCTGGCCCACGGCACGGCGTTGATGTTGATTTTTCCGTTCGGCGCGGTGATCGTGACCGGCGCCAGTTGCCCGGCCTTCACCTGCACGGTCTGGCGATAGCGGAAGGCGAGCGCGTCGCTGACGAGATCCAGCGCGTGGGTGCCTTCGTTGAGCGCGATCGTTCCGGCGCTGGAGCCGAGCAGCGTGCCGTTCTCGAACACCTGCAGCTCGAAGGGCGATGCCACCTTGACGCCGCCAACGCGGCCGGCGACGGGCGCCGCGGCGGGCGCGCCCGGAGTCTCAGCCGGCGCGGACGTCGCGGCAGCGGACGTCGCGGCCGTCGGCATGGCAGCCGGCGGCGCCGGAATCGATGCCGGCGGAATCGGCGCCAGCTGCTGCGGCGGTGTCGGCACCGCGGCCAGCGCGAGCGCCGACGGAATCGCCGGCGGCGTCGACAACGTCAACGACGTCGCGCCGTATCCCGGCATCATGTAGAACATCGCGGCAATCACCGCGGCCTCAGCCGCCGCGAGCGTGCCGAATCCAATCGTCATCCATTGACGCTTCTTCGTGCGTTGGTCGGGCGTCAACGGCTCGAGGAACAGCGGCGCCGGCGCGGCAGCCGCGGGCCTCGCCGCCGGTTCGTCGTCGAACATCGACTTGGGTCGAGGCGTCTCGACCGGCATCGACGACGCCGCCGGCAGCGGCATCGAGACGACGCGCTTCGCTTCGACTCGCTCGTTGTCGTCGTTGCGGGTGTGATCGTCCAGGCGCGCGATTGGCGACGTCGCCTCGGACGCGGGCTCGACGATTAGAGACGGGGCGGTTTCGGTTTTCGCCGGCTCGACGCGTTGGGGCTCAGCGACGACGACCGCCGCCGCGGCAACCGCGGCACTCGCGGCTTCGAGCGCCTGCTTGAACGCTTCCTCGGCCTCGAGGCCGTTGTTGAACGGATTCGAACTCACCTGGAGCGCGCGACCGAGCCACTCGTGGACGGCACGGAACTCCGGCGTCGCCGCGGCGTCAGACGCCGCCAGCTCGTCGAGCAAGGCCTTGGTCTTGACCGGGTAGTCGGCGGGATCGAGCTTGCGCCCGAGCAGCAGGGAAAGCGCGACCAGTCCAAGCTGCACGAGGTCGCCGCGGGCGTTGAGCGTCACCGGATCGGACGAGACGGCAATGTGCAGATCGGACTGCAGGCGAACCGCCGGCAGCTGCAGCGCGTTCAAGCCGGCGCCGAGCGCCGACTCGGTCAGAATCAGGCGCCCTTCGGGCGTCACCACGATGCGATCGGCAGTGATCGCGCCGTGAAAACTGTTGAATGAATGGACGTGCAGCGCCGCGAGCGCCGGAGAAATCTGGCCGATCAGTTCCTGCGCGAACTGCGGTCCGCGCGCCTCGGTGGTGAGTTCCGAGAGGCGCTTGCCCGGTGTGTGATGCGAGACCAGCGCGAGCCCTTCGCCGCCGGCGAGCCATTCGATCGAGCGCGCCTTCGACAGCCCGTCATGATTGAGCGACTGCAGCACTTCGATCCGCTCTTTGAGCGCGGTGAAGAATCCGCGCGCGTGGCTGAACTCGCGCTTGAACCGCAACAGCTCCATCCACGTGTTCTTCTGCTGATCGAACACGAGGACCCGATCGCCCGTGCCGTCCGAAAAGCTCGGCAAGCGCGGACGCGGACGGGCAGAATCTGGCGTTGACGGCGCCGGTGCGGACGTGGCGGGCGAAGCAGGCAACATGGGCAATCCTCGAAAGTTGACGACGCCCATTTGTGCAAGATGCTGGCCACATCTGTTAGCGGCAGCGCACTTTGATCACAGGCGGGAAAACCTGTGCAATCGCACGCGTTTCGGCGCGCGCCGCCGGATCGCGACGACCAAATTTGAAAACGAATGACGATTCTGGAGTTTGGCCCTTGGCGTTGGGCCCCAGGCCCCAGGGCCATCGCCAACCCGCAGTTCAGTCTGAGTGCCAGGGCCCAGGGCCGAGGGCCTAACGCCGCGGAATGGCGATCGCCTGCACGATCTTCCCGTCCGTGCCGGTCACGGTGATCTTCAGCTCCGTCGTCGTCGCGTCGACACGCGCGACCTGGTCCTGGCCGAGTACGAGCAAGTGGTACTTGTGCGCGACGGTCGGGCCTGGCGGCGTGTAGGACAACTTGTGGTTGTGCCCGGCAATCACGAGATCGACCTTCGCGTCGTTGGCCAGCGCGATCCAAGCGTCGGGGCCGTCGGCGAGCCAGCCCCAGCGGGGCTGATGCATCGCGACGACGCGAAATGGCGCCGACGCGACTCGCGGCGCGGTGCGCACATGTTCACGCAGCCACGCGAGTTCGGCGTCGCGGTACGGCCCCGTGCGGTTGAGCCGCGCGTAGACGTTGGTGTCGTCGGGCTTGTCTTCTCCCGTGTCGAGCACCATCAGATGCACCGGGCCGTCGTCGCGCGCGTAGTAGAAGCGATTCTCTGGCGTCGGAATGTAGTCGAACAGCTCGCGCGCGAACGGTCCGCGCAGCTCATGGTTGCCGCGCGCGTAGATCAGCGGCTTGACGCCGGCGAGCCCGGCGATGGTTGGCTCGAGCCACAGCCGGAATAACTGATCCTCGTTGTCGAGCCAGTGAAAAGCGTCGCCGAGGTGCAGAAGAAAGTCGGTCGACGGCCAGTCGATCATCTTATTGAGCGCGCGGATGCGGGTGACGTCTTCGTGCGTATCGGTCACCGCGCTGAACGACGCGGTCGGTTTGCGCGCGTCGAAGGTGGTGAACGCGCGCACCGGTGATTCGATCGACAGCCCCTTGTCCGGCCAGTACGCCTTGAGCTTGACGACCCGCGTCGACACCGCCTGATAGCTGTAGGTCGCGCCGGGCTCGAGGCCGGTCAGCAGGATGGCGTGACGCGTGCCGACAGGGACCAGTCCATCCTTCTGGTTCTCGACGACCGTGCTGAGCGCGGTCGCCGCGAGGCCGGCGCCCTTCGCGAAGCGCACCTCGGAGTGACTCGGCGTGTCGGTCATCCACACGACCATCGTCGCGGTCTCGCTGGTGGCGACGAGGTACGGCCCCTGCGTGATGACCGGCCTGGTCTCGAAAACTTTGTAGGGTTCGGACTGCGCGAAGGCCGGCCCAGCCGACGCGATTGCCAGCGCCGCAGCGATGAGGAGACGCGCCATGCGCGCATCTTATCGGGGATTCGCAGCCGTTCACCGGGATCGTCGAACACGTCTACCCCGCCCGGCGTCCGAGGTGGGCATGACCTCCACCGCCCTGCCGATCACCGACTTGTCCCGCGCCCGTGACGACATCGTGACCTCGTCGGCCGGGGGTGCGCCGTTCCTGATCTGCTTCGGCCTGACGATCGCGCTCGCCGGTCTGGTCTGGCCGCTTCTGCCGGTGAAGATCGCCGCGCTCGTGGTGATGTTCCAGGGCAATCTCGCGCTGCCGGCGGCGTTTTGGCTCGAGCGAAGAATGGGTTGGACGACGATGGCGGCGGACAACCCGCTGAAGTCGCTATCGATTCAGCTGGCGATGTCGCAGATCGTCGCGTTCCCGGCGGTCATCGTCGCCTACGCGCTGAGCCCCGCGGCGGTGCCGGTGACCCTGGCGGCGATCGCGGGCGGGCATTTCCTGCCTTACTCGTGGCTGCAGCGGACCCGGGTCTACATCGCGCTGGCGATCGCCGTGTCCGCGGGCGCGTTCGCGATCCAGGTCGCGCTTGGCGCGAGCGCGCCGTCATGGATTCTGCTGTTCATGTCGGCGTGCTACTGGGTGGGCGCCGCCGCGACCTATCGAGCCGCGCGGCGCCTGCGCTAGCATGGCGCGACGATGATCCGTGCGGCCGTCCTGCTCGTCGTGTTGTCGGTGGTCGCGCCGGCGGCTGCCTCGGCGCAGTGGTACGTGGGCGTGTATCTCGGCGCGAATACGACGACGCCGGCGGACATCACCGTCGATCTTCCGGATCGGCATACGCAGCTCACCTACGAGGACGTCGCTTTCGAAGCCAGGCCATTCGCGGCGCCGCAGTACTACGGGTATCGGTTCGGCAAGATCTTCGGCGACACGCGGCGGTTCGGACTTGAAGTCGAACTCATCCACCTGAAAGTGATCGCGAAGACGGCGGACGCCTACGCGGTAAATGGCGTCGAAGACGGCGTCGGCGTGGCCGAGGTCAGCCGCATGGACGAGCGCGTACAGGGCTATGCGATGACCCACGGGCTCAATTTCGCGCTCGTGAATTTCGTGATGCGACGGCCGATCGGCAGCGGTCGCGCCGTGCTGGTCGGCCGCGCCGGCGCCGGACCGACGCTCCCCCACGCCGAGACCACGATCGCCATGGTGACGCGCGAGCAGTACGAATACGGCGGACTGGGCGTGCAACTCTCTGGCGGCGCCGAGTTCGCGCTCGGCTCCCGCTTCAGCGTCCTCGGCGAGTACAAGTTCACGCGCGCGCGGCCGGAGATCGCGGTCGACGGCGGCACCGGCCGGATGACCGCGCGGTGTCATCAGATCGCGTTCGGCCTCGCAATCAGGCTGTCGCGCTGATATTCTCACGCGCGTGCCGAGCACGTTCTGGGCGCTCGCGATTGCGGGCGCTCTGCAGGCGCCACCCGCACCGCCCGCAGCACCACCCGCCGCGCCGCCGCAATCTGCCGCGGCTGCGCAGGCCTGGCCGGACGATCGGCCGATCACCGGCGTGCTCCACAATCTCGGCCGCGATCTGAAGGCAGTGCCGTCGATTGAAACGGTCTGGATCATGGCTGCCGGCACCGGCGCTGCCCTCGCCTTTCATCCCTACGACGACGACCTCGCCGAATGGGCCGAGGAGTCGCGTTCGTCCGCCTCGCAGTTCGGCCGAGCGCTCGGTGAGGCGTGGATGCAGCTCAGTCTGTCCGCGGCCGCGTACGGGATCGGCCGCCTCAACCACGACGCGCCGCTGACCCACGTCGGCAGCGATCTCATCCGCGCGCAGATTCTCAACGGCGTGTTCACGGTGCCGACCAAGTACATCGTCAATCGCGAGCGGCCGAACGGCGGCGACCATTCGTTTCCGTCCGGCCACGCCTCGGCGATGTTCACGACCGCGGCGGTGCTACAGGAGCATGGCGGCTGGAAGTTCGGCGTCCCGACCTATGCGCTGGCGACGTTCGTCGCCTGGACGCGCGTCCGCGACCGCTCGCACTGGCTGAGCGATGCGATGTTCGGCGCCGCGATCGGCTCGGTGGCCGGACGCACCGTCGTCCGCGGCCACAGGGACCGGCAATGGACGATCATGCCGATCAAGACCCCGGGCGGCGCCGCGGTTTACTTCGTTAAGAGATAGGGTTCGTTCTCAGGTTCGGAAGTTCGGGACTTCGGGCGTTCCGTTCTTTCGTTCTTCCGTGCTCGCGTCTTCGTGTCCTTCGCCTCGGCGCCTCGGCGCCTCGTCTACTGCCCTGTCGATCCAAAGCCGCCGCGCGACGATGCCGCAGCGGCGGTGGACTCTTCCTGAAACTCGACTCGAACGTGCGGGAGGATGACGCCCTGGGCGATGCGATCGCCGGCGTTGACCGTCACGGGCGACGCGGTGAAGTTCAACACTTGAATCTTGATTTCGTCGTTCGGCCCGCAGTAGTCGCTGTCGACGACGCCGACGCCGTTGGCGACCATCAGCCCGCGCTTCAGCGGCGTCGAACTGCGCGCGAAGATGCCGAGAAAATGCCCGCGTGGCACTTCGATCACCAGACCGGTTGGCACCAGCGCGACGGCACCAGGCGGGATCGTCGTCTCGGCACTGGCGGACAGATCGAAACCCGCCGCGCCGGCGGTCTCATAGGACGGGATTCGGGCCGCGTCGGCCAGTCGGGAAATTCGCAGGCGCATCATTCAGGACGTGTTAATGGGGCAATGAGTGAATGGGTGAATGGGTGAAATGGGTGAATGAGTGAGTGTCTGAATGATGTTCAATCGGTCGATTTGTCAATCGGCCAATCAGTCAATCATTCACCCACTCATCCATTCACTCATTGCCTCATTAACCAGGCTCGGACTATCCGCCTTTCTTCTGCGCCGGCGCCGGCGGATTGACGGCGCCCTTCTTGAACATCGGGCTGACGTCGCGCGTGCCCTTTTCGAGAAACGGCACGCCCTTGTCCATCCACTCCGGCTTCGGCTTGCCAAGCAGGAAGTGATCGAAGAACTCGTCCATGTGCACGGTCCAGTGCTTCATGTTGTCGCGGTTGCGCAGGCCGTGCGGCTCGCCGTTGTAGCTGAAGAAGTACGCCTCCTTGTTCAGCCGGCGCATCGCGGTGAAGAACTCGATGCCCTGGTACCACGGCACGGCGTCGTCGGCGTCGTTGTGGATCGTGAGGTACGGCGTGTGGATCTTCTGCACCCAGAAGATCGGCGAGTTCTCGATGTACTTGAGCGGCGCGTCCCACGGCGGCAGGCCGATGCGGCTCTGCGTCTTTTCGTACTGGAATGCGCGCGACATGCCGGTGCCCCAGCGGATGCCGCCGTAGGCGCTGATCATGTTGGAGACCGACGCGCCGGCTTCGACCGCGGCGAACAGATCGGTCCGCGTGATCAGGTGCGTGATCTGGTAGCCGCCCCACGAGTGGCCCTGGATGCCGATCCGCTTCGGATCGATGTAGCCCTGAGCGACGATGGTATTGACCGCGGGGATGACGCACTTTTCCGCGCTCTCACCCGGGAAGCCGGTGTCGTAGACGATGTCCGGCTGAAGCACGACGTAGCCGTTGCTGACGTAGCGGGTGATGTTGATGCTGGTGCCGACGTTCGGCGCGCGGTAGCTGTGCAGGCCGGCGGTCAGTTCCTCGTAGATGTAGACCATCAGCGGGTACTTCTTCGACGGATCGAAGTTGTCCGGCTTGATCAGCATCGCGCGCAGCCGCTTGCCGTCGGCGTTGATGTACTCGACCAGTTCGGCCTTGCCCCACACGTAGTCGCTCTGCTGCGGGTTGGCGTTGGACACCTTCTGCGGATTCGCGAAGCTGGTGTTGCTCACCCAGAGGTCCGGGAACTCCTCGAACCTCGACTCGGTGAACACGATCACGTCGGCGTCACGCGCCTTGGTCGGGGCGCCCACCGCCTTGTCGAGCATGATCAGCTTCTCGGGCGCGACGCCGCCGGTGGCCGGCATCCGGTAGTAGCCCGACGCCTTGGTCCAGTCGTTGGTCGCACTCAGCATCCAGGTGCCGGTCGTCGGCACGGTGCGCTGCGTCGGATCGAGCGAGCGATAGCGGAAAACGATGTTCTGCTTGCGGCCCTCGCCGTTGGTCAGGTTGCGCGCGCCCGATCCGTCGGGCTTCACTTCCCAGATGTCGAAGCGATCGTAAAGCAGGACCGCCTTGTCCCCGTCGGTCCAGCCGGCGATGCCGTAGGCGCCGGCGGCGTCGGGCGTGTCATGACTCTCCTGCTGGAAGCTGACGTTCGGAATGCGCTCGGTGATATTGGTGCGCGCGCCGTCCGAGGCGCGATACGACATCCAGTCGCCGGTCTCTTCGTCGAAGTACATCAGGTACTGGCCGCCGGGCGAGAGCGTCGCCGCCGCGCCCCAGTGCTCGAGCACTTTCTTGCGGCTGCCGGTCTTGATGTCGACGAGGAACACGTCGTTGTACGACTGATCCCATGAAATCTCTTTCTGGTACGGAACGTCGTTGGTCCCGACCGCGCGCGCCGCGTCTTCGCCGGGATTGACGTTCGGCAGATCTTTCGTCGCCAGCTGCACGAGCGTCCTGTTCGACAGGTGCACGACCGCACGGTAGTTGCGGTTGCGCTCCTGCGTCGCGCGCACCTGCTGCATCGGCTGCAGCTGCAGATCCTTGTAGTTCCAGAGGTCGACGCGGATCGGCGCCTTTGCGTTCGGCTCGGGCGGCGCCGGCGGCGGCGGCGCGGTGCCGAGGAACAGCCGCGCGCCGTCTTCAGAAAACCGCGGCGCGAAGTCGTCGCTCACGACCATGCCCGGCGCGATGCCTTTGGTCGCGGCGGACACCAGTTCGGCCGCGGCGGCGTCGCCGGCCTTCCAGTAATAGAGGCGATAGGGCGAGACCTTCTTGTCGTACTCCGCCTGATCGCTCAGGAACGCGATCTGCCTGCCGGCGTCGTCGAAGGCGATGCTCTTGTAGTTGCCCTTGCCCTTCTGCAGCGTCGTCACCGCGGCGTCGCTGGTGCGCCGCGCGAACGCGCCGTCCTTGGCTGCGTCGCTCGATGAGACGGTGTAGGCCAGCCACGACGCGTCCTTGTTCCACGCGTACTCGGTGACTTCGGGAATCGTGACTTCCTGACCGGTGGCGAGGTTGCGCACGATCAGATCGGAGCCGTTGGTCTTGGTTTTTTCCGGCGTCGCGGGCGGCGTGGCTTGACCGGCCGCGGCGGGCGCGCCAGGTTCCGTCGCCGCCGGAGGCGTCGCGGGCGGCGTCTGTCCGGCAGCCGTGCCACCACCTTGTCTACCACCACCTCGTCCTGCGCCGGCGCCCCGACCCGCGCCGCCGCGGCCGTTGGCACCCGCGGCGTTGCCGCGGTGATAGGCCAGCCACTGCGACGATTCTTCCGGCAGACGGAAGTTGCTGACGCGCTCGATCGTCGTCACCTGTCCGTCGGCCAGCGTCATCAGGCCGAGCGAGTTGCGCGCGCTGCCGCCGCCAGCCGCGCCGCCGCGGCCGGCACCGCGACCACCGGCGGCCGCCGCGCCTTCGCCCCCGGCTTCGGCGGGGTCTGCCGCGCCATCGGTTTTCGGCGGCGCGATCGTGAACACCACGAACTTGTTGTCGTTGGTGAACTGCGGCGCCGATCCGCGCGGCGCCTTGAACTCGGCGCCGCTCTTCAGATTGCGGACGATGAGGACGCCGTCCTCCGCCTGCGACGTAATCGCATAGCTGAGCCACTGGCCGTCGCGCGACAACCGCGTGCCGCCGATCGACTTCCAGTAATCCATGACGTCGTAGCCAACCGGCTTTTTCGCCGGCGTCTGCGCGCCGAGACGATAGGACGCGCCAATCGCCAGAATCAGAGCACTGCTGACGAAAACCAGCGCGCGGCGGCGAAGGTTGATGTTCATTTCGGCCCTCCGGGGCAAGGATGCGGCCCTATTATTGGGCGCATCCCCCATGCGCGCAACCATTCTTCGGAAAGCTCTGCTGTTCTCGGCTGTGTCGGCGCTCTCCGGGTCGCTCTTGGTCGCGCAGACCCGGCCGCGGGCGCGCGAGCTCGGCATCGCACCGGGCGCCGGCACACCCGGCGCCCTCAACGCGATTACCGACGTCGCCGGTGTCGCGGTCGGCCACACGACCGTCATCTCGGGCGACACGATCCGGACCGGGGTCACCGCGATCGTGCCCCACGGCGGCAACGTCTTCCGCGACAAAGTGCCCGGCGCGGTGTTCGTCGGCAACGCCTTTGGCAAGCTGGCGGGATCGACGCAGGTCGACGAACTCGGGACGATCGAATCGCCGATCGTGCTCACGAACACGCTCTCGGTCGGCGCGGCGCTCGACGCGATCGCCCGCTGGACGGTCGCGCAGCCCGGCAACGACAACGTGCGCTCGGTCAACGGCCTGGTCGGCGAAACCAACGACGGCACGCTCAACGACATCCGCGGGTTTCACGTCACCCGCGAGCACGTGACGTCGGCGATAGCGAACGCGAACACGGGCGCCGTCGACGAAGGCGCGGTCGGCGCCGGCACCGGCACCATCGCGTTCGGCTGGAAAGGCGGGATCGGAACGTCGTCCCGCGTCCTCGGCGCGGCGCCGAATCGCTGGACGGTCGGCGTACTGGTTCAGACGAACTACGGAGGCAAGCTGGTGATCAACGGCGTGCCGGTGTGGCGCGAGTTGACGCCGAGCGCGGGTCGAGGCAGCGGACCTGCCCCAAGACTTCAAGACCCAAGACTCCAAGACGAATTTTCCGCTGACGGTTCCTGCATGATCGTCGTCGCCACCGACGCGCCGCTTGATGCTCGCGATCTCAAGCGGCTCGCCGCACGCGCGATCTATGCGCTCGCGCGCACCGGCTCGACCTACTCGAACGGCAGCGGCGACTTCGCGATCGCATTTTCGACCAACGAAGCAAACCGGCTCACCAACACCAACGGACCGCAGGCGCGCACGATCCTGCCGACCGACGCGGTGTCCGGGTTGTTCGAGGCGGTAATGGATGCGACCGAGGAAGCCGTCTACAACTCGCTGCTCCGCGCGACTGACGTCACCGCGAATGGCAGGACGATTCGCGCGATACCCATTGACGCCCTGAGTGCGCTGCTCAAGAAATACGGGCGGTAGCCTTTTCTCTTGATACTCGACGTGGAGGTAGTCGAGGCAGTGTAGCGAGTGTAGAAAGTTCTTGGGTTTTCAAAAGTCCAATGCTTTCAATCGTTGGGCCCGCCTTCGTACAGCCCTTCGATCTTCTCCAGCCGCGGTCCCTTGTCGTCGCACACGGCGTAGGTGCTGCCGGCGCCGGGTGCATACAACGCGACGCCGGCGTGCTGGCCGGATTTCGCGAGCACGTAGAAGTTCACGTTGAAGTTCGGCAGACCGCGCTTGTTGAGCAGGCGCGGCTCGATAGTCGCGGCCTTGATGCGTCGGCACGCTTCCATCCCCGCGTCCTTCGGGCTCTTGCCGCGGCGCATCTCGTCGACGATGAGGAACGAGCAGAGACTATAGAGGTTGGCCTCGCCGCGGCCTGTCGACCCGGCCGCGCCGACGTCGCCGTCCACGTACAGCCCGGCGCCGAGGATCGGCGAGTCGCCGAGACGCCCCGGAATCTTCCACGCCAGCCCGCTCGTCGTCGTCACGCCGCAAACGTCGCCCTTGGCGTTGACGCCGTCGCAGTTGATCGTCCCGTAAATGTGCTGCTCGTCGACGCGGCCTTCGGCCACCATGTCGAGGATCACCTGGCGCTGCGCCGCCTCACGGGCCGCCGGGTCCTTGATGTAGTGCAGCGGATCGCTGCGCTTTTTCCACTCCAGCCACTGCTTGCGCGATTCGGCCGTGTTGAGGTCGGCGAAGATCTCGAAGCCCATCTGCCGCGCGAACGTCTGCGCGTCCTTGCCGACGATCAGATGATGATCGGTGTGCTCGAGCACGGCCTTGGCGACGAGCGACGGCGTCTTGACGCCCTCGATCGCGCCAACGCCGCCGGCGCGTTTCCGCGGGCCGTGCATGCAGCAGGAGTCGAGCTGCACGACGCCCTCCGCGTTCGGCAACCCGCCGTAGCCGACCGAGGTATCCAGCGGGTCCAGCTCGACAATGTTGACGCCGGCAATCAGCGAGTCGAGCACGTCCTTGCCGCCGGACGTCATCTGCTCGAAGGCCAGCTGCACGCAGGTCTTGTCGCCGCCGTTCTTGAACCGGTTCCCGTTTGACGACGAGATGACGACTGGTCTGGAAGGCCCCTGCACGATCACGGCAGGCGCGCCAGATACCGAACTCGTCGCGGCAACCATGCCGGCTCCAGCAGCGGCAGTCATGAACTCTCTCCGATTGATCGAAGACGACATAGACACCTCATCTGTCAAGGCCCTAGGCCCTGGGCGCTGGGCCCTGGGGCACCCTGGAACCCTCCGACTAGGGCCAAGGGCCTAGTGCCGAGGGCCTGATCTGCGAGCAGAGTCTAATCTTGTTTGACCCCGGTGAGCTGAGCCACTACGATCCTGGGCTGTTCGCATGCGTAACGTCACCATCGACACGATTCGCGCCGCCGCCACCCGTGTGTATAGCGTCGCCGCGCGAACCCCGCTGATCCGGCTCGACCCCATCGCGCACGGCACCCCGGAGATCTTCCTCAAGCTCGAGGTCTTTCAGCCGATCGGATCGTTCAAGATCCGCGGCGCGACCAACGCGGTCGCGCAGTTGTCGCCCGAGCAGATGCGCGCCGGGGTCTGGACGGTGAGCGCCGGCAACGCCGCGCAAGGCGTCGCCCTCGCCGCCCGCGAAGCCGGGGCCAAGGCCTCCGTGCTCGTCATGGAGGGCGCGCCGCAAACCAAACTCAACGCGATCTCGCGCCTCGGCGCCGCCATCGTCCAGGCGCCGTTCGACGAATGCTGGCGCGCCGTGACCGAGCACACGTCCGATCGGATGAAGGGCCGCCTCGTCCATCCCTTCGACGACGACGACTTCATCAGCGGCAACGGCACCGCCGGCTTGGAGATCCTCGAGGATCTGCCCGACGTCGACGCGGTGGTCGCGCCGATGGGCGGCGGCGGCCTGCTCGGCGGCATCGGCGTGGCCTTACGCGCGTTGCGCCCGAGCGCGACGCTCTACGCCGCCGAGCCCGAAAATGCCGCGCCGTTGGCGACGTCCATGAAAGCCGGCAAGGCGTCACGGTTCGAGAACTGGAGCCGCTCGTGGGTTGACGGCGCCGGCGGGCAGACCGTGCTCGAGTCGATGTGGCCGATCGTCCGCGATCACGTCGCCGAGTCGATCGTCGTGCCGCTCGACGACGCGGCCCGGGCGATGCGGCTCACCGCCGAGCGCTGCCACGTGATTGCCGAAGGCGCCGCCGCGTGCGCGATCGCCGCGGCGATTGCCCCGGCGATGCAGGCTCGCGGCCACAAGAACATCGTCGCTGTCGTTTCCGGCGGCAACATCGATCTCGCGAAGTTTGCGTCGCTCATCGGCGCGTGCTCCTAACCACCGTGCTACAGAAAGTCCTTGATGCCCGCACCTGACGCCGCACCGCTTCCGGCCCGGCTCGCTCGCCTCTCCGAACTTGCCAACGATCTCTGGTGGACGTGGAATCCGGCGCGCGACATCTTCCGCCGCCTCGACTACGGCCTCTGGCGCCAGACCGCGCACAACCCGGTGATGATGCTGCGGCGGATGGCGCCGGAGACGCTGGCGCGTGCCGCCGCCGACCCGTCGTTCCTCGCGCAGTACGACGCCGCGCTCGCCGCCCTCGACACGATGCGCACGCCGCCGTCGAAGTCGTGGTGGCAGACGGAAGTGGCCGCCGATCCGACCCAGGTCGTCGCCTACTTCTGCGCCGAGTTCGCGCTGCATCAGTCGCTGCCGATTTATGCCGGCGGCCTCGGCGTGCTCGCCGGCGATCACTGCAAGGAAGCCAGCGACCTCGGCGTGCCGCTGGTCGGCGTCGGCTTCATGTATCCGCAGGGCTACTTTCGCCAGCGGATCTCGCCCGAGGGCTGGCAGCAGGAAGTCTACGAACGGCTCAACTGGGACGACGCGCCGATCAATCGCGCCGAGACCGTCGACGGGAAACCGTGCTCGGTGCTGGTGCCGCTGGGCACGCGCACCGTGCTCGTCCAGGTCTGGGAGATCAAGCTCGGCAAAGCGCGGCTGCTGCTCCTCGACACCGACATCGAGCAGAACCAGCCATGGGATCGCGAGCTGTCGGCGCGGCTCTACGGCGGCGGCCAGGACACGCGCCTGCAGCAGGAGATCGTGCTCGGCCTCGGCGGCGTGCTGGCGTTGCGCGCGCTCGGACTGACGCCGGGCGTGTGGCATCTGAACGAAGGCCATGCCGCGTTCGTCGTGCTGCAGCGGATGCGCGACTTCCTCGCTACCGGCCGCACCTGGGAAGACGCGCTGCAGGAAGTGCGGCGCACGACCGTGTTCACGACGCACACGCCGGTGCCGGCGGGCCACGACGCGTTCCCGTTCCATCTCGTCGAGCAGCACTTGTCGAGCTGCTGGGGATCGATGAACGGCCAGGGCGAACGTTTCATGAGCCTCGGCACCTACGACAACGGTGACGGGCCGCAATTCAACATGACCGCGCTGGCGATGCGCAGCGCTGGCGCGCTCAACGCGGTCAGCCAGTTGCACGGCCAGGTGACGCGCACGATGTTCGCGCCGCTGTGGCCCGACCTCGAGGCCGAGGCGCGGCCGGTCGCGGCCATCACCAACGGCGTGCACGCGCCGACCTGGGTGTCGGCCTCGATCGCCAGACTCTACGAGAAGCACCTGTCGCCGGCGTGGCGGGATCAGTACGAGGATCCGGCATTCTGGGCGCACATCCTCGAGATCCCGGATGAGGATCTGTGGGCGGCGCGCGGTTTCCTGCGCGACCATCTGTTTCAGTTCATCCGCGAGCGCGCCCGTGAGCGCTGGACCGACGACCACTCCGGGGCCTCACGCGTCGTCGCCGGCGGCGCGATGCTCGACCCGCACGCGCTGACGATCGGATTCGCGCGCCGGTTCACCGGCTACAAGCGTCCTGACCTGATTTTCCGCGACGTCGATCGCCTCGCGGCGCTGCTCAACGCGCCGGGGCGGCCGCTGCAGCTGGTGTTCGCCGGCAAGGCGCATCCGGCCGATGAAGCCGGCAAGCATCACCTGCAGACGATCTTCCGTCACGCGCTCGACCCGCGGATGGGCGGACGCATCGCGTTCGTCGACGACTACGATCTGCACGTCGCGCACGTCCTCGTGCAGGGCTGCGACGTCTGGCTCAACACGCCGCGCAAGCCGATGGAAGCCAGCGGCACCAGCGGCATGAAAGCGTCGATGAACGGCGTGCTGCACTTGTCGATCGGCGACGGCTGGTGGGCCGAAGGCTACAGCGGCGACAACGGCTGGCAAATCGCCGGCACGACGGACTCGACCGATCAGGCCGCCGTCGATCAGGCCGACGCGACGTCGCTCTACGAGATCCTCGAAACCCAGGTCGTGCCGGCGTTCTACACGCGCGACGCCCGCAACCTGCCGCGCAAGTGGCTGGCGATGGTGCGCCAGGCGATGCTCACGATCACGCCGCGATTTTCCGCGCGCCGCATGCTCAAGGACTACGTCCGCACCGCCTACGCGCCGGCGATGTCGAAAAGGCGATAAGCTCAGGCCATGGCCCGCAAGTCCGCCGAGTCGGTCAAGTGCGCCCTGTGCGGCGCGAAGAATCCCAGCGAGCCGCGCGGCGACGAACGGTACTGCCGCGACTGCTGGGACAAGAAGATCGCCGTCGAGGACGTCGTCGCGCGCGAGTTCACCCTCAAGCGTTACATCCGCGCCAACACGGCGGAGAAGTACCTCATCTATCACGCGACGCAGAAGCGCCCGATCGGCCAGGTCCAGGTCCTCGACGACGGCTTCGAGTTGTTCCTGACGGTGACGCTCTATCCGTCATTCGTCTGGGATGACCAGGCGTACCACATCGACAAGGATCCCGAGCAGCGCGCCTACTCCGAGATCCTCGTCGACCTGCTCGCCGCAGACATCATCGAGCCCTGGGGCGGCGGCAAGTGGCACCTCGAGGTGTTTCGATCGACGTCGTCGGACCCCGAGGAATGGAACGGGGAACTTTAGGCGAGCCCCACGGGCTCGCCGATTTGCGATTTGCGATTTGTAATTTGCGATTGCATTGCCTATTGGCGATTGGGCTATCGCTATTGGCGACTGGGTGATTGAGCGGTCCCGAACAACTTTCTTCGGTGCGCGGAGCGGGCGCCTGGAGGCAAATCGCGGCGGCCAATCAGCCAACGCAAAATCGCCAAATTGACAATCGCCAATGCAATTGCAAACCGCAAATTGCAAGTCGCCAATGGCCCCCCCGGCCGGGCCAAAACTTTCCCGCCCGCCCCGCCGTCCTACTACCTAGAGACGGCCGGGCGTTGGCGCCCGGCGGCTATACTTCGGGGATGTCCCTCGAGATTTCGGCGATTCAAAAGACCCTGGCGATTGACGGCGTAGACGGCTGGTTGCTGTACGACTTTCACGGCTCGAATCCGATTGCCGTGAACATGGCCGGACTGGCCGGCACGCACACCACCCGGCGGTGGTACTACTTCATCCCGGCCTCCGGGGCGCCGAAAAAGCTGGTCCACGCGATCGAGCCGTTCGTGCTCGACGCCCTGCCGGGCGAAAAACGCGTCTACGCCGGACGGCAACAGCTCGAACAGGGCGTGTCCGATGTGCTGCGCGGATCCAAGCTCGTCGCCATGGAGTACTCGCCCGAAAACGCCATTCCCTATCTGTCGCGCGTCGACGCCGGCACCGTCGATTTCATCCGCCGGCTCGGAATGCGGGTGGTCTCCTCGGGCGACCTCGTTGGCCGGTTCGAGGCGGCGTGGAATGACGCGCAAATCGCGACCCACAAGGCGGCGTCGGCCAGGCTTTACGAAATCAAGGATCGCGCCTTCGAATGGGCCGGCGCCAGGCTGGCCGCGGGAACGGCGATTCACGAATATGAACTGCAGCAGCAGATGGTGGCCTGGTTCAGGGAACTGAAGCTGGTCGCCGACGCGCCGCCGATCGTCGCGGCGATGGAAAACGCCGGCAATCCGCACTACGCGCCGACCCGCGAGACGTCGCGGCCGATCCGTCCGAACGAAGTGTTGCTGCTCGATCTCTGGGGCAAGCTCGAACAGCCCGGCAGCGTCTACGCCGATATCACGTGGTGCGGCTTCTCGGGCGAGCCGCCCGCGCACATCGCCAGGGCGTTCGGCACGATCGTCGCCGGGCGGGATGCGGCGGTCAAGACCGTGCAAACGGCCGTCGCGGCCGGGAAACCGGTGCACGGCTTCGAAGTCGATCGCGCCGCTCGCGACGTCATCACCGCGGCGGGTTACGGCGATCAGTTCATCCACCGCACCGGGCACAGCCTGGGCGAGGAGGTGCATGGCAACGGAGTGCACATGGACGACTACGAGACCCACGACGATCGCCGGCTGCTGCCGGGCACCGGGTTCACCATCGAGCCCGGCATTTACACCAGCGAATTCGGGTGCCGGACCGAGATCAACATGGTCGTCGGCGCAACCTCGGCGGAGGTCACCGGACCCCGCCAGCAAACACTCGTGAACATTCGAACGTCTTGAACATAGAGAGGTCTTTCGGAGTTTCATATGACGACACGCAAATCAACATTCTTTTATGGAGTTCTCATCGCCTTCGCGTCGGTCGTCGGCGGCATGGTCCTGGCGTCGCGCCTCGATCTGACGCCGCGCTCGCTGGCCGGCACCATCGACGTGCCGGTCACCAACAGCGCGCCCTTCTCGGGCCCGGTCGACGCGACGACGTTCCGCACCATCGCGCACGATCAGGGACCGTCGGTCGTGAGCATCCGGGTGCGATCCGAGCGTGAAGGGCGCGGCATTGGCGAGCTCTTCAGCCAGCAGCCGTTCGGCCGCCGCGGCGCGCCGCGGGCGCAGCCGGACCAGGATGCCGAGCCGGAAATCGTGCAGGGCGCCGGCAGCGGCTTCATCGTCGACAAACAGGGCTTCATCCTGACCAACAACCACGTCGTCGAGGACGCGACCGAGATCGAAGTGAAGTTGATGGGCATGGATGACCTGTCGCAGTGGCTGCCGGCCAAGCTGGTCGGCCGCGACGCACTCACGGACACGGCGCTGATCCAGTTGACGCAGCTGCCGGACGAAGCGCTGACCGTGTCGAAGTTCGGCGACTCGGCGCAGATGGCGCCCGGCGATTTCGTCATGGCGATTGGCAACCCGTTCTCGCTCTCGAACACGGTCACCGTCGGCGTCGTCAGCGCCGTCGGCCGTCAGACGCTGGTCAGCAACGGCCGCTTCGAGGATTTCATCCAGACCGACGCGGCGATCAACCGCGGCAATTCCGGCGGCCCGCTGCTCAACATTCGCGGTGAGGTCATCGGCATCAACACGATGATCCTGAGCGACAGCCAGGGACAGGGGAACGTCGGCGTCGGCTTCGCGGTGCCCATCAACACGGTGCGCGACATCCTGCCGCAGCTGCGGACGGGACGCGTCGTCCGCGGCCGGATTGCGGTGTCGGTTTCGCGCGTGCCGCTGACCAAGGACCTCGCCGAGGACTACGGGCTGCCGAACACCGAGGGCGCGATCATCGCGTCGGTCGATGAAGGTGGACCCGCCAAGGCGGCCGGCATGCGCGTGCGTGACGTTGTCGTCGAATTCAACGGCCGTCCGGTTCGCGATAACAACGAACTGGTCAGCCTGGTGACCCGCACTGCGCCGGACACGACCGTGCCGGTGAAGATCATCCGCAACCGCAAGCCGATGACCTTGAACGTCAAGGTGGCGGCGTTGAACCTCGCTGAGGAAGGCACCACCGTCGCCGCGGACACGCCGCGGCGGCCGCGTGAAATGCCGCGCGAGACCCGCGGCTTCGGGATGACGTTCCAGGCGTTGACCGGCCAGCAGCGCACCGCGCTGCGGGTGCCGGCGGGCCGCGGCGCCGCCGTGATCGTGGACGTCACGCCATTCGGCGCGGCGCAGCAGAGCGGTCTGCGCTCCGGCGACGTCATCCTGTCGATTCAGGACAAGATCGTGAACTCGACTGACGAGGTCGAGGCCGCCCTCGATGCGATCCCCGCCGGCCGGACCGCCAGCATCGTGGTCTGGCGGACCATCGACCGAGAGGCCGGGGAACAGCTTCTGCTGGTTCGCAAGCGCTAGATCGGTACGCGGGTACGCGGGGTACGTCAGGGACGCGGGGACCAGGAACGCGGCTTCGCTTCGCTCGCCTGCCAGCTTTCTTTGACTCGGATCGGTCGGAACCGATCTGATCAAACGAAGCAGGCGAGCGAAGCCGCGTTCCTGGTCCCCGCGTCCCTGACGTACCCCGCGTACCTGCGTACCGATTTAGATCCGGAACACCGCGACCCCGCCTTCAATTTCGACCGTCTCGCCCGCCGAAACCGCCGACGCCGGAATCAGCGCGCAATTCGTGGCGCGAAATCCATCCGGGATATCGACGCGTCCGGCGACGATGCACTGATCGAGATCGGCGCCGGCGCTGATCCGCGCCTCCGGCCAGATGACCGAGTTGATGACGCGCGCGCCGGGATCGATATCGGCCGGCGGCGCCGGGAACGTCGCCGCAGCGGCGAGGTAGTCGCGCGGCGTGCCGACGTCGATGAACGTCGTCTCGACCGGCAGCGCGCGAATCCGGCCCGGCGAGACTCGCACGATGTCGCGATAGAGCGCGGCGACGGTCTCCGCCGCCACGCCGTCGGCGAGCGGCTCGAAGATCCGGCGGCTGACGATCTGGATGCCGATGAAGTGCCAGGTCCCGTGCGCTTCGCCTTTCGGGACGAACCCCAGCACCACGCCGTCGTCGTCGATGGCGATGCCGTTGTAGTGATCGGGCGCGGGATTGGGCACGACCGCCATGGTGACGTCGGCGCCGGAGCGGCGATGCGCAGCGTGCATTGCCGCGAGATCGACGTTCGAGAGCGTGTCGCCGTTGACGACCAGAAACGTGTCGGCGTCGAGGAGCGGCAGCGCCCGTCGCGGTCCGCCGGCCGAGCCGAGTACCGGCTGTTCCCACGAGTAGCGGACGCGGACACCGAGATGAGCGCCATCGCCGACGACCGCGGCGATCGTCTCGGGTCGGTGATGCAGGTTGAGGACGAGATCGCGGACCTGCTGGCGCTCGAGCCAGGCCAGCACCCGCTCGATCAGGGTGCGATCGCCGAGCGGCACCGCCGGTTTGGCGACCAGTCGCGTGATGGGATCGAGTCGTTTGCCCAGGCCGGCGGTGAGGACGAGAGCGGGGAGCACGCCGGTCATCCTACAATGTGGCGTCGTGGACGCGCCGATTCCTGAAGCAGTCAACGTGTATCTTCAGCGCCATGCGATCGAGCCGGCGCGGATCGTGCCGCTCACCGGCGACGCCTCGGACCGCCGTTATTTCCGCATCATCCCGCGCGACACCACGCCGTTCGTGCTCGCCGTCAACGCGGCGCCGTTCGACTACGCCACGCTGCCGTTCGTCAATGTCGCCGAGCTGCTGGCGGCGATGCCGGTCCCGGTGCCGCGCATCCTCGGTCACGCCGCCGACGTCGGCGTCCTCGCGCTCGACGACCTTGGCGACGTCACCCTGCAGGCGCATCTCGGCGCCGCGTCGCCGCCGGAGCATGCGGCGCTGTACCGGCAGGCGGTCTCCCTGATCGAGATCCTCCAGCGCCGCGGACGCGATCTGAAGCACCCGCGTTTCGTGCCCTACGGCATCGCCTTCGACGTCGAGAAGCTGAGCTGGGAAATGGACTTCTTCCTGAAGCATTTCCTCGAGGCGTATCGCGGCGCGCACCTCGAACCGGAGACGCGCGAGCAGCTGCGGACCGAACTGAGCCATATCGTCGTCGAACTTGCCGCCGAGCCGCGTGTGCTCTGTCATCGCGACTACCACAGCCGCAATTTGATGTGGCGCAGCGGCCAGCTCTACATCATCGATTTTCAGGACGCGCGAATGGGCCCGGACACCTACGATCTGGTGTCGCTGCTGCGCGACTCGTACATGGACCTCACCGAAGCCGCGGTCGACGAACTGATCGCGTATTTCCTGGCGCTCTCCGGCCGTCCGGGCGACGCCGCCGCGTTCCGGCGGCGCTTCGATCTGATGGCGCTGCAGCGCAATCTCAAGGCGCTCGGCACCTTCGGCTATCAGACGACGGCGCGGCGCAACACCGTCTACATCCAGTACATTCCGCGGACGCTGCGCTATGCGCGCGAGAATCTGCGCAAGTACTCGCGCTTCGCCACGCTGCGGGCGCTGCTCGCCCCGCACGTGGAAGAACTGCAATGAGCGCGCCGTTCGGACTGTCGACGCATATCTTCCACGGCGATCGCCTCACCCGCGCGCACCTCGAACTGGCGCACGCGCACGGACTCGACTTGATCGAGTTGTTCGCGACCCGCACGCACGTCGACTACCACGATCCGCGCCACATCGACGAGATCGGCGGCTGGCTGGCCGCGCTCGGCATGACCGCGATCAGCATGCACGCGCCGATTACCGTCGGGGTGACCAACGGCGAGTGGGGCCGCGCCTACTCCAACGCCTCGCCGGTCGCGGCGCAGCGCCAGGAGGCGGTCGACGAGACGCTGGTGGCGATTGCCGCGGCGCGGCGACTGAAATGCGAGACCCTCGTGCTCCACCTCGGGCTGCCGCGCGGACAGAAGATTCCCGCTGGCGACAACGACGTCGCGTCGATGCGCAAGAGCCTGGCCCCGATTGCCGGAGCCTGCGCCGACGCCGGTGTGCGGCTCGCGCTCGAAGTCATTCCCAATGATCTGGCGACGCCGGACGCGCTCATCGATCTGCTCGACGGCGACCTCGAACTTGGCGACGCCGCGGTCTGCCTCGACTTCGGCCACGCCCACCTCGTCGGCGGCGCCCCCGAAGCCGTCGACGCGCTCGCCGGCTACATCATCACCACCCACGTCCACGACAACCGCGGCCGCGACGACGACCATCTGGTGCCCTTCGCCGGCACCATCGACTGGCCGCTGACGCTGATGACGATGGTCAAGGTCGGCTACACCGGTCCCTGGATCTTCGAGCTGCCCGATCACGGCGACGCCGCGGCGACCCTGACCCGCGCGGTTAACGCGAGGGCGAGGATTCAGGCCATACTTGATGACTTGCGGCGGCCGCTGGAATTCTCAGAGGAGTAGGCTCAGGGCTCACGGCTCACGGCTCGGTGCCGGCCCCCCGCACAGGCGCACAGGCGCACAGGCGCACAGGCGCACGGCGCACGGATTGCTATGCACGTCTACATCGAAGACATCGCGAAATTCGAAGGTCGGCCGGTCACCATCAAAGGCTGGCTGGCGGGCCGCCGGTCGAGCGGCAAGATCCATTTCCTGCAAGTGCGCGACGGATCGGGCTTCATTCAGGCGGTGATGTCGAAAGCCGCGGTCGGCGACGAGACGTTCAGCCGCGCCGATCACCTGTCGCAGGAGAGCGCGATCGTCGTCACCGGCACTGCCCGCGCCGACTCGCGCGCGCCCGGCGGCTTCGAGATCGACGCCAGCGGCCTCGAAGTCGTCGGCGCCGCCCAGGACTATCCGATTACGCCGAAGGAGCATGGCGTCGACTTCCTCATGGATCGTCGCCATCTGTGGATCCGGTCGCAGCGGCAACAGGCGGCGCTCCGGGTGCGGCACGAGGTGATCGACGCGGTCCGCGACTACTTCAACAACCGCGGGTTCATCCTCGCCGACACGCCGATCTTCACGCCGTCGGCGTGCGAGGGCACGACGACCTTGTTCCCGGTGCAGTACTTCGAGGACACGACCGCGTACCTGACCCAGAGCGGCCAGCTCTACAACGAAGCCAACGCGATGGCGCTCGGCCGCGTGTATTGCTTCGGCCCGACGTTTCGCGCCGAAAAATCGAAAACCCGCCGCCACCTCACCGAATTCTGGATGGTCGAGCCCGAAGTCGCCTACGCGACGCTCGACGACGTCATCGAGCTTGCCCAGGGACTGGTGGTCGACGTCGTCGGCCGCGTCCTCGATCGCCGCCAGAGGGAATTGAAAGTCCTCGAGCGCGACACCACCAAGCTCGCGAAGATCGCCAAGCCGTTCGCGCGCATCACCTACGATGACGCGGTAACGCTGCTGAAAGAGAAAGGCCTGCCGTTCGAATGGGGCGGCGACTTCGGCAGCCCGGACGAAACCGCGCTTTCCGAGCACTTCGACGGTCCGGTCTGCGTCACCGGTTATCCGTCGGCGATCAAGGCGTTTTACTTCAAGCCGCACCCGGATCGGCCGGAAGTCTCGCTCTCGGTCGATGTCCTCGCGCCCGAGGGCTACGGGGAGATCATCGGCGGCGGCCAGCGTCTCGACGACTACGATCTGCTCCTCAAGCGCATCGACGAACACAAGCTGCCGCGCGAGGCCTTCGAGTGGTACCTCGACCTGCGCCGCTTCGGATCGGTGCCTCACGCCGGATTCGGCATGGGCATCGAGCGCGTCGTCTCATGGATCTGCGGACTCGAGCATCTGCGTGAAGCGATTCCCTATCCGCGGATGTTGTATCGGATGTATCCCTGATGGCTCAGGGCTCACGGCTCAAGGCTCAACGCTTACGGCTTACGGCTTACGGCTTACGGCTTACGGCTTACGGCTTACGGCTTACGGCTTACGGCTTACGGAATAACCTAATAGCAAATAGCAATCGCCCAATCTCCAAATCGTCAATGCAATAGCAAATTGCCATTTACAAATCGCAAATGAAAGTCGGATTCGTCTCCCTCGGCTGCCCCAAAAACCTCGTCGACGGCGAGGTAATGCTCGGTATGGCCCGCGACGCTGGCCATGAGATCACGGCCGACGCGACCAGCGCCGACGTCATCGTCGTCAACACCTGCGCGTTCATCGACAAGGCCAAGGAAGAATCCGTCGACGCCATCCTCGAAATGGCGCAGCTCAAGCGCGACGGCGGCTGCAAGAAGCTGATCGTGACCGGCTGTCTCGCCGAGCGCTACCGCGATCAGTTGAAAGCAGAAATTCCCGAGATCGACGTCGTCCTCGGGACGGGCGACGTGCCGGAGATCGTGCCGGCGCTGGCGGGCGCACGGACATCGGGCGCGAGTCCTCTCACCCTGTTCAGGCCCACGGCCCCAGGCCCAGGGCTCAAGTCCCAAGACCCAAGCCGCAAGACGGACACGGACGCGCACGCGCACGCGCTCCCGACATGGATTTACGACGCGAATTCACCCCGGCTTCTCACGACGCCCAGACATTACGCCTACATCAAGATCGCGGAAGGCTGCGACTACACCTGCGCGTTCTGCATCATCCCGACGCTGCGCGGCAAGTACCGCAGCCGCGACGAGGACTCGATCGTCGCCGAGGCGGAACGGCTCGCGGCCGGCGGCGTCCGGGAGCTGCTGTTGATTTCGCAGGACACGACGTTCTTCGGCATCGATAAAGGCGCGCGCGGCGCCCTGGCCCGGCTGTTGCGGCGCTTGAACAACGTTGCCGGCATCGAGTGGATCCGGCTGCTCTACCTGTACCCGACGACGATCACCGACGACGTCCTCGAGGCGATCGCGGCGTGCGAAAAAGTCGTGCGCTACATCGACCTGCCGCTCCAGCATGCCTCCGCCGACGTGCTTCGGCGGATGCGTCGGCCTGGCAATCGCGAGGCCTACGACAAGCTGCTCGCGCGGATTCGCCGGCATCTGCCGGACGTGACGCTGCGGACGACTTTCATCGTCGGCTTCCCGGGCGAGACCGAGCAGGACTTCGACGAACTGATGAAGTTCGTGCGGGACACGCAGTTCGATCATGTCGGCGTGTTCACCTACTCGCACGAAGAAGACACTCGCGCCTACGCGATGACCGACGACGTGCCGGCGGCGACGAAAACGGCCCGCCGCGACCGGCTGATGAAGCTGCAGAAGCAGATCGTGGCCGCCCGGCTCAAAGCGCGGATTGGATCGACGATCGCGGTGATGGTGGACGGGCCGTCGCCCGACTCGGAGCTGGTGCTGACCGGCCGGCTGGCCGGCCAGGCGCCCGACATCGATGCGATGGTCGTGCTCGACGAGTGCGATCCGTCGGCGTATGCCCCCGGCGCGGTGATTCCGGCCCGGATTACCGGGGCGCGCGGCTACGATCTGGTCGCCGTCCCGTTGCCCGCCTGGCCCACCGGCTGATATACTTACGGGTGGTCTTGGCGGGAAAGGCTTGGTAGTGGGCCCGTGCCCACTATTTGTTTTTTAGGGCGATTTTTGCCCGGGCGTGCACCGCATCGACCAACCCGACGGCCTCAGTGACAGCGAGCCGAGACGACATGCTGGATCGCCTGCGGGCAACCGCAGCGCGGGTTGCCGAGAGCCACGGCCTCGAGATTTTCGACGTGCAGTTTCGTCGGGAATCGGTCGGCTGGGTCCTGCGGGTGATCGTCGATCGCGTACCGCGCCGGGCCGCGGAGGGCGCACGCGGAGACGCAGAGAGCGCCGAGACGCGGAGGGAAGACATCGTTGGCATCGAAGACTGTCAGCACGTGAGTCGTGACTTGAGCGCGATTCTCGATGTCGAAGAAGAACTGACGGCGGGTCTGGCGCAGAGTTACACGCTCGAGGTGAGCTCGCCGGGCCTCGACCGGCCGCTGCGGCACGAGGCGGACTATCGCCGCTTCGTCGGACGGCTGGCCAAGCTGGTGACGCGCGAGCCGATCGAGCGTCAGACGGCGTTTGCCGGCCGGCTGGCGGGATTTGAAGACGGGCACGTGCTGCTCGAAGAGGGCCGGCGCGTGCATCGGGTGCCGCTCGCGGCGATTACGCGGGCGAAGTTGGAAGTCGAGTTTTAGAGGACTGAAATGGCCGCCACCGAACTGCAACAGATGATCGACGTCGTCGCCAAGGACAAAGGGATCGATCCCGGGATTGTCATTGGCGCGATTGAGGACGCGTATCTCGCGGCGTCGCGCAAGGTTTTCAAAGGCGACGAAGACCTGCGGACGCGCTTCAACCTCGAGACCGGATTGGTCGAGCTCTACGCGGTGCGGCAGATCGTCACCGAGGTGACGAACGTGCAGCGCGAGATTTCGCTCGGCGAGGCCCAGGAGCTCTACGGCGAGGAAGCCGAGATCGGGATGGAGATCGAGTTCCCGAAGGAAACCGAGAAACTCGGCCGCATCGCCGCGCAGACGGCGAAGCAGGTCATCGCCCAGCGCGTCCGCGAAGCCGAGCGCGAGAAGATCCACGGCGAGTTCAGCGGCCGGATCGGCGAGGTCGTCAACGCCACGGTCAAGCGCTTCGAGAGCGGCGACATCATCGCGGAAATCGGCCGGATCGAGGCGCAGATCCCGCGCAAGGAACAGTCGCGCGCCGAGAACTACGCGATCGGCGACCGCGTCCGCGCCGTGATCAAAGCGGTGTCGAAGAACGCCAAGGGCCCGCAGGTCATCCTGTCGCGCACCGATCCGGCGTTGTTGATCAAGCTGTTCGAACAGGAAGTTCCGGAGATTTACGACGGCACGGTGATGATTCGCGGCGCCGTCCGCGAAGCCGGCGATCGCGCCAAGGTCGCGGTGTTTTCGCGCGAGCGTGACGTCGACCCGGTCGGCGCCTGCGTCGGCATGCGCGGCACCCGCGTCCAGGCGATCATCCGCGAACTGCGTGGCGAGAAAATCGACATCGTCGAGTGGTCGGAAGATCCGGTCACGTTCGTCACCAAGGCGCTCTCCCCCGCCCGCGTCCAGCGCGTCACCATCGTCGACGACGAAGCCCGGGTGATGGAGGTCGTCGTCGAAGACCGCCAGCTCTCGCTCGCGATCGGCAAGAAGGGCCAGAATGTCCGGCTCGCGGCCAAGCTGGCGGGCTGGAAGATCGACATCAAGAGCGAGGAAGAAAAGCGCAAGGAAGTCGAGGCGCAGCTGGCGGGTATCGAGTTCGGCGACGCGAATCAGGAAACCAAGCCGCTGTCGCTGCCCGACATTCACGACGAAGTCGTGGCCGTGCTGAAGGCCGCGGGCTACGACACCGTCGACAAGCTGCTCGACGCGCCGCAGGAAAATCTGCTCGCGCTGCAGGGCTTCGACGCCGAAACGGTCGAGGCCGTGCTCGCCGCCGCGCGCATTCAGAAGGAACTGGACGCCGCCGAAGCCCTCCAGGCGGCCGCGGATCGCGAGGCGCGAGAAGCGCAGGAAGCGCTCGACGCGCGCGAGAATCCCGAGACCGGCGATGCGACCGACGCGGCCGCCCCCGGGGAGGATGTCAAGGACGAGACCGGCGAGGGCGCCGAGTAGATCGGGTCCGACGGTTGCAGAGATGTTCGAAGTTTGCAGTCTGAAGTTTTGAGCTGGAGCGCGATTGGCTACTGTCCGTATTTATAAAGTCGCCGAGCTGCTGGGTCTTTCGAGCCAGGATGCAATGAATCTGCTCAAGAAAGAGACCGGCATCGACGTGAAGAGCGCATCGAGCTCGATCGAGGAGATCGTCGCGCGTCAGTTCGTCGAGCGGCAGGCGAAGAAGCGGCAGATCTCACTGCCGCCGGGCAACATCTTTGCCGACACGCCGGTGGCCAAGAAGCCCGCCGGCAAGGGCGGCAAGGCGCCCGAGCCGCCCAAACCCGCCGCTGCCGTCCTGCGGCCGCGCCTGGTGAAAACGATCAAGCCGGCCGGCGAACCGGACGGGGCCCACGACGGCCACGAGGGCATCGACGCTGATCACGCGCACGCGCATGAGCCGGTTCACGCGCAGGACGCTGATGCCGCGCCCCACGCGCATCACGCCCATCACGCTGCCGGCGCGGTTGCCGAGCCGGAACCGGTCATCGAGGCCGAGCCGGAGCCGACGCCGGTCGTCGCGCCGACGGCCGCGCCCGAGCCGGAACCCGTCGTCGCCGTCGAGCCGGCTCCCGCGCCTGCGGCCGCACATGCGGCCACGGCGGAGCCGGTCGTCGCGCCGCCGCCCGCAACGCCACCGCCGGCGCCACGCCCTGCGGGCCGGCTGGTCCCGCCGACGCGCCGCCTGCGCATTGAAGATCCGCTGACCGGCGAGGCGCCGGCCGCGCGTCCGATTCCCCAGCGTCCCGTGATTCGTCCGCAACAGGCGCCGCCGGCGCCGACGCGGCCGGCGCCAGCCGGCGCCGCCGGCATCGCGGCGCGTCCCGGCGGGATGCGGCCGATGTCGCCGTCGTCGCGGCCGCCGCTGGGCGGCCCGCGGCCGCTGCCGTCGCAGCCGGTGCGTCCGTCGACGCCCGGTGCGCCCGGCACGCGTCCGCCCGGCGGCCAGTACCCGTACCGCCCGCCGTTCCGGCCGGCCGGCCCCCGCTCGCGGAGCACGGGCCGCCGCGACGATCGGCCGTCGCCGTCGTTCCAGGCGCCAGCGCAGCCGCCGATCACCAAGCTGATCACGCTGGCCGAAGGCATGACGGTGAAGGATCTCGCCGACAAGCTCGAGGTGAAGGCGAAGGACGTCCTCAAGAAGCTGATCGATCGCCGCATGATGATGACCATCAACGCGACGCTCGACGCTGACACCGCGACGCTGATCGCGCGCGACTTCGGCGCCGAAGTGCTGATGCGGACGTTCGAGGAAGAACTGACCGACGTCGAAACCGAGGCCTCCAATCCCGAAGATCTCGTCACCCGCGCGCCGGTCGTCACCGTCATGGGTCACGTCGACCACGGCAAGACCACGCTGCTCGACGCGATCCGTGAGACCAAGGTCGCCGAGCGCGAAGCCGGCGGCATCACCCAGCACATCGGCGCCTATTCGGTCGACGTCAACAAGCGCCGCGTCGTCTTCCTCGACACGCCGGGTCACGAGGCGTTCACGATGATGCGCGCGCGCGGCGCCAAAGTGACCGACATCGTCGTGCTGGTAGTCGCCGCCGATGACGGCGTGATGCCGCAGACGCGCGAAGCCATCGACCACGCGAAAGCGGCGAACGTGCCGATCGTCGTGGCGGTGAACAAGATCGACAAGAACGACGCCAACCCGGAGCGGGTCAAGCGCGAGTTGTCGGACCTCGGGTTGATGCCGGAAGAATGGGGCGGGACGACGGTGACGGTCGAGGTCTCGGCGCGTCAGCGCAAGAATCTCGATCAGCTGCTCGAGATGATCCTGCTCGTCGCCGACATTGCCGACGTCAAAGCCAATCCGAAGCGGATGGCGCAGGGCACGGTGCTCGAAGCCAAGCTCGATCGCGGACGCGGCCCGGTCGCGACCGTGCTCGTCCAGGACGGCACGCTCAACGAAGGCGATCTGTTCATCGCCGGCACGGTCGACGGCAAGGTCCGCGCGATCTTCGACCACCTCGGCCGCAAGATGAAGACCGCCGGGCCGTCGACGCCGGTCGAAGTGCTCGGCCTGTCATCGACGCCGTCACCGGGCGACACGTTCCAGGTGATCGACGATCCGATCAAGATGCGCCAGGTGGTCACCTACCGGCAGGCGCAGGCGAAGGAAAAAGCGCTCGGCGGCAAGGGCTCGCGGCTCACGCTCGAGTCGCTCAAAGAGCAGATGGCCGAAGGCGGCATGAAAGAGCTGCCGCTGATCATCAAGGCCGACGTCCAGGGCTCGGCCGAAGTGCTGGCCGACACGCTGGCCAAGCTCAGCGACGACCGCGTCAAGATCCGCATCATCCACCAGGGTGTCGGCGCGATCAACGAATCGGACGTGCTGCTGGCGACGGCGTCGAACGCGATCATCATCGGCTTCAACGTCCGGCCCGATCGCAACGCCGCGGAGGTCGCCGACCGCGAAAAGGTCGACATCCGCCATCACTCGATCATCTACAACGTCACCGACGAGATGAAGAAGGCGATGGCCGGACTGCTCGAGCCGACGCTCAAGGAAAACCGGATCGGCGCGGCGCAGGTGCGGCAGATCTTCAAGACGCCCAAGGCCGGCACCATCGCCGGCTGCATCGTCAGCGACGGCAAGATCGCGCGCAGCGGCCAGTCGACGGCGCGCCTGGTGCGCGACGGCGCGGTGGTGTGGACCGGCAAGATCGCCTCGCTGCGGCGCTTCAAGGACGACGTCAGCGAAGTGACGTCAGGCACCGAATGCGGCATCAGCCTCGACAAGTTCAACGACATCAAGGTCGGCGATGTCATTGAAGTGTTCACCGTGGAGCGTATTGCGGCGACCGTGTAAATGACCGTTGCTCTTCTCTCCCTGGAGCTTTTCCTGCCGATGTCGCAGTCGCTCAAAGAGAAGCGGATGGTGCTGCGGCGGCTGAAGGATCGGCTCGGCGCGATGAACGTCGCGGTGGCGGAAATCGCGCACCAGGATGTCTGGCAGCGCGCCGGGCTGGGCATCGTCACCGTCGCCTCGGCCGACAAGGTCGCGGAAGAAACGCTCAACGGCGCGTTGCGCGAAATCGAGCGGCTCGAACCGGGCCTCGTCACCCGGACGCAAATCGAGTACCTCACCTAACACCAAATGGCACAGGGATCCCGTCCCGACCGGGTCGGCGAACAGATTCGCCAGGCGATCAGCGAGATGCTGCTGCGCGACGTCCGCGATCCGGGCATCGGTTTCGTCACCCTCTCGCGAGTCAAGGTCTCGCCCGACCTCCAGCTCGTCCGCGTCTACTACACGCAAATTGGCGACGCCAAGGCGAAGCAGGCCACCGTCAAGGCGCTGGAGCGCGCGACGCCGTTCATGCGCCGTCAGCTGGCCGATGTCGTCCGGCTGCGCCGCGTCCCTGAATTGCGTTTCGAGTTCGACGCCGGCGCGGAGCATCAGGAACGAATCGAGACCATCCTCCTCGAGCTGCAGAAAGAGCGCGAGGCGCGCGAGCAGGAGCATCCGATCGACGATTCAATCGAGAAGGACGACAGCCTGTCGCACGATGAGGGCGCGCCGAAGGACGGCGATGAGTAACGCGGCCGAAGTCGCGGCCGTCCTTCGCGAGCGGCAGTCGTTCATTCTCACGTCGCATGCCCGTCCCGACGGCGACGCCCTCGGATCGTCGGTGTCGCTGGCGCTCGCGCTCGAAGCGATCGGCAAGCAGACGCGGGTGCTGCTCCGCGATCCGGTGCCGGCGCCGTACCTCGAGTTCCCCGAGCTGCAGCGGATTGAATTCACCGACCGCGCCACCGGCGCGGCCGACGCGGCGGTGCTGCTCGAATGCAGCGAACTCGACCGGCCCGACATCGCCGGCCTCGATCAGTACTACGTCGTCAACGTCGATCACCACCTCGGCAACACGATGTACGGCGCCGTCAACTGGTTCGACGGGTCGGCCGCGGCCTGCTGCGAAATGGTCGCCGAGATCATCGACGCACTCGGCGTCGCCTGGACGCCGGCGATTGCCGCGCATCTCTATCTCGGCATCGCTACCGACACCGGCGGCTTCCGCTACGGGCCAATCACGGCGCGCACCTTCGAGTTGTGCCGCCGGATTACCGCCGCCGGCGTCGATCCGGCCAGGCTGTCACGCCAGATCTTCGACAACTACAGCATCGGCCGCGTCCGTCTCACCGGGGCGCTGCTCAACGCGATGGAGCTCTACCACGACGATCGCCTGGCCGTGCTCGCCTTCGACGACGCCCTGCTCAAAGCCAGCGGCGCCACCATCGACGACACCGAAGGGCTGGTCAACCTGCCGCTCGGCGCCAGCGGCGTCCTCGCGGTGGCGCTGTTCAAGCGGCAAAACGGCGACGCCTGGCGGGTCAGCCTGCGGTCGAAGGGCAACGTCGACGTTCGCGAGGTGGCGACCCGCTGGCAGGGCGGCGGGCACCGCAATGCCGCCGGCCTGACCGCGACCGGGCCGATCGCCGACGTGAAGAAAGCGCTGGTCGCCGAGTTGAAAGACGCGATCGACGCTGCCGGCGCACGATGACCGGCGTTCTGCTCATCGACAAACCTTCCGGTCCGACCTCGCACGACGTCGTCGCCCGCATTCGCCGCGCCACCCGCGAGCGCGGCATCGGCCACACCGGCACGCTCGATCCGCGGGCCTCGGGCCTGCTGCCGCTGGTCCTCGGCAAAGCGACGCGCCTCGCCTCGCTGCTGAGCGGCAGCGACAAGACCTACGAAGCCACCGTGTGCCTCGGCGTCAACACCGACACCGACGACGCCGACGGCGCGCGGCTCGGCGAGCCGGTGGCGACCCTGCCCGACGACGCCGCGATCGATGTCGCGCTCGAATCGTTTCGCGGGGAGATCGCCCAGGTCCCGCCGGCGCATTCCGCCAAGCGGATCGCGGGAAAGAAGGCCTACGAACTGGCGCGACGTGCAAAGCCGGTGACGTTGGCCGCGGTCACGGTCACGGTGCGAACGCTGGACCGGCTGGGTCGCGACGGCGATCGCGTGGAGCTGCGGGTGACCGCCTCGGCTGGGTTTTACGTCCGAGCCCTGGCGCGCGATCTTGGCGCCCGGCTTGGCTGCGGGGCACATCTGGCCTCGCTGCGCCGGACCCGGAGCGGCCACTTCGACGTCGCGGCGGCGATCTCGCTCGAAGCGGCGGAGCGGCTGGGGACCGGCCTCGAGGACCGTCTGATCCGCCCGACGGATGCGCTTCCGGACCTGCCCTCGGTGCGGCTGACGGCGGCCGGCCTGACCCGGGTGTCCCACGGCAACCCGGTCGGCCCGGACCACCTCGAGGGCGGCTGGTTGCCTCCGGCCACTGCGCCCGGGCCGGTCAAGATTCTTGGCCCTGACGGCGACCTGGCGGCGCTCGGGCACTCTAGAGGGGGGTTGGTGCACCCCTTCGTTGTGCTGGTTTAGGCAGCAAATTCGTCCCGGGCCCAGGGCCCAGGCCCTAGGGCCTGATTTTTGGGCTACAATCTGATCTTTGTGGCTGTCCCCACGGGCGGTCACTGTATACGGCGGCTCGGTCCGGCGCCTCTCCCCGCGTCTTCTGGGCCGTTCGTGGAGGTTCAACTTTGCTGACGAACGAACGTAAGACCGAAGTGATTGGCGCGTTCAAATCGCACGACGCCGACACTGGCTCCCCCGAAGTCCAAGTCGCGCTCCTCAGCGAGCGCATCAGCTACCTGACGGAACACTTCAAGACCCACGTCAAGGACCATCATTCGCGGCGCGGTCTGCTCAAGCTGGTCGGCCAGCGGCGTCGTCTCCTCGACTACCTGAAGCGCAAGGACGCGGACCGGTACGGCGAGGTGATCAAGAAACTCGGCATTCGCAAGTAAGCGCCATCCGTTCGACGGCGGGGCGCCGGCCGTGGACTGGCGCCCGAATCCCGGACCCCAACCTCCGTGATTTGATTTTTTCGTTTTTTCGCCTTCCAAAGGCCTAGTCCGCAATGATCCCAACAGCCCACAAGCGCGACATCACTCTCGGCGCACGCACCATTTCCATCGAAACCGGCAAGCTCGCCAAGCAGGCCGACGGCTCGGTCATCGTCCGCTCCGGCGACACGATGGTCATTGTCACCGCCTGCCACGCCGCGACCCAGCGGGTCGGCATCGATTTCCTGCCGCTCACGGTCGACTACCGCGAGTACGCCTACGCGTCCGGACGCATCCCGGGCGGATTCTTCAAGCGTGAGAGCAAGCCGGCCGAGAAGGAAGTGCTGACCAGCCGCCTGATCGACCGGCCGCTGCGCCCGCTGTTCCCGAGCGGCTGGTACTACGAAACGCAGATCGTCGCGCTGCTGATTTCGGCCGACACCGACAACGACTCGGACGTGCTGGCGATCACCGGCGCGTCCGCCGCGCTGGCGATTTCGTCGATTCCGTTCGAGACGGCGATCGCCGGCGTCCGCGTCGGCCTCGTCGACGGCGGCTACATCATCAACCCGACCTACGCCGAACGCCGCAAGAGCAAGATCGACCTGGTCGTCGCCGGCAGCGCCGAGGCGATCATGATGGTCGAAGCCGGCGCCAAGGAAGCGACTGAGGAAGAGATGATCGGCGCGCTCGACGCCGCGCACAAGGCGATCAAGCAGATCGTCGCCGTGATCGAGGATCTGCGCAAGGCGGTTGGCAAGCCGAAGAAGACGGTCGGCAAGAAAACCATCGACGAAGCGTTTCTGCGCGACGTCGAGAAGCGGGCCTACGAACCGCTCGCCGAAGCGATGCGGCTCAAGGACAAGCTCGAGAACTACGGCAAGGTCGAAACCGTGCTGGCCGAGTTGGTGGCGAGCATCCCGGAAACCGAGGCCGAACGGCGCGCCGACGCCAAGACCATCTTCAAGAACCTCAAGGAAAAGGTCATGCGCGACGAAATCCTCGAGCGCGGCCAGCGCCTCGACGGCCGTCGCTTCGATGAGATCCGCCCGATCTGGATCGAGACCGGCGTCCTGCCCCGCGTCCACGGCTCGGCCGTGTTCACCCGCGGCGAAACCCAGGCGCTGGTCAGCGCGACGCTCGGCACCGAGGACGACGCGCAGAAGATCGAGACCGTCGAAGGCGAGACCTACCGCCGCTTCCTGCTCCACTACAACTTCCCGCCGTTCTCGGTCGGCGAAGTGCAGTTCCTCCGCGGCCCCGGCCGTCGCGAAGTCGGCCACGGCGCGCTCGCCGAGCGGTCGATCGCGCCCCTGATTCCGTCCGAGGAAGAGTTCCCCTACACGCTGCGCATCGTCTCCGACATCCTCGAATCGAACGGCTCGTCGTCGATGGCGTCGGTGTGCGGCGGCGCGCTGGCGCTGATGGACGCGGGCGTGCCGATCAAGGCGCCGGTGGCCGGCGTGGCGATGGGCCTGGTGATGGACGAGTCGACCGGCAAGTGGGCGGTGCTCTCCGACATCGCCGGCGCCGAGGACCACTACGGCGACATGGACTTCAAGGTCGCCGGCACCCGCGCCGGGATCACCGCGCTGCAGATGGACATCAAGGTCGGCGGCATCACCATGGACATCATGCGCAAGGCGCTCGATCAGGCCAAGCACGGCCGCTTCGAGATCCTCGACAAGATGACCGCGGCGCTGCCGAGCTCGCGCGAGAACATCTCGTCGTTCGCGCCGCGCATCGTCACCATCCGCATCCCGACCGAGAAGATCCGCGACGTCATCGGGCCGGGCGGCAAGACCATCCGCAGCATCATCGAAAAGACCGGCGTGAAGATCGACGTCGAAGACGACGGCCGCGTCAACGTGGCGTCGGCCGATGAAGGCGCGGCGAAGAAGGCGATCGAAATGATCCAGCAGCTGACGGCGACGCCGGAGCTGGAAAAGACCTACAACGGCCGGGTCGAGCGGATCACCGACTTCGGCGCGTTCATCGAGATCATGCCGGGCGTCGACGGACTGCTGCACGTGTCCGAGATCGCGAACTACCGCGTCAAGGACGTCCGCGACGAACTCAAGGAGGGCGAGTCGATCATGGTCAAGGTGATCAACATCGACCCGTCCGGCAAGGTGCGGCTCTCACGCAAAGCGCTGCTCGGACCCGACGAGGGCACGTCGCCGCGCGATCCGCGCCCGGTGCCGGACGGCCCGATCTCCGACGGCCCGAGCTACGGCGGCGGGCGCGATCGCGGCGATCGCGGCGGCCGCGATCGCGGACCGCGCAGGCGGTAATCACGCCATTTGCGATTGGCAATTCGCAATTTGCGATTGTATTGGTGATTGGCAATTTGGATATTGCTAGTGAGCATTGGCTATCGCGGAGCGGCTCCGGTCGGCGCAATAGCCAATAGGCAATAGCAATATCCAAATTGCCAATCGCCAATACAATCGCAACTTGCAAATTGCCAATCGCAAATGGCGGCGGCCCCTGCCGGCATCCCCGGCGCGCCCGTCTACCGGCCTTTCCTGTATCCTGACCTGGAGCCGCGGCGTCTCCCCGACCGGCTCACGTCGGTCTGCGTCTGATCTCGAGGAGGCCTGTCTTGACGATCCTGTCCGGTTTCCGTTCGCGCGCCGGATTCTTCGCGATTTGCGGTGTGCTCGTCGGCATCGTCGCCGGCGGCGTGCTGCTCGCCCAGGCGCAGCGGGAATTCAATGTCTCGGCGCGCAAGTACGCGTTCACGGTTTCTGGCACCGACACCGCCGAGATCCGCGTCAACCAGGACGATAACGTCGCCATCACGTTCACCGCCGAAGACATCGCGCACAGCTTCACGATCGACGACGACCACTACCGCATCAGCCGGCGCGCCGAGCCCGGCAAACCGGCACAGTTCCGCTTCCGCGCCGACAAGCCCGGCGAGTTCGCCATCACCTGCAGCCTGCAGATCGACGAAAAATGCCGGGGGATGCGGGCTCGCCTGGTCGTCACCGCCAAGACACGGTAGACAACCGGCTCCCCCATCGAGCGATGGGCGATCGGGTGATCGGGCCATGGCAGTGCATGGGCGATCGCGCGATCGGGCGAAGGCTCACGGAGAGATGAGCACCCTGACAAGGGCTGAGCGAGAGTCAGCTCAGCCTTGGCGCGATCGCGCGATCGCGCGATGCTCTGCCATCGCCTGATCGCGAGATCGGCTATCGCCGATGACGGCGCCGCTGCCGGTGACACGGCGATACGCGGCGGCGAGCGCGAGCCGTTCGGCCACGGAGGGATGACGGTAATAAAGCATCCGCGTCACCGCCGACGGCCGCTCTTCCGCGAGGTGGCGCTCGCCGAGGCGGCGGATCGCGGCCGTGAACGCGTCGGCGGCGCCGGTGAGGGCCAGCGCGTAGGTATCGGCGCGGCGTTCGTCCCGCCGCGAAAGTGCGTGACGCAGCGGCGTCGCCGCGATCCAGATCGTCCCGGCGATCAACACCAATAGCGGCACGGCCGCGAGATCGCCGGGCCCGGACACCTGAATCCACGGCGCGGCCGCGATGACGGCCAGGTGCGCCAGGCCGAGAGCGACGACGACGACGCCGGCGTCGACAATGGCGGCGCGGCCGAGATCGCCGTTGGCGTGATGCGCGAGTTCATGGGCCACGACCACCGCGAGCTCGTCGTCGGACCAGTCGCGCAGCAGCGGCGTCGCAATCAGGACGCGCCGCGACCGGCCGATGCCGGCGACCAGCGCGGTCGACGACGCATCGTCGCCGACCCGCCACTCTTCGATCGACGTCACCGGCACGCCCGCGCGGCGCGCCAGGATGCGCAGCCGGTCGGCGAGCGCCGGTTTGCCGAGCGGCGTGGCGTCAGCGACGAGTGCCAGCAGCGCCGGACCGGCGCGTACGCCGACGCCAATCGCGACCGCGGCCAGCGCGCCGGCGATCACCCACCACGCCGCGCCCGCGACGCGCACCGACACCAGCCAGATCGCGCCGGCGATCAAGGCCACCGGAAGCGCCACCAGTGCGGCGTGCGCCTGCGCCACCATCGCGTCCTCGACCGAGGTCGCGGTGTGCCCGGCACCGTAGCGCAGGTCGATGCGGCGGGCGAGGTAGACGGCCGAGGGCAGCGCCGCCAGCTCCCACAGCGCGACGACGAGAACGACGAATACTCCCACCGTGACGGCGGCGAAAAATGGTGACGGCAGACCGCGCGCGAAGCGCTCGGCGACGACGACGAGTTGTCGGGACAAGGGCGTCAGCGCGACGATCGTGAGCATCAAGCCCGCCGACGCGAGGCCGGCCGCGTGCGCGCGCCGGCGCAGCCGCTGGTAACGCGTGGCGCGGGTTTCGTTCATGAGAACCGTCTTGACTACCGTCGTGCGTCTTGAGACTTGGGTCTTGGGGTACCGCTCACCGCTTCTGGCTCAAGACCCAAGATCCAAGACTCAAGACCCAAGACCCAAGACCCAAGACTAATTGAGCTGCAACGAAATCAGCTTCGACACGCCCGGCTCCTCCATCGTCACGCCGTAGAGACGATTGGCGATTTCCATCGTCTTGCGGTTGTGCGTGATCAGGATGAACTGGGTGTGATCCTGCATGCCCTGCAACATCTCGACGAAACGGCCGATGTTGGCGTCATCGAGCGGGGCGTCGATTTCGTCGAGCAGGCAGAACGGACTCGGCCGGTACTTGAAGATCGCGAACATCAGCGCCATCGCGGTCAGCGCCTTCTCGCCGCCGGAGAGGAGCTGGACGTTCTGCAACCGCTTGCCCGGCGGCTGCGCGATGATGTCGATGCCGCTTTCCTGCTCGTTCTCCTGGTCGATCAGCACGAGGCCGGCGCGGCCGCCGCCGAACAGCGTCGTGAACGTCTTCTCGAAGTTGGTGTTGACCACCGCGAATGCCTCCGCGAAGCGTTCGCGCGTCGTCTTGTCGATGCGCCGGATCGCTTCGCCGGTCTGCGCGATCGAATCGAGCAGGTCCTTGCGCTGCGTGGTCAGGAACGTGTGCCGGCTCTCGAGCTCGTCGAACTGCTCGATCGCCATCATGTTGACCGGTCCCAGCCGCTCGATCTTCTTGCGCAAGTCGGCGATGACCTGGTCGGGCGTCATCGCGTCCAGGCCGTCGCTTCCGCCGGCCTGGACGGCCTGAGCGGCGTCGAAGGCCGAACCGCCGGCCTCCGCGGCGTCCGATGCCGCGGCCTCTTCCCCGTCCTCTGCCTCGTCGGCATCGGGTGCCGACGCCGCCGCCAGCCGGCGGCCCGGCGCCTGCAGCTCGCCGCGCTCTTCCATGCCGGCGACGGCGGCGACGACCTCGTCGAGGCTGGCGCCGACCGCCTCGCTGCACTGCGTCTCGAGATGGGCGAGGTCGGCGGTGGCGCGCGCCTTCGCGACCTCGGACTGCATCACCTCGTCGCGAACGCCTTCGAGCGCGTGCCGGGCGCCGCGAATTTCATGGTCGCGGCCGCTGAACTGGCCGCGCAGCGTGATCACCTGCTCGTCGAGCGTGCGCATCTCGCCGCGCAGCCGCTCGAGCGCGGCGATGTCGTCGTCGAGCTGGCGTTCGGTGTCCGCGACCGCTGTCCGCAGCTCTTCGCGCCGGACCTCGGTGCGCTGGATGTCGGCATTGCGGCTGGCAAGACGAGCATCAAGATCGCGCGCGGCCTCGATGAGGCGTGCAAGATCGGTCTCGAGCGCGCCGGCGCGCTCGGTGAGGGTCGCCTGCTCGGTGCGGCTCTCGGTGACGAGACGCAACCGCGCCTCGGCTGCCTCACGCGCCGACTGCAGGCGAGCGAGGACGCCGCTCAGCCGGCTCTCGGCATCGCGGTGTCCGGTCTCGTGGGTGATGATCGCCGCCGCGGCTTCGTCGCGGCGCTGCTCGGTGGCCTGACCTTCCTCGTCGGCGCGAAGCTTGTCGGTCGTGACGACGTCGAGACGGCGGGCCAGACGGTGCAGATCCTCGGCAGCGCGCTGCGCGCGCGAGGTCAGCCCGACGAGCGCCAGTTCGTCGTCATGCAGCCGCGCGATCAGCGCGGACACCGCCGGTCCCGCGGTCGCAATCGCGGCATCGAGTTCGGCCAGCGCGCTGGTCATCGTCGCGGCTTCGGCTTCCATCGCCGCGACCTCGTCGCGCAGCGAGAGCATCTCGGCGCGGCTCTCGAGGATGCCGCGCACGTCCTGCCGCGAGCCGCCCTGGACGAGCCAGGCGCCGCGAAACACTTCGCCCGAGGTCGTCGCCACCGGCACGGATACCGTGCGGGCCAGCGCCCGCGCCGTCTCGATCGAGTCGACGATCAGCGCGCGGCCAATCAGCCGCGCGATCGCGGCGGCGTGCGGCCCGGTCGCGCGCACGACCGACGCCAGCGGCCGCGATCCCGGCGGCACCACCAGCGGCGCGTCCGCGGGCACGTCGCCCCGCGTCTCTTCGAGCACGAGGAACCCGCAGCGGCCGGCGCTGCGTTCGGTCAGCAGCGACAGTCCACGGGTCGCATCGTCCGTGCGATCGACGAGCACGTGTTGCAGCAGATCGCCGAACAGCGCGTCGACGGCGCGCTCGAACGACCGCTCGACGACCAGATGATCGGCGACGGCGCCGTGGCGGGCCAGCGCGGCGCCGGTCTCGCTGAGCAGGAAGCGGGCCGCGTCGCCGAACGTGGCGCGGCTGGCGTCGAGTTCTTCGAGCGAGCGCAGCCGGGCGCTCCGCCCGGCAAGATTCTGTTGCAACGTCGCCAGCGCCTGGGTGGCGCGCTCCCGATCGGCGCGCCGCGCCGCCAGGTCGGACGCGGCGGCGGCGTGGGTCTGCGCCAGCGCGTCGAGCGCGGCGCGCGACGCCGTCGCCGACTGTTGCGCGGCGTCATGATCGCGCTGGACGCGATCGAGTTCGGCTGAGAGCTCGCGATGTTCGACGTCGAGCCGTTCGCGCTCGGCGGCGACACGGTCGCGCACCGCGGCGGCGTTGTCCCGCGCCTGGCGCAGCGCCATGATCGTCGTCGTCGCGGCGAGCACCGCGGCCCGGGTCTCGTCGGATTCCTGCTCCACCGCCTGCACGCCGGCGAGCGCACGGCTGTAGTCGGTCTCACGTTCGGCGACCAGTTGCGCCGCGTCGGCCAGCGCCTGGGCGGCGCGCAGCGCGGCTTCCTGCGAGGCCGCGATCGCCAACCGTGCCGGCTCACGCCGGGCGTCGAGCTCGCGCGCTTCGGCGGCGAAGGATTCCGCCTGCAGCGCGAGATCGTCGATCTGCTGGCGGTCGAACTGGATCTGCTGCTGGCGCCGGCCGATCTCGAGCTCGCGGCCGTGCGCCTGCTCGCGGGTCGCGGTCGCGCCGGCCTCGGCCTCGGCGAGGCCGAGGCGCAGCCCCTCCAGCGCGGTCTCGAGCTCGGCGACATGCGCCGCCGCCGCGGCTTCGCGAGCCCGCGCGCCGGCCAGCCGCGCGTCGGCGGCGTCGATGTCCTTGGCCAGTGCCTCGTACTTGTGCGCGAACTGCACCTGTTCCCAGCGACGCAGCTCTTCACGCAGACGCTTGTAGCGGCGGGCGCGCGCCGCCTGGCGGCGCAGCGCGCCGCGCTGCTTTTCGACTTCGAAGATGATGTCGTCGATCCGGGTGAGATTGCCCTGCGCGGCCTCGAGCTTGAGCTCCGCGGCGCGGCGGCGCGACTTGTACTTGGTCACGCCGGCGGCTTCCTCGATCAGCATCCGGCGCTCGGCCGGACGCGACGAGAGGATCTGCCCGATCTTGCCCTGCTCGATCACGGCGTACGCCTTGACGCCGAGGCCGGAGTCCATCAGCAAATCGTGGACGTCGCGCAGCCGGCAGACTTCCCCGTCGATCAGATATTCGCTCTCGCCGGACCGGTAGAGCCGGCGGCCGATCTCGATGTCGCGCAGCAGCGCCGGCGGCTCGTCGTCGACCCGCACGTCGTCGATGGGATCGGCAGGCAGCGCCGTGGCCGCGGCCATCGCCGCCTGCGCAACCTGCGTGAGCTTCAGCCGCACCTCAGCGGCAGCGGTGGGCTTGCGCGCATCGCTGCCGTTGAAGATGACGTCCTCCATCCGCTCGCCGCGCAGGCTCTTGGCGCTCTGCTCGCCCAGCACCCAGGTGATCGCGTCCACGACGTTGCTCTTGCCGCAGCCATTGGGCCCGACAATCGCGGTGACGCCGTCGTCGAAGCCGAGTTCGGCGCGATCCGGAAAGCTTTTGAAGCCGTTGATGTGCAGTCGGGACAATCGCATTGGGAAATGCCGTACAGAAAAACAGCCACTTTCGGTTTCGATAGACACCCGTGCTATCGACCCGCAAGCGGCTGGGAACGCAAGCTTGTGAAGGTCAGTTAGGGCCGCATCCCAACCCAGGAAACGCGGCGGGGCTCAGTGTAGCAGGCACTATTCCTTGGGGCAACAAAGATCGGGGGCACTAAATAGGCTCAGGGCTCAAGGCTCAGGGCTCGGTGTCCCCAGAGCAGCGGAGGCCCGAGATCCCGAGCCCCGAGCCCCGAGCCCTGAGCCCTGAGCCCCGAGCCTACTGGGTCTTCTTCGCAATGAGCGCCCTGGCTTCGTCGAAGTAGCCGAGCGCCTTCTGGATCTGCGGATCGACCTTCGACAGGTTGCGCCGCGCTTCCTCGACGCTGAACAGGTCGACGTCGACTTCGTAGTGCATCATCGCGCGGATGAACGGCAGGTCGGTCGTGAACGCCGCCTCGTCGATCTTGCCGCCCTGCGAGGTGAGGTACTTCTTGAACTCTTCGATCATCGCGTCGGTGACTTGCCAGCCCGGCGCCACCTTGTACATCGCCGCCGACTGCGCGCCCGGCCGCAGATCGCCTTCCTTGGTAAATTTCTCCGCGAAACCGATGAACCCGCCGCGCGAAACCAGCAGGCGCGCGAATCGGGTCGGATTGAAGCCCTCGACCGGGCCGAGGATGAAGTGGTCCGGCTCGATGCCGCCGCCGCCGTAGACCTTGCGGCCGCCCGAGGTGTACTTCAGATCCGCCGGGTTGTGCTCGCGTGTTGCTTCCTGGTCCTTCAGCGAATAGGTCAGGTAGTCGTCGAACGCGCCGTCCCACGGCCGCTGAATCATGCGATCGCTCGGCGTGTAGTAACGCCCGGTCGTGACCGCGATGCCGGCGTCGTTGGCGATCGGATAGACCGACTGTACCAGCGCCTTGCCGAAGGTGCGCTCGCCGACGATCAGCGCGCGATCGTGATCCTGCATCGCGCCGCTGACGATCTCCGACGCGCTGGCGCTCTGGCGGTTGACCATGACGATCATCGGGATGTCCTGGTAGCCGCCTTCGGTGACCGCGCGGTATTCCTCGTTGGAGTTGGGAATTCGTCCGCGTGTCGAGACAATCATCGATCCCTTCTTCAGGAACCGGTTGGCGACCGCGATCGCCTGATCGAGCGGGCCGCCCGGGTTTTCACGCAGGTCGAGCATCAGCCGCTGCATGCCCTGGGCCTTGAGCTTGGTGAGCGCCTCGCCCATTTCGCGATCGGACGTCTCCGAGAAATCCTGCAGCCGGATGTACCCCGTGCCGGGCGCGATCATGAACGCCGTACGCACCGTCACGATGTTGATCTCGTCACGTTCGACGGTAAGCGGAATCAGCTTTTCGAGTCCCGGCCGACGGATCGTGATCTGGACGAACGTACCTTTCGGCCCCTTGACGCGCTTGACGACGTCGTCATTGGTCCAGCCATGCGCGTCCTCTTCGCCGACCATCGCGATGATGTCGCCGCGCCGCATGCCGGCGCGATAGGCCGGCGAGCCCTCGAACAGCGAGGTGATCGTCACGTCCTTGTCGACGGTTGCGATCGTCACGCCGATGCCGAAGTAGCGGCCCTCCTGGCGCTCGCGCATCTGCGCGAATTCCCGCGGATCGAAAAACGACGAATGCGGATCGAGCGTCCGCAGCATGCCGTCGATCGAGGCGTAGACGAGCCGCGAGGCGTCGAGTTCTTCGACGTAGTCCTTCTCGACGACGGCGAGCGCCGCCGACCAGACCCGCGCGCGCACCTGGTCGCGGTCCTGCGTCTGCACGGTCTGCGAGCCGAGCACGACGCCACCGGCCACCGAGAGCACCGCGACCACCGCCGCCGACGGGATTCGCATCAAGCGCATATCAAATCCTCGCACGAAACGTCCTCGTGCTCAGTCGTCTTCTTTCTTCTGTCTCTTTCCGAACACCCAGGCGACCAGGATGCTGATGAGGTAGAGAAGCACCATCGGCGCCGAGAAGACCGTCAGGGTCACCGGGTCACCGCTGGGCGTCGCAACCGCCGCCGCGATCACGATGATGAGAAAGGCGTATTTGAACTTCCGCAGCAGGTAGCCGGCCGTGACCATGCCGAATCGGGCCAGGAAGAACACCAGCATCGGCAGCTGAAACGCCACCCCCATGCCGAGCACGACCTTCACGTAAAGCGAGAAGATCACGTCGAGCTGCGGCATGTAGGCGATGTCGTCGGTGCCGTAGCTGGCGAAGAACTGCGCCATCGCCGGGAAGCCCACCGCGTGCGCGAAGTAGGCGCCGGCGATGAACAGCAGCGTCGAGAAAAACACGAACGGCACCACGACGCGCTTTTCTTTCGCGTACAGGCCCGGGGCGATGAACAACCACAGCTGCGTGAAGATGAACGGCGAGGCGATGATCACGCCGAGCAGCGCGGACGTCTTCAGGCTGAACATGAAGCCAGCCATCGGCTGGCTGAACATCAGCGTGCCGCCCTGGGCCTTCAAGTAGTGCGCGAGGTAGCGGTAGATCGGTTCCCAGTAATAAAACGTGACCGCGCAGGTGGCGGTGAGCGCGTAGACCGAATAGAGCAGCCGGCGGCGGAACTCGTCGAGGTGCTCGAGGAAGCTCATCCGCGAGCGATCGCCCTCCTGATCTTTCTCGTCCTCCTGCACGTCGTCGAAGGTTTCGGACGCGGGCGTGCTCATGACAGCAGCAACACGAAGTCGGGCGGCCTAGGAACCTTGATGGCCGCGGGCGATGGTCTCGGGCGCGGCGGGCGAGTGAATGTCGGCGGGATCCGTCGACGACTCCGCCGGCACGGCCGGCACCGCCGCCGCGGTCTTGCGTTCGTCGGCGCGGATCTCGTCGTCGAGGGTGCTGCGCAATTCGTTCGACGCCCGCTTGAACTCGGCCAGGCTCTTGCCCAGCGACCGGCCCAGATCAGGAAGCTTTCGCGGCCCGAATACCAGCAGGGCGACGACGAAGATGATCACCAGTTCTGGGAAGCCGAGAGGACCAAACATGGGTGCTCCTTACACGGTCACGTGCGCTTTCCAGTATAGCGTGACTGGTTCGGGCAAAGACCCGGATTTGAGGGGCCTGTAGGGCTAAAACCCCAGTGTTTGCCCGGGGTTACATTGACTTGCCGTCCCGGGAGGTACTACGATAGACCTCGGGTGAGCAAAAAAGGGACCGGATCTTGCTGCTCTAACCCGAACATGCCTTTGGGATGTTCGAGACGGGATGAGCCAATGAGACGACTTTTCACGATTTCAACTCTTATTACCACGCTGGCGATCGCAGCGCCGGCGCTTTCCCAGACACCTCAGCAGACGCCTCCCCCGCCTTCGGGTGCCTCCTCTGAAGAAGTCAAGCCAGCCATGACGACGGTCTCGGGCACGACCGGCCTGTGGTTTGTCCCCACCGCCGAAGTGCTCCAGGCCAAGAAATGGTCGGCCTCGCTCTACCGGACCAACGTCGATGACGGGCAAGGGTTTTCCGACATCTCGACGTTCCCGGTGACCTTTGCTTACGGCCTCGGTGGCTACGGCGAAGTCTTCGGAAGCTGGGCGCTGATCACACGCATCGACCGCGACACGCGCCCGCTGTTCTTCGAGAGCACGCCAGCCTCGATCGCCAACGGCACCGGCGGCGGCATTCTGCCGGACTACCCGCTGGTCCGCAAAGAGTGGACCGGCAGCAAGCTCGGCGACTTCACCGTCGGCGGCAAAATCAACTTCCTCGCCAAGTCCGACAAGGCGCTTGGCGCCGGCGCGCGCATCATGCTCAAAATGCCGGTGGGCGACGAAGATGAGGGCGTTTCCACCGGAAAAACCGATTTCATCATCGACGGAATCGTGTCGACACACACCAAGGCGGCTGAAGTGTCGGGCTACCTCGGCTTCATTACGCGCGGCAGTCCCGATGGCTACTCGCTCACCAACGGCGTGCGTTGGGGCGTCGGCGCCGGCTTCCCGACGTCGCGCCCGCTGGGCTTCCTGTTCACGGCTGAGCTGTTCGG
>DASUGM010000140.1:0-8715 GCA_036274055.1 Vicinamibacterales bacterium | reverse complement strand
CGTCAACCGCGATCCGTCCCATCGGCTCGTTCGGCAATCCGCCCTGGAGGCGCGTCCACGTGTCGCCGCCGTCCGTCGATTTCCACACGCCGCTGCCCGGGCCGCCGCCGTTCATGCAGCACTGCGTGCGGCGGCGCTGATACGTCGACGCGAACATGATGTTCGCGTCGGTCGCGGCCATGACGAGATCGTTCGCGCCGGTGTCGTCGTCGACCTTGAGCACCTGCTTCCAGGTCGTGCCGCCGTCGGTGGTCTTGTAGACGCCGCGATCGCCGCCGGGGCCGAACAACGCGCCGGTCGCCGCGACGTAAACGACGTTGTTGTTGGTCGGGTGAATGACGATGCGGTTGATGTGCTTCGAGTCACGAAGCCCCATGAACGTCCACGTCTTGCCGCCGTCGGTCGACTTGTAAACGCCGTCGCCCCACGACGTGCTCTGGCGATTGTTCGACTCGCCGGTGCCGACCCAGACGAGATTCGGATCGCTCTGCGACACGGCGACATCGCCGATCGAGATCAGGCTCTTGTCCTGAAACTGCGCTTCATAGGTCGCGCCGTTGTTGGTGGTCTTCCACACGCCGCCGTGCGCGGTGCCGACGTAATAGGTCGCCGGATTCTTTTCGTAGACGGCAAGGTCGGAAATGCGCCCCGACATGTTGGCCGGGCCGATCGACCGGAAGTGCAGGCGCGCGAATTCATCGGCAACGGGGATGGTTCCGGCCTGCTGACCGGACAGCAGGGTGCCCATCAGGGCGACGGCAAGGGTCGCGCCGGCCAGGAACGTGCGTAGGTGCCTTCTCATTGAGCCTCCAGGGTGCGGAGCGGAATTATAGTCAGTACGCGGGTTGGGGACGGGTACTTCAGGTACTTCGGGTACTTCGGGTACGTCGGGTACGTGGAACCTGAGGCGTATCAACTTTCTCAACAGGTACGTACGCAGAAAATGCGACTGAGACCCACTAATGAGGAAAATCCCGTGGATTCCTGGTGGGTACGAATCCTGCCAGCTGAGTCGGCTCATGGCCGTACACCGCTACAAAGACTTGATTGTCTGGCAGCTCGCCAACACCTTTAAGCTGACCACCTACCAACTCATGCGGGAGAGTCCCGCGGCACAGCGGAACCTCAGGTTCCGGGATCAGCTTGAAACCTCGTCGGCGGCGATTGCGAAGCACATTTCGGAGGGTTTTCTTCGGTTCTCGCCCCGAGAGCTCGTGCGATTCCTTGGCTATGCCCTGAGCTCACTCGGCGAAGCGGAAGGCTGGATTCAGGACGGCATCGATCGCGGCTACTTCACCGAGGCCGACAGTGCTCCGCTGTTCCGGCTCGCGAAGCGGATCGCCACGGGCATCTCACGCCTGAGGTCAGCTCAGTTCAGGTATCTGGAAGCGCAACCCAAGAAAATTTCTCAGCCCTCAGTTCTTGAAGTACCCGACGTACCTGAGAAGAAAGATGACAAGCCTCATGTTCCTGGTACCCGAAGTACCCCGAGTACCCGTAGTACCCGAAGTACCGATCGTGCCCCCGATCCCCGAGCCCATTAACGCCCCACGCACAGCCCTAGATATGATCGGAGCATGTCGTCGTCCGTCCCCCGCCCCCGAGTCCGCGCCGAGATCGATGAGGCCAACAAATGGGACCTCTCGGACATCTATCCAGACTGGTCCTCGTGGGACGGAGCCCGCAAACAGCTCGAGGCCCTGATTGGCGAGTACGCCGCGCTCAAGGGGACGCTGGCCTCCGGCGCGGACCGGTTGCTGATGGCGTTCCGGCTCAACGACCAGCTCGGCCAACTCGCCTACAAGGTCTATTTCTTCCCGTCGTTGAAGTACGACGAAGACCAGCGCGACAACGACGTCAACGCCCGCAAGCAGCAGGTTCAGGCGCTGATGGCGCGGTGGCAGGAAGCGACATCATGGTTCAGTCCGGAGTTGCTGACCATTCCCGTCGAGACCGTCCGCGGCTGGATGAACGCCAACGCCGAACTCGCGGTCTATCGTTTCGCCATCGAGGAGGTCTACCGGCAGCAGGAGCACGTGCTCGACGAGGCCGGCGAACGGCTGATGTCGTTGTCGTCGCGCTTGTCAGGCTCGCCGAGTGAAGCCTACCTCGCGCTGTCGACCGCCGACGCGAAGTTTCCGGAAGTGACGCTGAGCACCGGCGAAAAGGTGACCATGTCGTACGGCCAGTACCGCGCCGTACTCGCCACCAATCGCCAGCAGGCCGACCGCCGCGCCTCGTTCCTCGCCCATTACGGCACCTACGACAAGTCGCTCAACACCTACGCGACGCTCTATCACGCGATCTGCCAGCGCGACTGGTTTCACGCCCGCGCCCGCGGCTACAAGACGACGCTCGACGCCGCGCTGCACGGCAACGCCATCCCGCGCTCGGTGGTCGACAACCTGATTGCGGCGACGCGCGCCGGCGTCGCGCCCCTGCAGCGCTACCACAAGCTCCGCCGCAAGGCGCTCAAGCTCGATCGCTACTGCCCCTACGACTTCTCGATTCCGATCGTCGAATGGGACCGCCGCTACAACTATTCCGACGTGCTCGAGTCGATTGTCACCGCGGTCGCGCCGCTCGGCCCGGACTATCAGGCGCGGATGTGGCGCGGCTTCCGCGAGCGCTGGATTGACGTCTACGAAAACGACGGCAAACGCAGCGGCGCCTACTCGGCGCCGGTCTACGGCGTCCACCCCTACATGCTGATGAACTGGGCCGACACGCTCGACGACGTGTTCACCCTGGCGCATGAGATGGGCCACTCGATGCACACGATGCTGTCGCACGAGCGGCAGCCGTTCGTCTACTCCGACTACACGATCTTCGTCGCCGAAGTGCCCTCGACGCTCTCCGAGGCGCTGTTGCTCGAGCACCTGCTGCAGCGCGTCACCGATCGCGAAGAACGGATGGTCCTGCTCCAGCACGCGATCGACAACATCACCAGCACGTTCTACACGCAGGTGCTGTTCGCGGATTTCGAGCTGGCGGCGCACACGCGCGTCGAAAGCGACGAGTCAATCACCGCCGATGTGCTCAACACGCTCTACAAAGAGCGGTTCGACGCCTACTACGGCGACGCTGTCGATCTCGAGCCGCTGACGCCGATCACCTGGGCGCGGATCCCGCACTTTTACAACACGCCGTACTACGTCTATCAATACGCGACCTGCTTTGCGTCGGCGGCCAAGATCGCCGGCGAGATCATGGCCGGCGCCGAGCCGACGCGCACGGCAGCCCGCGACCGCTATCTCGAGCTGCTCGCCGCCGGCGGGAACGACCATCCGATGACGCTGCTCAAGAACGCCGGCGTCGATCTCAGCCAGCCCGAAACGGTCCAGGCGGTTGTCGATCAGCTTGAGGGGTTGGTCGGACGGCTCGAGGAGCTTATCTAGGACGCGGTCAGTTCGCTGTTTTATGGGTAATTGACCTTAATCACATCAGTTCCTAGTCACTCCACCTTTCGGCAATCGGCGCCCTGCGCAAAAACGGGAAATCAGGATGGTTGGATTCTCAATCCACCTGCCCGAATCCGGGACCCACAACCGGCCGTGACAGGAAACCGGTCAGTCTCCGTAAGTTGTTGACCAGTAAAGATCCAAAGAGTCCCATCAAGATCCGGCGCACCCCCTGGCAGTACGGCATGGCCTTTCCTTATGTGTCGGTCACCCCGGCTATGGGATTCCTGGATAAGCTCAAACCCCAACCTCGTTGGAAGCACGCTGACGCCGCGGTTCGCCTCGACGCCCTCCGTGAACTCGAGGACCCGATCGAACTGGCAGTGCTGGCGGAGACCGACGCGGATGCCCGGGTCCGGCGTGCCGCGGCGGCTCGGATCGACGACGCCGCGACGCTCGGCCGCATCGCGACCGGGGACACCGACGCCGAAGCCCGTGACCGGGCCGCCGACCGCCTGCTCGCGATCGCCGGCGGTTCCAGCGCGGACGCGCTGGCCGCGGCTCGGGCGATCGTCGACGCCAAGCGGCTCTCGACGCTCGCCAAGAGCGACGCGGCCGACGAAGTTCGCGCTGAGGCGCTCGCGCGCCTGACCGATGCCCGCGCGCTCGGTGCGGTCGCACGCCATGCGAGGCATGAAGCTACCGCCGCGGCGGCGCTCGCCCGGGTCAGTGACGCCGAGACGCTGCTCGACATCGCGCTCAACGCCGAACACAAGGACGTCGCGGTGGCGGCGTTCGAACGCGTCGCCGCGGGCGCGCCGGATCTCGCGCAGTTGCGGTCGATCGAAACGCGCGCGCAGCAGAAAGCGGTCAGCAAGCGGGCACGCACCATGATTCAAGACATCGAAACTGCCGAGGCCGCTCGCCGCGCCGCCGAAGACGACCGTCGTCGCCGTGAAGCGTCGCTGTGCGACGCGGTGGAAAAGATTGCCGGCATCGCCGATGCGGCCGCGGCGCGCGCGGAACTGTCGCGCGTGACCGACGCCTGGCGCGCCCTCGAGCAGTCCGCGCCGGCGTCCGCCGATCGGTTCGCGCAGGGCGTCCGTGACGCCGAGAGCGCGATTGCCAGACGCGAACGCGAGGCCGAGGAAGCCGCGGAACTGGCGCGCGCCCGGGCCGAGGCGATTGCGACCCGAGACACGCTGTGCCTGAGCGTCGAAGCGCTCGACGGCGATGACATCCTGGAGCAGCTGGCTCCACTGGAAGAAGAGTGGCGTTCGCTTCTGCCGCTCGTCGGCAACGGCCCGGAGGCTGACCGACTGGCAGAGCGTTTCGCCTTGGCGGTCGCCGCGTGCCGGAAGCGGCACGAAATGGGCGCGAAGCTGGCCGAGACCCGTGCGTCACTGGACGCGCTGGTCGTCGACGCGGAGACGTTGCCGTCGCAAGACGACCGCACCGCTGCCGCGGCCCGTTGGCAGACGCTCAGCCGTGACGCACGCGGCTTGACCGCCATCCTTTCCGACGCCCGCCGCCCGGCCGACGATCTCGTCGCCCGGCTCGACGCCGTCGCCGCCGTGTTTACGGCGCGCGAGGCCGAGGCCATGCAGGCGGTCGAAAAAGCGAAGCAGGATCTCGCGGCGCTGCTGCAGCGGCTGATCGATCGCGCCAAACGCGCCGCGGACGCCGAGGCGATCACGCTGCGCGAAGGCGAGCGGCTGATGCGCGACATCGGCGCCGGCCTCGATGCCGCGCAGGGTGTCGACAACAAGGACGTCAGCGACGCCGCCGGACGGCTGCGCACGCTGCAGGAAGCGATCGCGCCGCGGGTCAAGGACCTCCGCGAGATGGACGACTGGCGCCGCTTCGCCAACGCCCAGCGCCAGGAGCAGCTGATTGCGATGGCCGAAGCGATCGTCGCCTCGCTCAAGGCCGACGACGAAGCGAAGAAGGATTCGGATCTCGCCGCGACCGCCAAGGCGCTCCGCGAGCTGCACGCCAAGTGGCAGGAAGTCGCCGAGGCGCCGCGCAACGTCGCCCAGCGCCTGTGGGATCGCTTCCGCACCGCCACCGATTTCATCCGCAGCCGCTGCGAGGTTTACTTCGTCAAGATGCGCGAGGAGCGCGCCGCCGCGCTCGAGCACAAGCACGCGATCGTCACCGAAGCCGAAGCACTCGCCAACTCGCAGGACTGGGGCAAGGCCGCGGCGCGCTTCCAGGAGCTGCAGACGGCCTGGCAGGCGCTCGGACCGGTGGCCCGTGAATCCGGCCGCGAATTGTCGCAGCGCTTCCGCACCGCCAGCAACACGTTCTTCGCGCGACGCCGCGAGGATCTGACCGAGCGCAAGAAGGTCTGGACCGACAACCTCGCGAAGAAGGAATCCTTCTGCGAACGCGCCGAGGCGCTGGCCGAATCGACCGATTGGGACAACGCGGCAGCGGAGATGAAGAAACTCCAGGCCGACTGGAAGACCGTCGGGCCGGTGCGCCGCAACAAGTCCGACGTCGTCTGGACGCGCTTCCGTGCCGCCGCCGACAAGTTCTTCGAGCGTTATCACAACCGCCACGAGATCGCGCTGCAGGACAAACTCGCCGAGCGTGAAGTCATGGTGGTGGAACTCGAGGGCCTGATCGCGGCCGATGGCGCCGAGCCGATCTCGGATCTCGCCGAACGCGTGCAGACCGTGCGCAACGCCTTCAACCGCGCGGTGCCGATCCCCGGCGCCGGCATGAAGGCGCTCACCGACCGCTGGCAGGCCGCGCTCGCGCGGATCGTCGAACAGCGGCCGGACGCATTCAAGGGCACCGATCTGGATCCGGCGCTGGTCATCCAGCGGATGGAAAAGCTCGTCGCGCGCGTCGAGTCGCTGCTCGACGAAGTCCGCGAGCCGGCGCACAAGCAGGCGCTCTCGCAAACCGAATTGCTCGCCGCCCGTCTCAGGAATGCGCTCGCCAGCAACGCGATGGGCGGACGCAACACCGAAGACGCGAAGTGGCGCGCCGCCGGCGAGACGTTGAAAGAGGCCCAGGCGGCGTGGCAGCGCCTGGCGCCGACGACGGCACCGGAAGCGCAGACGCTCGAAGCTCGCTTCCGCGAAGCGTCGCGGCGCGTCATGGACAAGGTGCGGCAGCACGGCGGCGGCAACAGCGAGCGCCGCGCCGGCGGCGCCGAACCACCGCGCGGCGGCGGCGATCGCCACCGCAACGATCGCGATCGCGGCGATCGCGGTCACGATCGGGAACGGCCTCGCGGCGATCGGCAGCACGATCGCAATGCTCGCCGCGAGCAGACAGCGTCAGTGTAAGCACGAGTCTCAAGAGGAGCGGGTTGGCTCTGGGTTTAGGCCTGTTGGGTGGGTGCCCGGCGGGCAGACTGGTATCGTCCCTTTCGTAGACGGAACCGGACGGATGCCACAGGGGTCGGCTCTTGGCTGACCCGCTCCTCGTGAGACTCGTCGACGTAAGCTGACTCGGGCTGTCCGTCTAACGGGGCATGCCGCACGACAATCAACTCGAACGCAAATCTCCCCTCAGCCCGGCCGCCGGCGCGGACCCGGAGGCTCCGGCCGGTCCGGAGCCGGGAATCGCGCTCTGTCTCTCCGGCGGCGGCTACCGCGCGATGCTCTTTCACGCCGGCGCGATCTGGCGGCTGTCCGAGCTTGGGTTTCTTCCGAAGCTGAATCGCGTCTCGTCGGTGTCCGGTGGTTCGATCATCGCCGCTCTGCTCGGCCTGCGCTGGTCGCGTCTGGGTTTCGACGCCGGCGGCGTCGCCCGCAACCTGGTCGCCGAAGTCATCGATCCGATTCGCGCCCTGGCGAGCAGGACCATCGACGAAGGCGCGATCCTCGGCGGACTGCTGATGCCCGGTTCGATCAGCGAGCGCATCGCCGACGCTTACCGGAAGCATCTCTTCGGCAACGCCACGCTGCAGGATCTGCCGCCCGACCCGCCGCGATTCGTGATCAACGCGACCAACGTCCAGACCGGCGCGCTGTTCCGTTTCTCGCGTCCGTTCATCGCCGACTTCCGGCTCGGGATGATCCGGAATCCGACGTTGGATCTGGCGCTGGCGGTGACGGCGTCATCGGCCTTTCCGCCGGTGCTCTCGCCGGTGCACTTGGAGTTCGACGCTGCGGCGTGGGTGCAGAGCGGCGGCGAAGATCTGCATCGCGCGCCGTACCTCACCGACGTGGTGCTCTCCGACGGCGGCGTCTACGACAACCTCGGCCTCGAGACCGCGTGGAAGCGCTACGACACGATCCTGGTCAGCAACGGCGGCGGCAAGATGGCGCCGCAGGAGGAACCGAAGGGCGACTGGGCCAGGCACTCGATCCGCATCAACGAAATCATCGACAACCAGGTCCGCAGTCTCCGCGCGCGTCAGGTGATCGGCTCGTTCGAAGCCGGGGAACGACACGGTACCTACTGGGGTATCCGCACCGATATCGCCGACTACCAGCTGGCGACGGCGATGGCCTGCCCGCTGGCGCGCACCACGGAGTTGGCTGAAACCAAGACGCGTCTTCAGCGCCTGGACGCGAACCGGCAGGAGCGGCTGATCAACTGGGGCTATGCGGTCTGCGACGCCGGTATGCGCCGACATGTGGTGACCACCGCTCCGGCGCCGGCCGGCTTCCCCTATCCGGCGACCGGCGTGTAATGATCTGTCGGCGTGACTCCTGCAAACGTCGGCATCCTGATCTTTGACGGCGTCGAAGTTCTCGACTTCGCCGGTCCGTTCGAGGTTTTCTCGCGCACCCGCCTGACGCCGGGCGTCGAAAGCCGGCGTACCGACGACAACGCGCCGTTCAACGTCTTCACGGTCGCGAAATATCACGACGAGATCGTGGCGACCGGAGGCCTCCGGGTCATCCCGGAATATTGCTTCGACGACGCGCCGTCGATCGATCTGCTGCTCGTGCCTGGCGGGTTCGGCACACGGCCGCTCCTTGAAGACGCCGAGGTCCTGGACTGGATCCGCGCCGCCGCCGGGCGCGCGGCGCGCGTGACCTCGGTCTGCACGGGCGCGCTGGTGCTCGCGAAACTCGGCCTGCTCGCGCACCGCCGCGCGACGTCGCACTGGAGCGCGTTGGATCTGTTGAAGACGATCGACCCCACCGTCGTCGTTGAATCCGCGCCGCGATTCGTGGACGACGGCATCGTCACATCGGCGGGCGTCTCCGCAGGCATCGACATGGCGTTGCACGTCGTCGCGCAGATGCACGGCGAGGACGTCGCCAGGGACACCGCCCGCTACATGGACTACGTCGCCTCGGCGACGTTGTGAGGTTCTAGCGTTCGGAACTTCGGGAGTTCG
>DASUGM010000139.1:0-3324 GCA_036274055.1 Vicinamibacterales bacterium | reverse complement strand
GACATCAATCCCGGCGCGACCTCGAGTGTGCTCGTCGCGGTCGTCGATACCGGCGTCACGACGCAGACGCAGTCGATCAATTTTCCGCTCTATACGGGCTCCTCGATTCAGACGGTGAGCCTGCCGTTTGCGGTCAGCACCGATCTCACGGCGTCACGGCTGGTGCTGCCGCGCGACTTCGTATTTACGACCACCGGGACGCAGGTGCAGGACATGGACGGCCACGGCACTCACGTGTCTTCGACGATTGCCGAGGACACGAACAACTCGTTTCGCGCCGCCGGCATCGCCTACAACGTGCGCATCATTCCCGTGAAGGTGTGCCTCGGCTACTGGGAGCTGATGATTCAGGAGGCCGCGGCGAACCGGCCGGGGTTCAACGTTGATCCCGACGAGGGCTTCTGCCCGAGCTCGGCGGTTGCCAACGGCATCCGCTACGCCGCCGACAACGGCGCCAAGGTGATCAACGTCAGCATTGGCGGCACCGGCGCGTCGACCGACGAGCGCAACGCGATTACCTACGCGATCGGCCGTGGCGCGTTTGTCGCGATCTCGGCCGGCAACGAGTTCGAGGACGGCAACCCGACGGTATTCCCGGCCTCGTTCGCGGCCTCGATCAACGGCGCGATGTCGGTGGCCGCGATCGGCAAGTCGCAGCGGCGGTCGTATTACTCGAGCACCGGCAACTGGGTGGAAATTGCCGCGCCCGGCGGCGACGACCGTGACGGCGGCGGCCAGGATCAGGGGTTCGTCTGGCAGGCGACTCTGGTGCCGTCGGATTCGTCGCCGTCGAAACTCATTCCGCGCTTCGACACCTACGCGACCGTCGGCTACGAAGGCACGTCGATGGCCTCGCCGCACGTTGCCGGGCTGGCGGCGCTCCTGGTCAGTCAGGGCGTGACCAGGCCGGAAGCGATCGAAGGCCTGATCCGCGCCACCGCGAAGGATCTCGGCACGGCAGGCAAGGACAACGACTTCGGCTATGGCTTGATTCAACCGCGGGCCGCGCTGCGCGGCCTCGGCATCCGGAAGTAGGCGCCGCCCATGCGACGAGTGTTGATCGCGATCCTCTCCGCCGCCGTTCTGATCTCCATACCCGAAATCGCCGCCGCTCAGCAGAAGCCGACACAGAAGCCGCCGGCGCCCGCGACCCGCAAGCCGCCGCCGCCGAAGACGCCGACCGGCGTCCGCCTGTACGGACTCGTCGACTTCGACTTCATGACCGCGAAACAGACGTTCGATGCGACTCTCGGGTCGTCGACGCTGATCGGATTTGGCGGCGGCGCCGACATCACCAACGTCTGGCGCGGATTGTTTCTGCGCGCCGCCCTGTCGTACGTCGGCAAGAGCGGCGAGCGCGTGGCCGTCGCCGGCGACGAGATTTTTCCACTCGGCATCGGTTTGAAGCTATCGATGACGCCGATCGAGTTCGGCGCCGGCTGGCGGGCGCCAGTGGGCAAGCGCAAGCGCGCCAACGCGTACGGTGGCGGCGGCCTGCTGCTGGTGCGCTATAGCGAAACCGGCGACTTCGCCGCGGTGGACGACGACTCGAGCGAGTCGTTCCCCGGGTCGTTCTTCGTCGGCGGTGTCGATTTCATGATCGGCAAGGTCTTCAACCTCGGGTTCGAAGGGCAGTATCGCGTCGTCAAGAACGCGATTGGCGACGGCGGCGTTTCGCAGATCTTCGGCGAGGATGATCTGGGCGGATTCACGATCCGGGCGATGTTCGGGATAAAGAAGTAGGAGAGCTGAGAGAAGAGCTTGTCTTCAGAGCGCTCGGAAGGATCTCTGAAGGAATCTAGGAGCATGAAGGAGATCTTTGGGTTTCCAAACCCAAGAAATCCCCTTCACGTTCCTACACTCCTTCGAAGATCCTTCCGAGCGCTCTTAGGATCTACTCGCTCGCCAGCGTGATCGCCGGATCCACCCGCGAGGCGCGCTTGGCCGGCACGTAGCTCGCGCCAAGCGCGGTGATCGCGAGCACGGCCGCGGCCGCGCCGAGCGCGATCGGGTCCCACGGCTCGACTCCATAGAGCAGCGACGACATCGCGCGGGCTGCGTAGAGACCGACGACCAGTCCCACCGCGAGCCCGGCAGCCGCGACGACCGCGCCTTGCTTCATGACCAGCGCGATGATCTGGCCGCGGCTGGCGCCGAGCGCGAGGCGGGTGCCGAGCTCGCGGGTGCGGCGCCGCACGCCGTAAGACATCACGCCGTAGATGCCGACGGCCGCGAGCACGAGCGCGATCGCAGCGAAGCCGGCCAGCAGCCGCATCGCCAGTTTCGGAACTGCCGCCGATTCGGCGGCGATCTCACTGAGCGGCCGCTGATCGACGAGGATGGCGCCGGGCTCGACCGACCGAATCGCCGCCCTGACCGCCGGAAACGCCGCCGCCGCGTCACCGCTCGTCCTCACGAACAAGGTGGTGCCGTTGCCGTTTCCTCGTTCGAATGGAAAGTAGAGATCGGCCCGCGGCGCATCACGCAGCGATGCCCGCCGGATGTCGCCGACGACGCCGACGATCTCCGCCGTCGTAGTGGCGCCGGTGGTCAAGCGCTTGCCGATCGGATCGTCGCCGGAAAAATATTGCCGCGCGATGGCTTCGCTGATGATCACGACCTGCGGCGAATCGGGCGTATCGCGCTCGTCGAACAGGCGCCCGCTCTTCAACGGAATCTCGAGCGCTCGAAAATATCCGCCTGACGCGTTCTGCCAACCGACCTCCGGAGCGCGCTGACCCGGCTGGATTGGACGATCCGCGCGCACCAGACCGGCGGTCCAGTTGTTGCCGGTCAGCGGCGTGACCGCCGCCGCGCCGCTTGCGGTGATGCCTGGCGCCGCGTCGATCGCCGCGAACAATCGCCGGTACGCCGCCGATCGCGCCCGCTGATCGGCGTAGCGTCCCGCGGGCAATCCGATCTGGAGCGTCAAGACGCCGTCGCTGTCGAAGCCCGGATTGACACCGGCCAGGTTCGCGAAGCTGCGAAGCGTCAGGCCGGCGCCGATCAGAAGGACGACGGCGAGCGCGATCTCGAAGGCCACCAGCGATGCTGCCGCGCGTCTGGCGCCGCCGCTCATGGTCATCCGCCGCTGGCTGAGCAGGGCGCCGCGCGCGCCGTCGCGGGTCAAGCCGAAGGAGGCGACGGTGCTGAAGACCAGCGCGGCGACCAGTGATGACGCCAGTGAAAATGTCAAAACCCACGCATTCAGCCCGACGCGGTCAAGGCCGGGGATCGCGTCGGCTTGCGGAATCAACGTCGCGAGCGCCGGCGCGGCGATCGCGGCGACGAGAACGCCGGCGGCGCCGCCGGCCAGCGACAGCA
>DASUGM010000138.1:0-31157 GCA_036274055.1 Vicinamibacterales bacterium | reverse complement strand
TGATCGTCGCGCCCTCCAGCAGCCGATCGACGACGTCCATGCCGCTGACGACGTTGCCGAAGACCGTGTAGCCATGATCGAGCCTGGGCACGTCGACGAGATCGATGAAGATCTGGCCGTCGCCGGTGTCGCGGCCGCGCGTCGAGATGCCGACGGCGCCGCGGACGTGCGACTGGAACGACAGCTCGTCGCGCATGTAGCGATCGTCGCCGACGTACTCGCTGGCGCCGGGGCTGCCGCCCTGAACCACGAAATTCGGCGCGATGCGGTGAAACGTCAGGCCGTCGTAATAACCGGCGCGGGCCAGCGCCGCGAACCGCGCCACCGTGACCGGCGCGACGATCGGATTGAGCTGAATCCTGAACTGCTTGCCATCCGCCATGGTGATCGTCGCCAGCGTCGGCGGATTGACCAGGTCGGCCGACGCCGGCTGGAACGGATAGCGCTGCAGCGGCTGCGAGGCGACGGACGCCGGCGGTGTCTGCTTCGCCAGCATCGCCGCCGCGGTCGTGCGGATCTCCGGATCGAAGTCGTTGATCGCGTCCTTGAGCGCCGCGGCGCGGTCGGCCGGCAGCAGCTCGTCGAGGCGCGTGAGGATCGCCATCCGCGGATCGCGTGAATTGTCGCTGTAGAGCGCCGTCAAACGAGTGAACGCCGCCAGAAGCGCTGCGATCGCACGCGGCCGGTCTTCGGCCGGCGTCTTCTCTAGCGTCAGCGCCGCGGCCCGAATCAGCTGATTGTCGCCGCTCGACAACGCCGCAATCGCTGCGTCGACACGGCCGGATGTCGAGGCCCGGCGCATGGCGTCGAGGGCGGCGGTGCGAACATTCGGCACCGCATCGCCTGCCAGCACCGTCAGCGTGTTCGGCGCGTTGAGTGGTACTGCGACGCCGGCAGCCAGCGCGCGCACCTGCCAGACCGCGTGAGACGCCGCCGCATCGAGCAGCTTCGCGCCGGCCGCCGCATCGAGGCGCGCCAGGGCTCGAAACGCGTGCGCCGGCCGGTGCCACGTCGCCGCCGTCGCGCGCGCCAGCGACGACGCCCACGGCGTCAGGACCGCGACCGCCTGCCCTTCGTCGGCGCAGCCGTCAGGCATCTGATCGAGCACCCGCAGTACGACGGTCGTTTCGGGATCGGCGAGCAGATCGGTCAACGGCTTGCAGCTCTTGGTGCGCGCGGCCTCGCGCGTCAGCACCGCGACCATGTCGTAACGAACCTGGAAGGCGGGATCAGCAGCGAGTTTCGCGACGATCGCCGTCTGCGTCGGTTTCGCCGCATCGAGGCGCAGGGCGGCCAGGCGACGGACTTGCCAGTCAGGATCCGCGGCGGCTTTGAGCAGCGTCGGCTCGTCGCCGTCTCGCGCGGTGGCGAGCGCGAGCATCGCCAGGATCCGGACGCGCGTGTACGCGGCCGCCGGAAACGTCGCGGTCGGAGGCTTGATCGTCGTCGCCAGCTCGCGCAGGCGCGTGCGTGTGCCATCTGCGATCGGACGGCGCGGATCCTGACGGAGCAACGTCTCGAGGCCCTTGGCGGCAGCCTGCATGACGCGCGCGTCGCTCGACTTCGACTGCTCCAACAGCAGCGCTTCGGCGCGATCGCGATCGGCGCTGTCGCGATACGGCGCCGCGCCGATGGTTTCGATGATCACCGGCTTGACGGTCAGGTTCGGTTCAGTCCGCAGAAGCTCGGTTAGCGCCTCGAATGTCCCGGCGGCCGCCGGCGCGGTGACGAACGAGTAGAGCGCCTCGATGCGGACGGCGGGGCTGCTGTCCTTCAACAGCGCGCCGGCCGGCAGGCCGAGGCGCGCGCGCGCCTGCGCCGCCCGGCGGCGCAGGTTGGCTTCGCTCGTCTGCGCGGCGGCGCGATCGATGACGTCGAGCTCGCGCTGTTCGCGATGCTCCGCGGGATGCGCGGCTGGCGACGCCGGGCACGGCACGAATTGCCGCGAATCGCCGGCGAGAATGACCGACCATCCGGTCAGCGGCAGCGGCGCATCAAGCCGCTGATCCTCGCCGCAGGGCTTCGGCTGATCGAGCGGCCGCCTGGGCGCCTGATCGAGGTTCTCCTCGGTTCCTTTTTCAAACGGCGCCGCTAGCGCGTCAAGCTTCGAGCTGAGCGCCGCGGAGGCCGCACCAGGCACCAGGCGCGCGGCACTGCGCACGGCTTCCGCGTACCACTTCTTCCACGCCGTGAACGCCGCCGGTTCGCCCGGCTTCTCGATCTCCAGACGCGCCTTGCCGGCGCCGGCGACCAATTCGCCGACCGCGCCGGCCATCGATTCGTCCGCGGACGCCATCAGCCAGGCGCTCGCGCCGACCGCCGCCGCGACGTTCTTCATCTCCGCGGCGCTGACTTTGTCAGGCGTGTCGAAGTTGGTGTGGTAGTAGCGATCGGTGAAGTGCCAGTTGAGCAGCGACGGAATGCCCTGGCCGCCGAACACAGTGTGATCGCTGCCGCCCTCGTACGGATTGCTCTTCACCACCCACTTCGTCCTGGCCGCGACCCGGGCGCACACGGCCAGATGCAAGTCGTTGATCAGATCGCCCTTGAGCGACTCGGCGCGGACGTTGCCGCGGCCCCACTCGCTGTGCGGATCCCACGGGCGATCCCACACCGCACCCGGATCGGGCCAGCGCTCGATGAGAAAGCTACCGCCAGTCTTGGCGATGTCTTCACCGGTCATGTCGAGCGAAAACATGTACTTCGTGTTCCTGGCCTGGTCCGGGTGCAACTTGATCCAGGCGTTGCTGCCGCTGATCTCGTTCAGCCAGAGGAACGTGATCGTGCGCGCCGGCCGCGGGATCTTCTTCGCTTCAATCGCGTTCGTCAGGGCGACGAACAGCTCGGCAAGCGTCGCGACGCCGCTGGCGTTGTCGTTCGCGCCCGGCTCCTGGACGTGCGCAGCGAGGACGATGCGCTCCGCGGGATGCGTCGCGCCGTTGATCTCGCCGACCAGCGTCCGCGTCGGCTTGCGTGAGAACGTGCTGGCGATCGTGACGTGCACTTTCACCGGCGCGCCGGCCGGCGCCGCGGCGATCGCCTTGCGCAGGCGCGCCGCCGCGCGCGGCGACGCCTTGAAGCCGAACCCCCTGGTGGTCTCGTCGTAGGGGACGCTGCTCCACTGCAGGATGTCCCATTCGTCGCGCGGCGTGACTTTCGCGGCGCCGGGCGGGTCGGCATTCAGGTATTTCGGCAGCGCCGTCGAGATCACGCCGATCGCGCCTTTCGCGATCGCGCGCCGCCACAGGCCGCCGGCGTCGGCGTCGCCGAGAACGACGGCGCCCTTCAGATCTTTGTTGGCGAAATCCTCGTCGCGCGCACCGGCGCCGACATCGACGAGCGGCGCGGTGACGCCGCCGGGCGCCGTCGAGAACGAGTTGATGCAGAGCGCCAGCCGTTCCTTTTCTTTCGACAGCACGACGTCGTCCGGCTGGCCGTCGCGTGCGATCGCCAGCGTGCCGACCGAGTGATCCCATCCGTTGCCGCCGGCGTACTCCTCGTAGGCGATCCGAACCGGCGCGATGCGCGGATCGGTGGACGTTGTCGGCGTGATCCGCGCGCCGATGCGGTCGATCGTGCCGTCGTAGCCCTCGTTGCCGGCCAGCCGCCAGAACCGGCTGGCGTACTCGACGTGGCCCATGGCGGCCTGCTCATCGAAGCGCGCGAGCAGATCGGCGACGATTGGATCGACCGCGCGGACGAACGCGGCCGGGGCGGGGGTAACGGTCTGTGCCGCAGGGCCTTGAACGATTCCAACCGCGAGACACAGTGCGAGAACCAGACGTGATCGGGACATGGGGGCGGTTCCGAGGGTTCCGTTAGGCTTCCGGGTTCCTGGGTTCGTTCCGAGGTTCCGGGTTCTGCAATCCTACGCAGATTCGGGATTGGCCGCAGTCCAGAACTCCTCGACGCCAGAATCCAGAACCCGGAACCCCGGAACGAACCCAGGAACCCGGCACTCTACCGGAACCCCGGAACCTTCCCGGAGTACTCGAGCATTTGCGCTTCGAGACTGAGCGGATACGAAATCTTCACGTCGATAATCCGCCCCTGCCCGTCGGTCTCCGCTTCCAGCCGCGGCTGCACGAACCCGGTGTATGACGGCAGATTGAGCGTGTCGACGCGGCGAACGACCTCATCGCGCAGCGCCGGGCTGAAGTGGGTGCCGAAGGCCTCGAACAACTCCTTGGCGGCGGCATAGTCCCCCTCGGACTTGATTCGCTGCACCTCGGCGAGCAGCCGGCCGCAGCCTTCGCGGAACGCCTCGACGTCGACCATCACGTAATACGTCTTGCCATCGCGGACGCGGGTGTCGATCGCCGAGGTGTGCGCCATCAGCCAGTGGACGATCATCTGGCGGTTGCGCATGTGATCTTCCTCGATCGTCGTACCCTCGCGCACGCGGCGAAGCTGAACCAGCGCATTGCGCGCGTACGATTCGTATTCGGCGCGGACGATCGCGTTCTGATGCTCGATCGGCAGGAGTCCGATCTCGCCGATCTTCGGCTCGGGCGCGAAGTAGAGCGCGACCAGGTCGGCGCGCGCCTCTTCGATCGACGAGTACTGTTCCTTCAGCGCGAGCTGCGGCTGCCCTTCCAGGCGATCGGCGCACCGTCCCGATCCGTGACCCAGCACTTCATGAATCGCGGTCGTCACTTCGCTGGCCGTCGCTGCCCATTGCTCGGCACGCTGGACTTCCTCGTCGTCCCAGCAGAACTCGCGGCGATAGTCGGACGACAGCGATTTGTCGTAGGCCTCGTTGATGTTTGCCAGTGACACGCTCTTGCTGCCGTACTCCTCGCGAATCCGCTGGTCGTTGGGCAGGTTGATGCCAATCGCGGTCGTCGGTCCGGCCTCGCCGGTCTCGACGACGACGTCGATGGCGCGCGCGGTGACGCCGACGACTTCGGTGCGGCGCCACTGCGGATCCCAGGGCATGCGCTCCTCGAACCACGCCGCCGCCTCGGCGAGGCGTTTGAGGCTCTCGGTCTTCTCGTGGTTGACGTAGAAGACGATGCCTTCCCACGCGCCCTTCACACCGCGGGCGTCGAGATAGGTCTCGATGAAACCGTTGATGGTGTCGACCGGCGAGTCCTTGTCCTCGACGAACGCGATGTCGTAGGCGACCCGATCGCTCTCCTCGCCGGACTCGTAAAACCGAATCAGCGCCTCGAGCGCCCGTTTCATCGTCGGCGTCGCGTACGGCAGCGCCGAGCGAAGGTGCGAGACAATCCGGCCGATGTACCGGCCGTAGCGCCCGCCGACGCGGTTGACGTCTTCGTGGAGGCCGTCAGCCCTCTTCTCCAACCGCGAGTTCAGGCCGAACTTCTCGTCGAAACCGTCGAGATCGGCCATCGACACGTCGGCGTAGAGGTTGTTGGCGCTGGCCTGCAGAATGTCCTGCTCTGGTCCGGGCGATTTCGACGTCACCAGCGGATCGACGCCGGGATCGAAGAACGGACCCTGCAGCCGCGCGAGCAACGCGTCGAGCGTCTCACCGGCCGCGAGGCGGAATTCCGCGCCGTGCTGTGCCGCGACGTGCGCCACCGCCGCCAGCTCCGCCGGCGTGCAGCGAAGCACGAACTTTCGCGCCGTCATGTTGTTGTGCGGCCCGGAATTGATCCAGAACAGCTTGGTGTAACGCCGGATCTCGGCGACGACGTCCTTGTGTGCCGGATCATCGGCGTCGACGCGCGTCAGGATCTCCTCGAGTAAATCGCGCATCGCGAGCGCGTGGCGGTAGCGCTGGTCGTAATAGATGTCGCGCCCGGCAAGCACCGCCTGATACAGGTGCCAGGTGAGGATTTTCTGATCGAGGGAGAGCTGATCGAAGCCGTCCGCGTAGTACTGGACGACGGCGGCGTCTTCGACCTGCTCCAGCAGATACTGTCTAGACATGTGTCTCTGTCAACTTCAAACTCAAAACCTAAGACTCAAAACTTCGGCCCGCGCGCTGAGCCTCGAGAACCTCAGTTTAGAGTTTTAAGTTTCAAGTTTGAAGTTAGGCGATCTCGACCCGCTCGAGGTGGCCCGGTGTCCTGACGCGCCACCCAAGCTCCTTCTCGATCCGAGCTCTGAGGGCGTCCATCGGCTCGACTTCGCCGTGGACCAGGAACGTCGTCTTCGGCGGGGTCTTGAAATGGCCGAGCCAGCGCATGATTTCGGTGGCGTCGGCATGCGCCGACATCGAGTCGATGCCCTCGATCCGCGCCGCGACCTGGACTTCGACGCCATGGATCTTGGTGAACTTCGCGCCGTCTTTCAGTTGCCGGCCGCGCGTGCCGGCGGCCTGATAGCCGGCAAACAGCACGGTGTTGCGCGGATTCGGCAGCGCCCGGGTGAGATGGTGCAGCACGCGGCCGCCGGTCGCCATGCCGCTGGCCGAGATCACGATCGACGGCGTGTTCGACTCCTGCACCGCGCGTGACTCGGCGATGGTCGAGACGACCGTCAGCTTGGACGTGCAGAACGCACACAGCTTCCGCTCGGCGGCCACATGGCCGCTGCCGGGCGTGGCCATCGCCGCGATCTCGGGGTCGAGCTCGTTCATGCGCTTCCGGTACTCGGCGAGGACTGTCGCCGCCATCGGGCTGTCGACGTAGACCGGCAAGACCGGAATCTGCCGGCGTTCCTCGAGGCGATCGATCCAGTACAGCAGCTCCTCGACGCGACCGAGCGCGAACGCCGGGATCACCACTTTCCCGCCGCGATCGGCGGTCTCGCGGATGATCTGCGCGATTCGCGCGCCGTCGTCGTCCTGTTCGTGGATGCGGTTGCCGTAGGTCGATTCGACGAGCAGGTAGTCGGCGGCGGTGACCGGCGTCGGATCGGGCAGCACCGGACGGCCGTAACGGCCGAGATCGCCGCCGAACAGGATCGTCTTGTTCGACTGCTCGACGAACACTCGCGCGTAGCTGGAGCCGAGGAGGTGGCCGGCGTCGAGGAACTCCGCGGTCACGCCCGGCGCGACCGGCATCGGCCGCTCGTACCCAACCGGCTGCAGCAGCTCCAGAGCCCGCGCGGCATCTTTTTCAGTAAACAGCGGCAGCGCCGGTTGATGACGGGTGTAGCCCTTGCGATTGGCGCGCTCCGCGTCTTCTTCCTGCAGGTGCGCAGCGTCCATCAATACGACTCGCGTCAGCTCCGCCGTCGCCGGCGTACAGAACACACGGCCCTTGAAGCCCTGCGCGACCAGACGCGGGATGTAACCGCAATGATCAAGATGCGCGTGCGTCAACACCAGCGACGTAATTTCGGTCGCCCGCACCGGCAGCGCTTCCCAGTTGCGCTGGCGGAGATCCTTCAGGCCCTGAAAGAGCCCGCAGTCAACCAGCACTTTGTGCGCGCCGGTGTCGAGCAAGTGCTTCGAGCCGGTCACCGTACGCGCAGCGCCCATGAACGTCAGATGCATCCTTAGATCCTTGATCCTTGTCAGGCGCTGGGCGCTAGGCCCTGGGCCCTGGTGGGTTCTCAGTGGTCAGTACGCTCCGAACCAGGGCCCAGCGCCGAGGGCCCAGGGCCTAAGTCGTAAGCCCCCCGGTGTGCCAGAAGAGCACGGTTTGATTTTTGTCGAAGCGGCCCGCGCGCACGCGGCCAATGAGACCGGCCATCGCCTTTGAAGTGTAGGTCTGGTCGAGCACGATCCCTTCGGTGCGTGCGACCAGCTCGCGGGCTTCGATCGATGCCGGCGTCGGCACGCCGTAGCCTTCGCCGACCTGAGTGTCATCGACGTCGACACCTCGGTCCAGTCCGATCGTCTCCGGCTTGGCGCCGAGCTGCGATGCCATCGCTGCGAGGAGATCACGAATCGTCTGCGCGAGCGACGTCGCCGGATCGTCGGCGCTGACGCCCAACACCGACGCGCGCAACCCGACCAGCGCGCAGCCGGCAATCATGCCCGCCTGCGTGCCGCCCGACGACGACGCGTGCACGATCGCGTCAGGGCGGACCGCCGCGGCCGAGAGTTCGACGACACCGCGCGCGAAGCCCATCGCCCCGGTCGGCGTCGAGGCGCCCAGCGGAACGACGAACGGCTTGCCGCCGCCGGCACGTACCTGGTCCGCGATGATCGTCATCGTCGGCGCGCGGTCCTCGCGTGTGGGCACGAAATGCACCTCGGCGCCGAACAGCCGATCGAGTTTGTAGTTGCCGGTGGCCTCGGCCGGTGGTGTGCCATTCAGCACCAGGACGGCACGCAGGCCGAGCGCGGCGGCGGCGGCGGCCGTCGCTCGCGCATGATTCGACTGCACGCCGCCGCAAGTGATCAACGTGTCGGCGCCGGCCGCGGTCGCCTGCCGGGCCACCGTTTGCAATTTGCGTACTTTGTTGCCGCCGCCGCCGAACGACAGCAAGTCGTCGCGTTTCATCAGCAACTCAGGGCATGACGGCCCGAGCGCGGCGCGCAGCCGCGCCAGCCGATCGACGGGCGTCGCGTGCTGGGCGAGCGGCACCGTTGGCGTCGCCATCAATGCCGCGAATGCGGTGGCCATCCTCGAAGAGTATTCCACGCCGAGACGCCTCCGCGTCTCTGCATCCTCTGCGTCTCTGCGTGAATATACTGAGCAGATGTCCGGACCGCTGGTGGCCGCGCTGGAGCGCGAGCCCGCTCTTGTCTCGGTCGAGCTGCGGCCACCTCGCGCCGAGCTCGACGCCGCCGCCGGCATGGAGGCGTGGATCGACACGCACCACGCCGTCCGCAGCCTGGTCAAGGACGACAAGTTCGTGTTTCTCACCGACAGCGCTGTCGGCGCCCGCGAAGAACACAACCTCCGCCATCTCGTCATCAATCTCGGCCAGGACGTCCCCCGCGACCACGTCGTGCCGTTTCTGACGACGAAGCACTCGCTCGACTTTTGTCTCGATTACGCCGAGCGCGCCTGGCACGAAGGGTTTCGATCGCTGGTGGTGCTCGGCGGCGACAAGAGCGTCGGCCCACCGCGCTGTGTGGCGCACGCGTGGGAACTGCGCGAGAAGATTCGCGCCCACGTCCCCGAGCTCTCGCTCGGCGGCTGGGCCAATCCGCACGCCGACCCGGCGACCCAGGCCGCGTTCGTCGCCGACGGTCATTTCACGGGCGAGTTCTTCCTGACGCAGGTCGTCTCACACCACGACGCCGCGAACGTCGCGAAGTTTCTCGAGGCGCTCGACAAGCTCAACGTCACGCTGCCGGGGATTTTCGGCGTCTTCTACTATCGCAGCGCCAACGCCAAAACGCTGGCGACGCTGAGCCAGTTCCTGCCGGTGCCGGCGGCGGGGCTGACCCGGGACTTCGAGGCCGGGCTGAGCGCCGAAGACGTCTGCGCCAAAACCATCCGCGCGCTGCGAGCGGCGGGCGCGAAGCACTGCTATGTGTCGAATCTGCCGGTCGGGAGAGCGCGGGTGACGCTGGGGAAGATCACCGCCCACGTCTAAGAACTTGCCAAGAGCAGGCTCACAGGGAGAACGACGTTTTTGAAAAACCTCTACCTGGGAGCCTCTTGGTCTTCTCGTTCTTCTCCCTGTTAATCCGCTCTTGGCAAGGGCACTTCACTCAGCGCTGAAGGGCTACTCGAGCGGTTGGCCCCATCTCGCCTCGTACACAAAATCTCCAATCGCCCGTCGCTCCCGCGGCGCAGTTTCTGCCACCCGATGCTTTTCGCTGGTCAGGCTCGACGGCTCGCCGGCGTAGCCGACCGCAAACACGACGGCCGGCGCGAACTCGGGCGGCACCTGACCGGCCGCGGCCGCAGCGTCGGACGAGAACCCCTGCATCTGCCGGGTCGACAGGCCCATCGCCGTCGCCTGCAGCGAGAGATACGCCACCGCCTGGCCGGCGTCGTACCACGCGTGGGCGTTCTCGAGACCGTCGCGCTCGTGGCGCAGGCGCACCGCAGCCAGCACCAGGACCGGAGCGGCAGCGGCCCACGCCTGATTGGTCGGGTTCAGCGACGCCAGCAGCGCGGCGAATGACGCCGCACTCCTCGTCCGCGACGCGACGACGAACCGCCAGGGCTGCTCGTTGCGCGACGACGGCGCCCAGCGCGCGGCTTCGAACAGGCGCCGAAGTTCGTCGACGCCGAGATCCCGAGTGGGATCGAACGCGCGCGGACTCCAGCGCAGCCGGATGACGTCCAGGATCTCGTGATCGGCGCGCGCGGCTTTCGGGTGGGCGGGGTCAGACACGTTTTGGGTCTTGGTCTTGAGTCTTGAGTCTTGGGGCTTGCCTGACGTTACCGTATCGCACGGCTGCATGACACAGGTTCAGTGGAACGAGACACGACCCACGACCCACGACCCAAGCCCCAAGACTGCTCTATGATCTGACCGTGTCCTCTTTTCTCGATCAAGTCCCCCTCTCCGGCATCATCCGCATCCGCGACATGATGTACACCGTCGACAAGCCGTTTCGCCTCGACCAGGGCGATGTCAGCTTCGACGCTCCGGATACCGTCAAGAACGCGCTCGTCAAGGGCGTCGCCGAAAACCGATCGCACTACGTCCAGACCACCGGGATTCCGCCGCTGATCACCCGGCTGGCCGAGAAGATGCGGACCAAGAACCACATTCCGATCGACTCGCCCGACGAGGTGATGGTCACGACCGGCGGGATTCACGGTGTCTTTTCGGTGTGCCAGGGGCTGCTCGAGCCGGGCGACGAAGTGCTGATGCCGGATCCGGAGTGGCCGCCGGCGCTCTCGAACGTCACCGCCGCTCACGGCAAGGTGGTCCCGTATCCGCTCCATGAGTCGCGCGGCTGGCGGCCGGATGTCGACGAAATGCGCCGGCTGGTGACACCGAAGACCAGGGCGATCTACGTCAATACGCCGAACAATCCGACCGGCGGCGTGCTGACCGCGGAAGATCTCCAGGGGATTGCCGCCCTGGCGGTCGAGCACAACCTGTTCGTGATCTCGGACGAAGCCTACGAGGACGTCGTCTATGACGGCGCGCACGTCAGCATCGCGTCGCTGCCCGGCATGTACGAGCGCACCATCCCGCTCTACACATTCAGCAAGACCTACGCGATGACCGGCCTGCGTCTGGCTTACGTCGCCGTCAAGAACGCGACGATCCGCGATCGCGTCCGCAAGATGCTGTTCCTGACCGTGTCCAACTCGTCGTCTCTGATTCAGTACGGCGGCCTGGGCGCGCTGGAGGGATCACAGGCATGTATCGACGAGTTCCGCCGCGAGCTCGCGGTCCGGCGCGAGTTGTTCTACACCGGCGTGCGCCAGGCCGCCGACGGCGTCTTCAGCGGCGCGCCGCCGGCCGGCGCGTTCTACGCGTTCCTGAAAGTCGATCCGGCCTGGCGCTCACCGCTGGCCAACGCGCCGGCGTCGCCGTCGTGGGCGATGACGGAGTATCTGATCAAGATGGGCCGCATCGGCTGCGTCCCCGGTGTCGACTTCGGTCGGCAGGGCGAAGGCCACGTGCGCTTCTGCTTTGCGCGTGACCGCGCCGAGCTCACTGGCGCGCTCGAACAGATGAAGGTGTTGTTTGCGGGGGCAAGATCGACAGCACCGTGACAGACCCGACAGCACCATGAAGGATCCTTGGAGGATGTTGTAGGAGCGTGAAGGAACTCTTGGTTGCAACACCAACGAAGCTCCTTCACGCTCCTACAACATCCTCCAAGGATCCTTCACGGTGCTGTCAAGACAAGTGTCTTCCCCCATCCACCCGGATCGTCTCGCCGGTGATGAAGTCGCTTTCGATAAGCGCGATGACGGCTTTGGCGACTTCCTCCGCGCCGCCCCACTTGCCTAGCGGCGTCGCGCGAACGACGGCGGCGGATTCCTCGTCGGTCGTCGCCACCGGCGCGAGGATCGGGCCGGCGGCGATCGCGTTGACGAGAATCTGATCGCCGGCCAGTTCGAGCGCGAGGCCTTCAGTCAGCGCCTTCACGCCGGCCTTGGCGACGTAGTAGCTGAGATAGCCCTTGTAGCGCGGCCGGCCGCTGGCGGCGACCCAGTCGGTGACGTTGATGATCCGGCCGCCGCCGCGCGCGCGCAGGCGCGGCGCCGCCGCCAGCGCGCAGCGGAACGTGCCGCCGAGATCGACCGCGAGATGGCGATCCGCGATCGCCATCGTCAATTCGTCGAACCGCACGCGTTCGTAGACCGACGCCATGTTGACGAGGATGTCGAGCCGGCCGAACGCGCGATCGATCTCCGCGAACGCCGCGTCGACCGACGATTGATCGGTGACGTCGATCTGGAGGACGAGCGCGCGGCGGCCGAGCGCGGCGATCTCGTTGGCGCACACGTCGACCTCGCCGCGATGGTGGTGATAGCCGAGCGCGACGTCGGCGCCGCGGCGCGCCAGCGCGAGCGCCGCGGCCGCGCCGACCCGGCGGGCACCGGTCACGAACGCGACCGTTCCGGTCAGCTGCACGTCAGCGGTTGCGGATGCGGGCGCGGCCGGCAATGCGCGATTCGCGCGACTGCGCGCGGCGGCCGTCGAGCGACCATTCGCCGGCGCCGGCGAGAATCAGGGACAAGAGCGCGCCGCTCATCAGCACCGCGAATTCCATGCCGTGACCGCGCGTCGGGTCGTTGGTCCAGTTGAGAAAGAAGCCCCACTTGGCGTGCTCCCTCCAGACCAGCAGACCGTAGAAACCAATCAGCGCGAACGAAATCCATCGTGACAGCAGACCAATCGCGATGAGCATGCCGCCGACGAACTGCAACAGACCGGCAACGAGCGCGATGACGTAGCCCTGGGTGAAGCCGATCCTGGTGAAGTACGCGGCGCTGGCTGCCAGCCCGCCACCTTCCCCGAACGTGCCAAACAAATCGTGCGCGCCGTGCGCGATCAGCACGGACGCCAGCACGAGGCGCAGCACGAGAAGCGCGACTCCGGTCACTGTCGGATTCTACCCAGTTTCAGATCCTTGTCGTTCTCTCGTTCGGGGGTTCGGGAACCTTGAACTCTGAACTCTGAACTCTGAACTTCGAACTAAGTTCAGAGTTCAGAGTTCCCGAACTCCCGAACGGCAGAACGTCCCCAACGGAATGTCGGCCTCCCCGGGACAGGCCAATAGTCCGGTAGAATTCCCGGATGCCCGCCACCGCCGCCATTCGTCCCGCCGCGAGGATCCGGGGCTTTACCTACGCGATCCGCAACATCGTCGGCGAGGCGAAGAAGCTGGAGGCGGCCGGGCGGACGGTGCGGTACCTGAATATCGGCGATCCGATCCCGTTCGGTTTCAAGACGCCGCCGCATCTGATCGACGCGGTCGTCAAAGCCATGCGCGACGGCAACAACGGCTACACCGCGTCAGTCGGCGTCGTCCCCGCGCGCGAAGCAGTGGCCGCCGAATACGACCGGCGCGGGATGCCGATTGGCGTCGATCGGGTCGTCATCACCTCGGGCACGTCGGAGGGCATCGAACTGGCCCTCGGCGCGATGGCCGACGCCGGTGACGAAGTGCTGGTGCCGACGCCGACGTATCCGCTCTACACGGCGGTGCTCGCGAAGATTGGCGCGCGCGCGGTGTACTACCGGTGCGATCCGACCAACGGCTGGCTGCCGGATCTCGACGACATCAAGCGGCTGATCGGCCCGGCGACGCGGGCGATCGTCTCGATTGATCCGAACAACCCGACCGGCGCGTGCTATCCCGAAGATTTCCGCCGTGCGCTGATCGAAGTCGCCGATCGAGCCGGCGTGCCGATCCTCGCCGACGAGGTCTACGGCGAACTCGGCTTCGACGGCACGGTGCCGCTGCTCGGCTCGCTGGCGCCGGACGCGCCGATCCTGTCGTTCTCGTCGCTCTCGAAGGCCTATCTCGCGCCCGGCTGGCGCGCCGGCTGGCTCTGTGTCGGCCGCTCGAAGCAGCTCGACGAGATTCTCGGCGCGATCAAGAAGCTCGCCGACGGCCGGCTCTGCAGTCCCGGACCCATGCAGTACGCCGTGGCCGCGGCGCTGAACTCCGATCGCTCGCATCAGCAAACCTTCATCGCGGAACTTCGTAAACGCGCGGATCTGACCATGGCGCGGCTGACGGCAATGCCCGGCGTGACCTGCGTCGCTCCGCGCGCTGCGTTCTATGCGATGCCACAGGTGGCGCTGCCGCCCGGCAAGAGCGACGAAGACTACGTGCTCGGCCTGCTGCGGGCCAAGGGCATTCTTTGCGTCTACGGTTCGGGCTTCGGACTGCCGGCCGATCAGGGGTTCCTTCGCATTGTCTTTCTGGCGCCGCTCGAAGAGCTGGCGGCGATCTACGACGACATGGCGGCGTTCACCGCGGACTTCCTCGGGTCGTGAGCGAACCGCAGGACGACCGCCGCGGCGGCCACGGCTACGCACCGCCGCACATCATCGGCCTCGCGGTCGTTGCATTTTTCGGGGCCGCCATCCTCCTCTGGATCCTCTACGAGATCAGCGATGTCCTGATCATTCTCTATGTCGCCGGCGTGCTCGCCATCGGCTTCAGCCCGATCGTGCGCTGGATCGAGCGGCGGCAAATCTCCAGCAACCACAAGAAGAAAATGCCGCGATGGCTGGCGATCCTGATCCTGTACATAGGATTGATCGGCACGATCGGCCTGGCGCTGGCGCTGGCCGTGCCGCCGCTGGTGTCGCAGTCACAGGACCTGTGGACGAAATTGCCGGAAATGTTCGACCATGCTCAGTCGACGCTGGTCGAGCGCGGCCTGATTTCCCACACCTACACCTGGAGCGAACTGGCGCGGACGATTCCCAGTCCGGCGGCGACGCTGTCGCGGATCGTCGGCGCGCTGCAGGGCTTCGTTGGCGTCGTCGCGGCGCTGATCACCGTGCTGGTCCTTCCCTACTACCTGCTGCTCGAAGCGGATTCGCTCAGACGCGGCTTCCTGCGCTTCTTTCCGCGCCACCACCGTCAGCGCGCGGCGTTGATCACCCGTGACGTGACGCTGAAAGTCAGCGCCTGGCTCGGCGGCCAACTGCTGCTCGGCTTCATCATCGGGACGACGGCGTTCGTCGGGCTGTGGCTGATCGGCGTGCCGTATTTCTACGTGCTGGCGATTTTTGCCGGCTTCGGCGAGATGATTCCGGTGATCGGGCCGATCCTGGCGGCGATCCCGGCGATCCTGGTCGCGCTGACGGTGTCGCCGAAGATCGCGCTGTTCACGGCGGTGTACTTCATCGTCCAGCAGTTCGTCGAGAACCACTTCCTGGTGCCGCGGGTGATGTCGAAGCAGGTCGGCGTCAGCGCGGTCACGGTTCTGGTCGCGCTGCTGATCGGCGGCAAGCTGCTCGGCATCGTCGGCGCGGTGCTCGCGGTGCCGACGGCGGCGATTGTCCAGGTCTTGTTGCACGAATACATCGAGTCGCGAGACAACGACTAACGGCTTACGGCTTACGGCTTACGGCTTACGGCTTACGGGACTTATGAATCCACTTTCCTATCTCGACACTGAGCTCGACAACCTCCGCTCGCAGGGTCTGTATCGCCATCTGCGCGTCCTCGACGACAAGCAGGCGGCGAAGTCGCACTTCGACGGCAAGGCGGTCGTCAACCTTTCATCGAACAACTACCTCGGCTTGACGACGCATCCGAAGCTGGTCGAGGCGGCGCGCAAAGCGCTCGACGAGTTCGGCGCCGGATCGGGCTCGGTGCGGACGATCGCCGGAACGATGGCGATTCACATGGAGCTGGAGCGGCGGCTCGCCGTGTTCAAGAAAGTCGAAGCCGTCGTCGTCTTCCAGAGCGGCTTCGCCGCCAATGCCGGCACGGTCTCGGCCATCCTCGGCAAGGAGGACGCGATCATCTCCGACGAACTCAACCACGCCAGCATCATCGACGGCGCGCGGCTGAGCAAGGCGACGATCAAAGTCTTCCCGCACAAAAACGCCGATGCGGCCCGCAAGATCCTGAGCGAACTGCCGGCCGGCCAGCGCAAACTGCTGATCACCGACGGCGTCTTCAGCATGGACGGCGACCTCGGCGCGCTGCCGGAGCTGTGCGCCGCGGCCGAGGAGTACGGCGCGATCATGATGGTCGACGACGCGCATGCGAGCGGCGTCTTCGGCAAGAACGGACGCGGGACGATCGATCACTTCGACGTCCACGGCCGCGTTCAGATCCAGGTCGGGACGCTGTCGAAAGCGATGGGCGCGCTGGGCGGCTACGTCGCCGGGTCGAAGAGCCTGATCGAATTCCTGTACCACCGGGCCCGGCCGTTTCTGTTCTCGACGTCGCATCCGCCATCGGTGACCGCGAGCTGCATCGCCGCGCTCGACATCCTCGAGAACGAGCCGCAGATCATCGACCGGCTGTGGGACAACACGCGCTTCTTCAAGAAGGGACTCGAGGATCTCGGGTTCAACACCGGCCTCAGCCAGAGCCCGGTGACGCCGGTGATTGCCGGCGACGGCGCCAAGGCGATGCAACTCTCGGATCGGCTGTTTGCCGAGGGCGTGTTCGCGCAGGGGATTGCCTTCCCGACGGTCGCCCGCGACAAGGCCAGAGTGCGAACGATCGTCACCGCGGCGCACACTAAAGATGACCTGCAGTTCGCCCTCGACAAGTTCAAGAAAGTCGGGACAGAACTGGGGCTCATCTAATCAGGCCCTGGGCCCTGGGCCCTAGGCCCTAGTTCGGAGCGAGCTGAGAACCCACCAGGGCCAAGGGCCTAACGCCTAGGGCCTGACGAAAACAATCGATCCCACCTGCCCGTATGATCTTCTGATGCCCGTACGCCGAGCACGTCGCTTCGTGGATGCGTATACGCGTGACCTGACCTCGCAGGACGTGCAGCGGCTGTTCACGCGCGACACGCCCGAGGCCTACCGCTACTTCACCCGCGGCACCGATCTCGAGGCGCTGGCGCGCGAGCCGTGGTACCGGCGCATTCCGACGCAAGTCCGGCTGGTGTTCACCGGCTTCACGATGCGGCTCTCGCCGCCGCGCCGCGCCCTGTACGGGCTGTCGGTGCTGGCGGTGATCGTCGGGATGATCGTGCTTTTCCGCGGCGTCGGACCGATCAAGATCTTGCTGTTTCCGTTTTCCGTCTGGCTGCCGCTGCCGGTGTGGGAGAACGGCGCGCTGTGGCTGTTCCTCGGCTTCGTCGGTGTCAACCTGCTGATCCTGATGGAAGTCGCCGATCGGCTGTCGCTCAAGAGCGATCTCGAGATCGCGCGCGACATCCAGCTGGCGATGCTGCCGGCCGGCATCCACCACGCGGGAGACGCGACGGTCTGCGGCGTCACCCGCCCGGCCAACACCGTCGGTGGCGACTTTTTCGACATCCTGCCGCTGCCGGATGGTCGGGTGGTGATCGCGGTCGGCGACGTCGCCGGCAAAGGCAGCCCGGCGGCGCTGCTGATGGCGCTGCTGCTGGCGATGCTGCGCACGCTCGTGGACGAAGGCATGGAAACCGCGCGGCTGGTCGCGCGGCTGAACGTGCAGGTGGCGCGTCACAGTCCGGCGTCGCGGTTCATCACGCTGTTCTTCGGCGTTTACGATCCGCGCGACGGCCGGCTCGAGTTCGTCAACGCCGGCCATCTGCCGCCGCTCGTCCGCCACGCGGGCGGACATTTCGAGCGCATCGACAACGACGCCGGCGGTCTCGCGCTGGGCATGTTCCCGACTGCGACCTACGAAACCCGCGCGGTGACGATCGGCCCGGGCGACACCCTGGTGCTCTACAGCGACGGCATCACCGAAGCGGAAAACGACAAGGGCGCGGCGTTCGAAGAGGCCGGGCTGCAGGGCGCGATCGCGGCCAACGCGATGCGCGACGCCGACGGTCTGGCGCGCGCGCTGCTGGCCGCGACCGAGAAGTATGCCGGCGAAGTGAAGCTGGTCGACGATTTGACGGCGCTGGTGCTCAGGAGAACGTAGCGGGGGGTTCCGGGGTTCCGTGTTCCGGGTTCCGGGGTTCGTTCCCGATTCTCGCGGATTGCGCGGGGAGCTTCGCGGGTCACTGGCTCTCAAACTGAGACGCTGCCGCACCCCAGAACCCAGAACCCGGAACCCGGAACGAACCCGGAACAAGGAACCCGGAACCCTTCCCGTAGAATGCATCCATGCGGCGCTTGTTGATCTTGGCCGCCGTCGTGGCTCTGAATGCCGCGGCGCTGGCGCAGACCCCGCAGCTCCGCCCGACACAGGCGGATCCCATCGTTCGACTGTTGAGCGATCTCGAATCCGCGCTCCTCTCAGGACGCCCGGAAGATCTGACCCCGCTGGCCGCGCCGACGCTCCGCGCCGACGACCGCGCCCGCTTCACCCGCGCCGTCGAGGGCGGCAACGTGACCACGGCAACGCTGCGCGAACGGGCGCGGCGGCCGCTCGAAAACGGACTGTCGGAAGTGCTCGCCGAAGTCTTCGTCAGCCACGATCGCCGTGGCCGTATCGCGACGTGGTCGATCACCACTCGCCCACGCCCGGGTTCGACCGATCGCGCCCAACTGGTCGCGCTCGAGGAGCTCAATGCCGTCGACGGCTTGATTCGTCTCACGCTCAACCCGGACAAGCAGTTCGCCGTCCACGACCTGTCGTTCACGGCGCAGGATCTCGTCCTCAAGATGGCGTCCGGGACAGCGTTCGTCGCCGAGTCCGACGGCGGCGTGACCGGCCTGGTCCTGCGCGGCAAAGGCGAGGCGCATTTTTCGCCGGCGCCGGCCGCCGAGCAGGGACAGCTCCGCCGCTTCAGCGGCAAGCCGGCGTTGATCACCGAATTCGACGCGCTGTTCGTGCGCCTGAACTCGGCTGAGTTCGCGGCCCGAGTCGCCGTCCAGAGCCTGCAGCCGACTGCCGTCGATCCACTCGAACTCCGCCGCGCCGACGAAATCTTCAACGACCGCTCGCCACGGGCCTACAACCTCGACCTTCGCGATCTCGCCACTGAGCGCTGGTCGCTCGAGCCCGCCATCGGCGCCCTGGTCGTCGAATTCCGATCGCGCCGCTTCGGCTGGCTGACCTATGCGCGCTCGCCAAGCGAAGCCGAGGACATCTCGCTGTTCGACCGCGCCCGCGGCCGGAACATCTCGGTCTACGCGTCGCCGGATACGCTCGCCAAGCGCGGCGAGTTCTTCAGCGAAGACGAAGACGCCGCCTACGACGTCGAGCATTACGACCTCGACCTCCGCTTCGAGCCATTGCGATCGTGGGTCACCGGCCGCGCGCAGGTCCGGCTGCGAACCCGCGACCAACCCATCAACACGCTGACGATGAAGCTCGGCGAGCCGCTGACGATCAGCTCGGTGTCGTCACCCGAGCTCGGCCCGCTGCTGACGCTGCGAATCATCCGGCAGAACAACTTCATCATCAGTCTGCCGGGAACGCTGCCGCCGCGGAGCGAGATCGTGCTCGAAATCAGCTACAGCGGCCGGTTGCCGCCGCAACCGCTCGATCGCGAGGCGATCGCCGTGGACGGCACGCTGGCGCCGCAGGGACAAAGTCAGGCGGTGCCGGGATTGCAGGACGAGCTGGTCGTCGTCGCTGAACCGCGGTTCATGTACAGCAACCGCAATCAGTGGTACCCGCAGGCGCCGACCAGCGACTACGCCACCGCGGCGATGCGGATCACGGTGCCGTCCGAATACCAGCTCGTCGCCAGCGGGACGTTCGTCAGGACGTCGCTCTCGCCGGTCGCGGGCGAGCCGGACAAAGGCGAGCAGCGCTTCATGCGCACCGTCGAATACCGCGCCGATCGGCCGGTGCGGTACTTGTCCTGCCTGATCAGCCGCTTCGTGCCGGTCGGTCGGGCCGCGGCGCCGGGTGTCAATCTCGAAGTCGTGTCGACGCCGCGTCAGCTGCGCGCCAACCGCCAGATGCCGAATCGCGTCGCCGACATCATCAAGTTCTACGTGTCACGGCTCGGCGAAGCGCCGTATCCCGATTTCACGCTCGCCGCGATCGAAGACAACCTCCCCGGCGGACACAGCCCGGCGTTCTTCGCCGTCTTGCACCAGCCGCTGCCGACGACGCCGTACTCGTGGGCGAACGACCCGGTGGCGTTCGAGGGCTACCCGCATTTCTTTCTCGCCCACGAAGTGGCGCATCAATGGTGGGGCCAGGGCGTCGGCTGGAAGAATTACCACGAGCAATGGCTCAGCGAAGGGCTGGCGCAGTACTCGGCGCTGCTCTACGCCGCCCACGATCGCGGTCCTGACGCGCTCAGAAACCTGCTGCTGCAGATGCGTGACTCGGCGCTCGAATTGAACGATCAGGGCCCGATCTACCTCGGCTACCGGCTCGGGCATCTGCAGAACAACGGCCGGATCTTCCGGGCCATCACCTACAACAAATCCGCCGTCGTGCTGCACATGCTGCGTCGCGTGGTCGGCGACGACGCGTTCTTCCGCAGCTTGCAGCGGTTCTATCGCGACTTCCGCTTCAAGAAGGCCGGGACCGACGATCTCCGGCAGATCTTCGAGGCCGAATCGAAACTGCCGCTGCGGCGCTTTTTCCAGAAGTGGATCATGGGCGCGACGCTGCCGCGGTTGCGCGTGACCACCCGGATCGAAGATTCACAATCGGCCGCAATCGTCCACGTCGAGCAGATCGCCGAGGTCTTCGACGTTCCGCTGACGGTCGCGGTGCAGTACGCTGATGGCAGCAACGAGGACCTGACGCTGGTGATCACCGAGGCGACGTCCGACCATCGCATCGCGCTCAAAGGGGCGGTGAGGAAGATCGAGGTCAAGGACGAGCTGGGACTGGCGACGATCAAGAAATGAGTTGAGAAGAAGACCTCGCTTCTTTGGAAACCCCTGGCGAGATGCGCCCTCAGACAAGAACCCGAAATTCGGCTGAAGCGCATGAAGAAGATCGCGGGGCGGCGCGCGGCTGTCCGGCTCTTCATGACCTTCACGGTTTGAGCTGTTCTTCTCTCAGATCGCATCTCGCGAGGGTTTTCAAAGAAGTAAGGTTTTCTTCCTGTCCTTCATGTTGAAGGCTCTTTCCCCGTAAACCCGCGTGGAGTATTGGCGTCGCAGCCTCAGCCACGACCTCTGGTAGTAGCTCGCGCCAGCCCCTAAAGTCACAGATTCCGGCGCTTCCGGGGCGCTTTCACGTTGCTGCCCGATACCCTGCACGTCACCGATCTCACCAAGACCTACGGCGCGTTACATGCTCTTGACGCCGTGACGCTATCCATCCGTACCGGCGAGGTGCTCGGGCTGATCGGACCCAACGGCGCCGGCAAGACGACGTTGTTCGAGTGTCTCGCGGGCGTGCTGCCGGCCGATCGTGGTTCGGTTCACGCCGGTGGCGCCGCGCTCGACGCCAAAGCGCGCGCCGATCGGCTGGCCTACGTCCCCGACGGCATCGCCCCGTGGCCGGCGCAGACGATTCGCTGGGCGCTCGATTTCACCGTCGGCTACTTCGGCGGCCGCGCCAGCGAGCGCGACGCAGTCGTGCGCGCGCTCGATCTCGAGGCGCTGCTCGATCAACCGATCGGCACGCTGTCCAAAGGCCAGCGCAAGCGCACCGTGCTGGCGATTGGCCTGTTGATGCCACAGCCGGTGCTGCTCGCCGACGAGCCGTTCGACGGCCTCGACCTGCGTCAGAGCCGCGAAGTCGCGGCGGTACTGCGGGCCCACGCGGCGGCGGGACGGACGCTGTTTCTCTCGATCCACCAGATCAACGACGCGGCGCGAGTCTGCGATCGCTTCGTGCTGATCGATCGCGGCCACGTCACCGCCGAGGGCACGGTCGACGAGCTCGCGGTGCAGGCCGCGGCGCGAGGGCTGACGCCCGCGGGCGCGTCGCTCGAGGAGATCTTCCTTGCCCTCACCTAGCGCGGCCGCGCCGTTCTCGTGGCTGCTCGCCAAGGAATGGCGCGAGCTGATGGCGTCACGCGCCTGGTGGGTGATGCTCGCGCTGACCGGCCCGCTGGTCGGATTGTCGTTCATCGGCGCGGTGCGCTCGTTCAGCGAAATGAGCGGCGGCGCCGGCGGACCGGCCGGCCTGGCCGAAGCACTGACGCCGCTCGACGGCGTCTTCATCCCCACCTTCGGCGCGTTCGATCTCATTGCCACGTTCCTGCTGCCGTTCGTCGCGATTCGCGCGGTCTCAGGGGACATCCAGAGCGGCGCGCACAAGATCCTGCTGCAGCAGCCGCGGGTGTCGACGCGAACGATGGTCGCGGCAAAAGGTATCGTCCTCTTCGCCGGCTGCCTGATCGCCAGCCTCGCCGGCGTGCTTGCCTGCGCGCTGTGGACGAGCTACGGCGGCGCGACGTCGCTGCCCGAACTCGTCAATCTGTCGCTCGGCCATGCGCTCCATGCAGCGCTGACGATCGCGATTGCGGTCGCAGCCGCGGCGACGACCGAGCACCCGGCGACCGCGGCGATCGTTGCGCTCGGCGTCACCGTCGGCACCTGGGCGTATGAGTTCATCTCGCTCGGACGCGGCGGCTGGTGGGAAGCGCTGGCGTCGTACATGCCGACGGCGATGCTGCGCGGGTTCGAGCACGGGCTGTTCCGCATCAGCGCGGTTCTCGTGGTCTCGGCGATCACCCTCGGCGGGTTGACGATCGCCGCGATCTGGCTGCGCATCGGCCAGCCGGCCCGGCGCCGCGTCGTGCTTTCCGTGATGGCCGGCGCCTTGACGGCCGCGGCTGCCTTTGGCGGCGCGATGATTCCCGGCGATCTCGACGTCTCGGAGAACCGGCGCAACTCCTTCACCGAACGCGAAGGGGCGGCGCTCGAGGCGATCTCGGCGCCGCTGCGGATCAATGCCCGGCTCGCGCCCGAGGATCCTCGCCGCTTCGATCTCGAACATGGCGCCTTCGCCAAACTGCGTCGGACGATGAAGGACGTCGACATCGTCTACACGTCGTCGACGGCGACCGGACTGTTCGAGCCGCAAGGCACCGGCTACGGCGAGATCTGGTACGCGCTCGGCGACAAGCGCGTGATGGAGCGCTCGACCGCCGAGCCGATCATCGTCAACACCATCATCGAACTTTCCGGCGCGCCGGCGCTTGCCGACGGCGAGGAAGACTCGTTCGCCGGCCATCCCCTGGTCGCGCAGCCGGTTGGCGCTGCGTGGCTGTTCTACATCATCTGGCCCGTCGCTGCTCTGAGCGCCGGGTTTTTCAACAGGAAGAGGAGACCGATATGAAGTCCCGTATCCGTATCGCGGCCGTCGCCCTGACGGCGCTGGTCGCGCTGGCGTCGCTGCGCGCCGCCGACGTCAAAGTCGATCTCAGCAGGGAAAAGGTCGGCGCCGAGCCGACGACGTTCCTGCCGATGGTCGGCGGATGGGTGGTCGTCCAGGACGGCCCCGACAAGGCGATCCAGGTCGACGGCACGCAGTGGAAAGCCGACCTCAAGAGCCAGCCGGCACGCAGCCTCGCCGAAAACGCGCGCGCCATCTACGGCGCCGAGCACGAAGCCTTCCTCGACAAAGTCAAAGCGTTCGCCTACTACCCGGTCGCCTATCTCAAGAGCGTCGACACCTTCACCGGCGGCACGATCACGACCAAGTTCAAGACCGTCGGCGGCACGCTCGACTCCTGCAGCGGCATCCTCTTCAACGGCAAGGTCAACGGCGACTACCTGGCGATCCGCCACAACGGCAAGGACCGCGACGTTCGCCTGTGGGTGTTTCACGACGGTGTGCGCTCGATGGTCAAGCGCGGCGAGCGCATGGAGATCCCGGCCGGCGAGTGGCACGAGCTCAAGGTCACCGTCGCCGGCGCGGACATCAAGGGTTACCTGGACGGCAAGCTCGTTCTCGAGCACACCTGGACCGAGCCGATTTCGGGCAAGGTCGGGCTGTGGTCGAAGACCGACAGCATCAGCAATTTCAAGGACTACGAGGTCAGCTCCAAGTGATGCGCGCTGAGCACTGAGGGAACAGCATCTGCCAAGAGCGATTCACAGGGAGAAGAAAGAGAAGAGCAAGAGGAAAATCACGAGAGGTTCTTCAAGAAAGACTCTCCCTGGTTTTCTCATGGTTTTCTCGTGCTTCTCCCTGTGAATCGCTCTTGGCAAGTGCACTTCACTCAGTGCTCATCTCTCAGCTCTACTCAGTTGTTTATTCGAGGACCTGTCTCAATATGCGTACCAGATTGCTCGCTCTCGTCTTGATCCTTCTTGCCGCGGCGCTTCCTGCCGCGGCGCAATCGCCTAACACCGGGTCGCTGATCGTCGTCGTCGTCGATCAGAGCGGCGGCGTCGTCAAGGACGCGAAAGTGACGGTCACCAATACCGCGACCAGTGCGGTCCGTGAAGCCGTCTCCGGCGCGGAAGGCTCGGCGACGGTCGCGGCGCTGCCGCTCACCGGTGAGTACAAGATCAGCGTCGCTAAGCAGGGTTTCACGGCCGATGACGTCACCGGCCTGACTCTGCGCGCGGGCGAGATCGCGACCGTGCGCGTGAAGCTCGTCGCCAGCGGCGGCAAGAGCGAGGTCACCGTATACGGCACGACCAGCGGCACCCGCGCCGACGCGCAGATCGGCACCCGGTTACCCGCGGCGGTGATCGATGAGACGCCGATCCTGGGCCGCAAGATCACGTCGGTGCCGCTGCTGAGCGCGTCGTTCCGATCGGCAAAGGGCACCGGCGACCTGTTCGTCAACGCGACCTATTTCGTCACCGGCGCCGGCGGCCGGCGCCAGACGACGGTGACGCTCGACGGCATGAACAACGACGAAGGCTGGGGACGCCAGACCGCGATCGCCACCGTGCCAATCGGCGCGGTGCAGGAAATGCAGGTGCTCTCGAACGCGTTTTCGTCGGAGTTCGGCTGGACCTCGGGTCCGGCGCTGAACATCGTCACCAAGGCGGGCACCAACGCCTTGCACGGCGAAGGTCTCTACATGAACAGGCCGGGCTCGTGGCAGTCAGAGGACTTCTCGACGGATGGTTTCTGCCCGTCGACGGTCGCCAGTTGCGTCACGCCGTCGACGTTGCAGCATGTGTTGCCGGTCGACATCCCCGACAAGCTGAATCAGTACTCCGGCACGGTCGGCGGCGCGTTCAAGGCGGACAAGACGTTTTACTTCGCCACCGTCGATCACACGCGGCAGGATCGCACCGCGTTGCTGTCGCCGACACTGCCGTCGTTCGTGCTGCCGGCCGACGGCAATCTCGAGTGGGTCGGCCATTACCGTCAGACGTTGTTCAACGGCCGCGTCGACCACAAGCTGACGCCGTCGCAGACGCTGATGGTGCGCCTGAACAGCGACACGTTCTATGACGACAACCCGCAGGACGCCGTCGGCGGCACCAACGCGCCGAGCGTGGCGCGCAAGTACTCGCGCGCGGCGTGGACGCTGCAGGCGAACCACACCATGGTGCTCAGCCCGACGATGCTGAACGAGGCGCGCATCGCGTACCTGAACGGCGATCCGGTGACGAAATGGGAGGCCGCGGAGCTGTCGACGACCTACGTGCGCGGCGGCTCGGTGCCCTTCACGATCGGGCAGTCGCGTCTGTCCGATTTGTTCGGCCATCAGCTCCAGTTCGCGGATACGCTGTCCTGGACGCGCGGCAACCACTTCGTGCGTTCGGGCGCGAGCATCGTGCACCACACCTCCGGCGGCACCGGCAACGAGCCGGGCCAGGCGATGCTCGGCACGTTCAACTTCCTCAACTCGACGACGGCGCCGTTCGATCAGCTGACGCTGGCCGACGTCCAGAACTACCAGCAGCCAATCAGCTTCGGGATCACCAGCTATGAACTGAGCCAGTGGCTGCTCGCGTTCTTCGTGCAGGACAGCTTCCGCGTCAACAGCGATCTGACGATCGACGCCGGCCTGCGTTACGACGTGCAGACGCTCACCGACGCGCGCGGCAACGTCGCGCCGCGCGTCGGCTTCGGCTGGCATCCCAGGGGCGACGCGCGGACGTCGGTGCGCGGCGGCTATGGGATGTATTACACGCAGATCCGTTCGAACTCGGTCGCCGGCGCGCTCACCGGCGGTCTCGACGGCTTCGTGACCTACACGGCGACGCCGGGGCAGTTCGGTTTCCCGACCTGCCTGGAGGCTCCGTGCGTGCCGGTGAACTTCGATCCGAACACGCTGCCGCCGTCGCAGCTGCCGGCGCGCGACATCACCATCCGCGCCGGCCGCGCCGACGAGTACCGCGAGCAGTTTGCGCGGTACGGCCTGAACTTCGACGCGCTGCCGAACTACCCGAACGAGCTCGTCAACCCGCGCAGCCAGGTCATGACCATCGGCATCGAGCGCGAAGTGAAGCGCGGCGTGTTCGTGGCGGCCGACTACGTGCACCAGCACTGGACCGACCTCGATCGCACGGTCGATCTCAACGCGCCGTCGGCGTTCGATCGCACTGCGGCCGGCCAGACGCGCACCGTGGCGCAGGCCAACGCGACTCGGCCGATCCTGCCGGTCAACGGCGGCGTGCGTCAGGTCAACGTGCTCACCAACCTCGGCGTCGCCGACTACGACGGCCTGCAGACGCAGGTCAGCTTCCGCGGTTTCCCGAAGTGGAACCTGTCGGTCGGCTACACGCTCTCGAAGTCGACGAACACGAGCGAGCCCGACGGTAACGGCATCGCGCCAAATCAATCGTCGCCCAGTCGTCTTGGCGAGGAAGAGCGCGGACCAAGCGTCCTCGATCAGCGCCACCGCGCGGTGATCTCGTTCTCATACCAGCTGCCCTACAACATCACCGCGGGCACGGTGACGATGTTGGCGTCGGCGCGGCCGTTCAACGCGACCACGGGCGTGGACAACAACGGCGACGGCTCGAACAATGACCGTCCGGTCGTCGACGGCCAGCTTTTGAGCAAATCGTCGTTCCGCGGCACCGGCCTCCAGGACGTGTCGATGTTCGTCGAAGGCCGGATCAAGAAGGGCGGCCGCGCGGTGCTGCTCCGTCTGGAGGGCTTCAACCTCTTCAACCATGGCAACTACCTCGCCCGCGGCATCACCACCTGGGGCAACGGCAACGAGGCGGCGAGCACGTTCGGTCAACTCGTGAGCACCGGCGGGCGGGAGGCGGTCTCTCCGGCGTTCGCCAACGTCGATCCGCCGCGGATGTTCCAGATTCAGATTCGCTACTTGTTCTAAAAAAAGGAGGTCGGGTGTCGTTTATGCATCGACTGCATAAACGACACCCGACCTCGATCACGGACCTCGGACAGCTCGCGCTGCACGTCGCCACCGTGCCCGGCATCGTCGCTGAGATGGCGGCGATGGACGCGCTCACCGAGCGGCCGGCGTTCGTGCAGCCGCAGCCCGCGTCAGTCGCCGAACTGGCGCCCGCGCTCGACGCCAGCATCGCGCACGCGAAGCAACGGCTTGGCAGGTTCGACGATGCGGCAATGAACGCAACTTGGCGACTGATGCACCACGGCAAGGAGCTGATGGCGATGCCGCGCGCCGCCTTCACGCGCGCGATCATGCTCAACCACTGGTATCACCACCGCGGCCAGCTGCTGGTTTACCTGCGCCTGCTCGACATACCAGTCCCGTCGGTCTACGGTCCCACGGCGGACGAAGATCCGTTCGCGGCGGAGCTGGCAAGCTAAGAGGTGGGGGGACGGGGTTGCTCTGGCAAAAAGCTAGCCCCGTCCCCCGTCAAGCAGGATGGGGGACGGGGGTTGCTCTCGCAAAACACCCCCGTCCCCCGTCCTTACTCGATTGTCAACGACTGCAACGGATCGACCGACGACGCCCGCCGGGCGGGGATGTAGCTTGCGGCAAAGGCGATCAGCATCATCAGCGCGGCCATGCCCGCGAACGTCGGCGCGTCGAAGGCATCGACCCCGAACAGCAGCGTGTCGAGCACGCGCGTCGCCGCCAACGCGATGACGATCCCAACTGCGACGCCAATCATCGTCACGCGGGCGCCCTGGATCACAACCATCCGGCGCACCGCCGATGCTTTCGCGCCGAGCGCCATTCGCACCGCGATCTCGCGCGTCCGGCGCGAGACGACGTAAGACAGCACGCCGTAAATCCCGACCGTGCCGAGCACGACCGCGAGGCCGGCGGCAATCGCGAGCAGCAACATCATGAAGTGCAGCTGTGCTTTCGCGCGATCGGCAAGCTGGGTCATCGTGAAGACGCGGTACATCGGCGCCTCCGGCGCGTACTCGCGCAGCACGGCACGGACCTCGCTGGCGATCGAGTCCATCCGCGGCGTCTTGACGACGTACGCGGGCGTGCCGACGGCCCAACTCCGCGGCTCGGGGCCGACCATCGGGAAGTAGATCATCGGATCCGGGTTCTGCTGCCGGAAATTCTGTAGCCGCACGTCGTCGACCACGCCGATGACGTTGTGCCAGCTGGTCCTGTCGGCGTTGCGCAGGCGTTTCCCGATCGGATCCTCTTCCGGCCACAGGATCTGGGCGGCGGCACGGCTGACGATGACGCTACTCGAGCCGACGGTCTCCTCGGCCTGATCGAACAGCCGTCCCTTGACGACGTCGATGTCCATCGTCTTGAAGTAGTCGCCGCCGGAATACGTGAACGCCATCAGCGTCGCGCCGAGAGGGTTCTCGCCGGAACGATCGGTGTAGAAGCGGCTTCGTCCCGCGCCTTCATCGAACGGCAACTCGTTGACGAAGCCGACCGATTGCACGCCCGGGATCGCGGCGAGGCGGGTCATGAACCCGCGGTGAAACGCGCCCCATGTCGGACCGTCGACGAGCTGCGGCCGCTGTGGCGCCATCTGAAACGTGAAGATGTCTTTCGTGCTGAAGCCAGGATCGACGCGGCTCATCGCAATGAAACTGCGGCCGAGCAACCCCGCAGCGACCAGCAGGACGAGGGCCGATGCCGTCTGCAGCACGACCAGCCCGTTGCGCGAGAATCTGCCCTCCAACGTCACGCTGCGGCTGCCCTGCCGGAGGTCGTCGACCATCACCGGCGACGACAGCCGAATCGCCGGCAGCAGCCCGAACGCGCAGGCGGCAAACAGCGAGAGACCGGCCGTGAACGCGAGCGCGAAGCCATTGAGACGGACGTTGTCGAGGTTGGGAATACCTTCAGGCGCCGCTCGTACCAGGATCGGCACGCCGATCCAGGCAATCAGCACGCCGGCGATACCGCCCAGCACGGCGAGCAGGATCGCCTCCGACATCAGCGCCCGGACCAGCGTGGCTCTGCCGGCGCCAAGCGCCTGCCGCACCGCCATCGCGCGGCGCTGACCCTGTGCGCGGACGGTGAACAGATTGGCGACATTCGCGCAGGCAATCAGCAGCACGACACCGACCGTGCCGAGCAGAATCCACAACGGCCGCTCGATCTCACCCACCAGCTGATCACGCAGCGGTCGCACCACCGGCCGGTGGTGCTCGATCAGTTGCAGATAACGTGCGCCGCCGCCGCCCCAGCGCTCCGGCAGCCGCTTCGCGATCGGCGCCAGCTGGGCGGCGAGATCTTCGGGGCGCACGCCGGGTTTCATCCGACCGATCAGACTGAAGTTGAGCTGGCCGGCGACGATCTTGGTCTCGTCGCCGATGCTGGCGCGAATCCACGCTGAATAGTTGGCGTTGGGAAACCGGAAATCCGGCGCCATCACGCCGATGATCGTCCGGCGTGTGCCGGAGACCTCGAGCTGCTTGCCGATCGCGTCTGGCCTGAACTTGAACCAGTCGCGCCATAGCTGATGGCTGATCACCATCACCGGCGCGTTTTTGTCGTCGTCTTCCTTGATCGGCAGCCGGCCGAGCACCGGCTTCGATCCGAGCGTCGAGAACAGCGTCGAGGTCATCTGCACGACGAACAGGCGATCGACTTGCTCGGGCGAGCGCACGGTCGTCTGTCCGCCGGCAAACATGCCAATGCTCTCCAGCTTGTCGGCCTGATCGCGATAGGAGACGTAGAACTCCGGCGACAGCGCGAATTCGCCCGGGAGATCGGTGCCGGGCGCGAGGCCGCGAATCAGGACCAGCCGGTCCGCGTTCGGGAAGCTCAGCGGGTTGATCAGCACGGCGTCGACGACGCTGAAGATCGCGGTGTTGGCGCCGATGGCGAGCGCCAGCGTCAGCACGGTGACGAACGCGAAGCCGGGCGCGCGCAGCAGCCGTCGGATCGCGTAGGTGAAATCCCTCATCCAGCTTTCCAGCGTGCGTCGCATAAACCCTCGTCGTGGTGGTGACGGCATGCCGGGCAGACCGGTGCCATTCAGCGCCAGTCCGCCGTCAGGCGTGGCGTGTTCGTGGATCCGCTCGATCGCGAAGCGCAACGTGAATGACAGCGCCTCGCGCCAGTACCACGCGCGGGCGTGCAGCCCGCCGCCGGCGGCGTGGCGCTGGTGAAAGACCTCCTCGAGCTCGTTGGTGACGTACTCGCGCGCGTCATCCGGCAGCGCCGACGCGAGGAGCCGGCGCGCGAGACGAGGAGCGCGGACCACGCTCACCGCCGGTCTCCGGCGCCGAGATCGAGCCCGGTCCACATCTGATTCATCGCCCACCGCGCCTCGCGGAGCGCCCTGGTCCCGGCGGCGGTCATCTTCACGCAGTGGCGGGCTTTGCCGCCGCGATCATCGCCGGGCTCGCTGGTCCACGACGCGATCAGACCCTTGCGTTCGAGCCGGCGCAGCGTGATGTAGACAGCCGCGCGCGCGGGCTTCCGTTTCGTGCGCTTTTCGATCTCCTCGACGATCGGGACGCCGTAGACATCGCTGTTTCCGTTCGACAAGCGGACGACGGCGAGCAGGACCAATTGCTCGAATTCGCCGAGACCTTCATGTGGCATACAACGTTAACAATATACGAAGAGCGGGAGCGATAGTTCCTGCTGGCAGGGACTGCGGAGACGGAGTGAAAAGCGCTTGCGGCGTGCTCTTCATGAGCTTCACCGAGAGACGTGGGTTTCTACGCAGCACGCATTTCGCAAGGGTTTCCAACAAAGAGAAGCGGTGTGGCACCACTCGTTTCACGTCATGGCGCTGGGCCGACGATCCCGCCGGACCAGTCCTATGAAAGGCGACACTTTCGCGCTACTAATGAGGCCGGACTCAATAGCCGAGACGACCGACAGCGATCATGGACCCGACTTTGCCACCGGAGCGGTCCGCCGACGGCGCCCTTCGGCCCTATCTCGAACATTTCGCCGAGATGGGCGGACCCATGCAGCGCGTGCCCCTTCTCGCGCTGCCCTTCGTCCTCGGCCGGTCCGAGACCGCGGGACACACCATCTACTCGAGCAAGGTTTCGAAAGAGCACGCGGCCATCGTCGCGGTCGACGGCCGCTATGCGGTCCGCGATCTCCAGAGCACCAACGGCACCTTCGTCAACGGCGACCGGATCGACG
>DASUGM010000137.1:0-14951 GCA_036274055.1 Vicinamibacterales bacterium | reverse complement strand
ATAAACGTCACCCGACCTCCTTTATGCAGCGCGTGATTCTCATCGTGATGGACTCGGTTGGCGTCGGCGAGCTGCCGGACGCCGCCGCCTACGGCGACGAGGGCAGCAATACCGTCGCCAACATCGCTCGCGCGATCGCGTTGCGCGTGCCGACGTTGCGCTCGCTTGGCTTCGCCAATGTCGTCGCGATCGGCGCGCCGACACCGCCGGCGCGCGGCGCATTTGGCAGGATGGCGGAGAAGTCGGCAGGGAAGGACTCGGTCACGGGACACTGGGAAATGGCGGGAATCGTCCTCGACCAGCCGTTTCCGACGTTCCCGCACGGCTTCGCGCCGGACCTCATCGCCGAGTTCGAGCGTCGCATCGGCCGCAAGACGATCGGCAACACCGTTGCCTCCGGCACCGCGATCATCGACGCGCTCGGGCCCGAGCACCTGCGGACTGGCGCGCCGATCGTCTACACCTCGGCCGACAGCGTCTTTCAGATCGCCGCGCATGAGGCGGTGATCCCGATCGACGAGCAGTACCGCATCTGCCACATTGCATTCGATCTCGTCGGGCGCGGGCTTGGTGTCGGCCGCGTCATCGCGCGGCCGTTCGTCGGCGCGCCCGGACAATTCACGCGGACCTCGAACCGCCGCGACTTCGCCCTCGAGCCCGTGCACGCGACCCTGCTCGACACGCTGAAGGCCGCCGACTGGCCGGTCGTGGCGATTGGCAAGATCGAAGACCTCTTTGCCGGACGCGGAATCACCCGGGCGATCCACACGACCTCGGACGACCACGGCATGGACGTCGTCCTCGAGGAGATGGCGGCGCTCGAGCGCGGGTTGATCATGATCAACCTCGTCGACTTCGACTCGCAGTTCGGCCATCGCAACGACGTTGCCGGCTACGCCGCGAATCTGGAGCGCTTCGACCGGCGGCTTGCGGAGGTGCTCGACGCGCTCCGGCCTGACGATGTCCTCGTGGTCACGGCCGATCACGGCAACGACCCGACCACCCCGTCCACGGATCATTCGCGCGAGCACGTGCCCGTGCTCGTTGCCGGCGCCCGCGTTCGCGCCGGCGTTGATCTCGGCACGCGCGCCACCTTCGCTGATCTCGGCCAGACGCTGGCCAGTCACTTCGGTGTCGCCCCGCTGGCGCACGGGACGAGCTTCCTGCCAGCTATCATGTCGAGATGACCATTCGAGAACAGCTCGAAGCGCGCGAGCTGGAGTTTCTGGCGCCCCAGGCGTCGAAGAGCGGCGCCAGCCGCGGCCGTCTTCGGCCCGAGCCCGAGGACCCGATCCGGCCGGTATTCCAGCGCGACCGCGATCGCGTGATCCACTCGAAGGCATTTCGCCGGCTCAAGCACAAGACGCAGGTCTTCCTGGCGCCGACAGGCGACCATTACCGGACGCGGCTGACGCACACCCTCGAGGTGTCGCAGATCGCGCGCAGCATCGCCAAGGTCCTGCGGCTGCACGAGGAACTGACCGAGGCGATCGCTCTCGGCCACGACCTCGGGCATCCGCCGTTTGGCCACGCCGGCGAGCGGGTAATCGATCGTCTCGTCCCCGGCGGCTTCAGCCACTACGAGCAGAGCTTGCGCATCGTCGATGTGCTCGAGAATGGCCGGCAGGGGCTGAATCTCACCTGGGAAGTGCGCGACGGCATCGCGCGGCACTCCAAGGGCAAGCACGGCATGCCGGTGGGCGCGCCGAAGGATCACCGCGCCAGCACGGTCGAAGGGCAGATCGCGCGCGTCGCCGACATCATCGCCTACGTCAATCACGACATCGACGACGCCGTCCGCGCCGGAGTGCTGGCCGAGGCCGAACTACCGGCCGATGCCATCGCGCTGCTCGGCACGACTTCCTCGCAGCGCATCAACACCATGGTCACCGACGTGGTGCTGCGCACGCTCGAACGCGACCTGACTGAAGTCTGGATGAGCGACGAGATTCTCAACGCCACCCTGGCGCTGCGGAGCTATCTGTTCGAAGCCGTTTACGAGAACCCCAGGGCGACCTCGGAGTTCGAGAAGGCGACCGGCATCCTCGGCGGGCTGTGGGAGCGGGTTCGCCTGCGCCCGGAGATCTACGTGGACCGGACCACGCTCGAGGCGGAAGGGCTGGACGTGGCGACCAAGGACTTCCTGGCTGGGATGACCGACCGGTACGCGGTCAGCCTCTTTCAGGAGCTCTTCGTCCCTAGATCCTGGAGTGTTTGACGTCATGGGCGATCGCCGATCGGGTGATCGGGCGATGGCAGAGCAGGGGCAATCGCGCGATCGGGCGAAGGTCGTCCTGCGAAAGGCGCCTGGAGTCGTCTGGTCCTTCGCCCGATCGGGCGATCGCCCCTGCCCTGCCATCGCCCGATGGCCCGATCAGCTATCGCCCATGTTCTGCTAGAATGTCTGTTTGCCTGGGCCCGGTTGGCCTTGGCAAAGTAGTCATGCGTTTGGACTTAAGCCGGTTCAAAGCCGGAGAACAGCGGGTCGACAAGACCTACGATCCGGCGGCGTTCGGGCTGACCAAGGACGATGAATTCCGGATCGTCGCGCCGGTAGTGCTGGCGACCGACGTTCGCAAGGACGCGAACAAGGTCCGGCTCGTCGGCACCGTGAAGACGACGCTCGAGTGCGACTGCAGTCGCTGTCTCGAACCGTTCGCGGTTCCGGTCGATGCGACCTTCGACTTGCTCTATCTCGCCGCCGGCACGGCGGTCCCGGTCGCCGACGGCGAAGAGCAGGAGATTCAGGCCGACGACGTCGGCGTGACGTTCTACAAGGACGACGAGATCGACCTCGGCGAGCTCATGCGCGAGCAGTTTTATCTCGCGTTGCCGATGAAGCCGTTGTGCCGCGAGGATTGCCGCGGCCTCTGCCCGGTGTGCGGCATCAACCGCAACCGCGAGACGTGCACGTGCGAAGTGGCGTGGGTGGATCCGCGCCTCGAAGTTCTGAAACAGTTCAAGAGAGACTGACGACGATGCCCAATCCAAAGCGACGCCACTCGAAGACCCGTACCGCCAAGCGCCGGACCCACGACGCGCTCAAGCCCATCGGCACGCAGGAATGCAGCCAGTGCCATGAGCCGAAGCTTCCGCACACGGTCTGCAAGAACTGCGGCTACTACCGCGGCAGACAGGTACGGGCGGTCGCGGAAGAGTAACTGCGTAATTCCTTGAGAATCGCTATCGACGCGATGGGCGGCGATCGCGCGCCCGGCGCGGTCGTCGACGGCGCCGTGCTGGCGGCGCGCCGGCCCGGCGTGACGGTCATGCTGGTCGGTGCGGAAGAAGCGGTCCGCGCCGAACTGGCGCGGCACCCGGACGCCAACCTCGATCGGATCACCATCATCGACGCGCCTGACGTGATCGGGATGGACGAGTCGCCGCTGCAGGCGATTCGGCGCAAGCCGCGGGCGTCGATTCGCGTCGCCGCCGAGCTCGTCAAGCGCGGCGAGGCTGACGCGGTCGTGAGCGCCGGCCACACCGGCGCCGCCTTTCTTGCCGCCCACGCGGCGTTTGGCGTACTTCCAGGGGTCGAACGCCCCGCGCTCGCGGTCACGATGCCGACGCAGGCCGGCGCGGCGGTGCTGCTCGACGCAGGCGCCAATCTGGAGTGCAGACCGGAACACCTGGTGCAGTTCGGCGTCATGGGGGACGCGTATGCGCGCGTCTCGCTCGGCATCGAACAGCCACGCGTCGGGCTGCTCTCGATTGGCGAAGAAGCCGGCAAGGGCAACGACCTGATCAAAGAAGCGCACGCCGGGCTCGCGAAAGCGCCGCTGCACTTCATCGGCAACATCGAGGGCCGCGAACTGTTCACCGGCCGCGCCGACGTCATCGTCTGCGACGGGTTTACGGGGAATGTCGCGCTGAAGGTCGGCGAGGGGCTGGTCGAGACGCTCGGCCACATGCTGCGCGAGGAACTCGACGCGGCGCTGGTGACGCAAATCGGCAGTTTGCTGACGCGTCGCGCCTTTCAGCGTTTCAAACAGCGCGTCGATTACGCGAGTTACGGCGCCGCGCCGCTGCTGGGCGTCAACGGGCTGATGTTGATCGGCCACGGCCGCTCGTCGCCGCAGGCAGTCGAGAGCGCCATTGCCGCGGCCGCTCGACTGGCCGAAGCGCGGCTGGTCGAGCGCATGCGCGAGGCGCTCTCCCATGGGCGATAGCCGATCGAGCGATCGGGCCATGGCAGAGCATCGGGCGATCGCGCGAACGAGCGAAGGCCGTCCTCAGACAGCGGGCCTGGACTCATCTCGTCCTTCTCCCGATCGCGCGATCGCCCATGCTCTGCCATGGCCCGATGGCCCGATCGGCTATCGCCCATGGACGGCTGGATGGACGCGCCCGCCCGTCCTGTGTTGAACTAGATAGGTTCGAATGACCCAATTGGCCGGAAGAGTAGCGCTCGTTACCGGTGCGTCCCGCGGGATCGGCGCCGCCATCGCGAAAATGCTCGCGGCGCGCGGCGCGATCGTCGTCGCCGCCGCCCGGGGCGAGCACGCGGCGCCGACCGTCGAGGCGATTCGCGCCGCCGGCGGCATCGCCGACGTCCTGACGCTCGATGTCACCGACGCGGCCGCAGTCACCGCCGCGGTGGCGGCGATCGTCGAGCGCCACGGCCGGCTGGACATCCTCGTCAACAACGCCGGCATCACCCGCGATCAGTTGATGCTGCGGATGAAGCGCGACGACTGGGACGCCGTGCTCGCGACCAATCTGACCGCGGCATTCGTCGCCGCGCAGGCCGCGCTCAAACCGATGATCAAGCAGCGCGCCGGCCGCATCATCAACATCACCTCCGTGGTCGGCCAGTCGGGCAATGCCGGACAAGCCAACTACGCGGCCTCGAAAGCCGGGCTGATCGGTTTCACCAAGGCGCTGGCGCAGGAAGTGGCGTCGCGCAACGTCACCGTGAACGCCGTCGCGCCCGGATTGATCGACACGGACATGACGAAAGCCATCTCGGACGGCGCCCAGGACGATTGGGCGTCGAAAATCCCGCTGAAGCGGCTCGGGTCGCCCGACGAGGTGGCTTCGGCAGTAGCGTTTCTGGCCTCGGACGAGGCATCGTATATTACGGGGCACGTGCTCGCCGTCAACGGCGGGATGTACATGTAGCCCGCCTTCGCTCCGCTGACGCGGAGCTTCGGTGGGCAAACGTTCTGTCCTCCTTCGCCCTCGCCTGCGGCGGGGCTACGGAGGACAAGTGGAGGACTGAATGGCCGTTGCGGATCAAGTCAAGAAAATCATCGTCGAGCAGCTGGGTGTCGATGAAGAAGAAGTGACGCCGGATGCGTCGTTCGTCGATGACCTCGGCGCCGACTCGCTCGACACCGTCGAGCTCGTAATGGCCTTCGAAGAGGAATTCGGCATCGAGATTCCCGACGAGGACGCCGAGAAGATCACGCGCGTGAAGGAAGCCATCGAGTACATCGAGGGCCACGCGAAGAAGAAGTAAGGCCGGAGGCGATTTGAGCAGGCGGGTAGTCGTCACCGGCGTCGGACTGTTGTCGTCGGTCGGCCTCGGCACCGAGGCGAGCTGGCAGGCGCTTCTCGCCGGCCACAGCGGGATTGGGCCGATCACGCACTTCGACGCGTCGGCGTTTTCGGCGCGCATCGCGGGTGAAGTGAAGGGGTTCGACCCGCTGCAGTACTTCGACAAGAAGGACGTCAAGAAGATGGACGTCTTCATCCAGTTCGCGGTGGCGGCGGCGGAATTTGCCGTCAAGGACGCGAACCTGGAGGTCACGCCGGAGATCGCCGACCAGACCGGGGTGTTCATTGCCTCGGGCATCGGCGGGTTCAGCACCATCGAGCGCGAGCATCTCGAGCTCATCAACGGCGGCCCGCGCCGGATCTCGCCGTTTTTCATCCCCGCGTCGATCATCAACCTCGCCGCCGGACAGGTGTCGATTCGTTTCGGCGCCCGCGGGCCCAACCTCGCGACCTGCACCGCGTGCACGGCCTCGGCGCACTCGATCGGCGAGTCGTTCGAGATCATCCGCCGCGGCGACGCCGACATCATGATCGCCGGCGGATCGGAAGCGTCGATCACGCCGATGGGCGTCGGCGGCTTCGCGTCGATGCGGGCGTTGTCGACGCGCAACGACGAGCCGCTGCGCGCCAGCCGGCCGTTCGACAAGGATCGCGACGGATTCGTCGTCGGCGAAGGCGCGGGCATCCTGATTCTCGAAGAACTCGAAGGCGCGAAGCGCCGCGGCGCCCGCATTTACGCCGAGATCGTCGGCTACGGCCTGTCGGGCGACGCCTATCACCTCACCGCGCAGCCCGAAGACGCCAACGGCGCCGTTCGCTCGATGCGCATGGCGCTCAAGAAGGCCGGCATCAGGCCGGAGCAGGTCGACTACATCAACGCGCACGGCACCTCGACGCCGATCAACGACCCGACCGAGACGCTCGCGGTCAAGACGACGTTCGGCGAGCACGCCTACAAGCTGGCGATGTCGTCGACCAAGTCGATGACCGGGCATCTGCTCGGCGCCGCCGGCGGCCTCGAGGCCGGCATCACCGCGCTGGCCGTCCATCAGCAGGTCGCGCCGCCGACCGTCAACCTCGACGAGCCCGATCCCAGGTGCGATCTCGATTACGTGCCGAAGGTGAAGCGCGCGATGAAGATCGACTACGCGCTGTCGAATTCGTTCGGGTTCGGCGGGACGAATGGCACGTTGCTGTTGAAGAGATACGAGTAGGCCCCAGGGCCAGGGCCCAAGGCCCAAGACTGAAGACCCAAGACCATGAAAATCGTCGTTTGCATCAAGCAAGTCGTGACCCGCGAGTGGCAGGTGCGCGTCAACGACGCGAAGACCTGGGTCCGCGATCAGGACGCCAGCTGGGAGCTCAACGAGCCCGACGCCTACGCGCTCGAAGAAGCGCTGCGCCTCAAGGAGAAGCACGGCGGCGAGGTCATCGTCGTCTCGGCCGGGCCGGCGCGGGTGACGCAGGTGATTCGCGAGGCGCTGGCGCGCGGTGCCGACCGCGCCATTCACGTCGACGGTGAGCACCTCGCGCAGGCCGACGCGTTTGTCGCCGCCGATGCGCTCGCGGCGGCGATCAAGCCGGAGAATCCCGATCTCGTGCTGACCGGACTCCAGTCGGACGATCAGGGTTTCGCTCAAGTGGGTGTCGTGCTCGCCGAGAAACTCGGTGTCGCGCACTCGACGATCATCATGGACGTGCAAGTGAACCCTTCGACTGGCGCGGACGGCGCGCCGCTCAGGGTGAAGCGCGAGCTCGAAGGCGGCTGGTTCCAGTGGGTGACGATGCCGCTGCCGGCGGTGCTGACGATCCAGAGCGGCATCAACACGCTGCGCTACGCGACGCTCAAGGGCATCATGGCGGCGAAGAAGAAAGAGATTCGCAACGTGCCGGCGGCGGCGCCGGCGGCGCTGCGCCAGCGGATTACGTCGATCTACGTGCCGTCGAAGGCGAAGCAGACGAAGCTCGTGCAGGGCACGCCGGCTGAGGCCGCCAGGGAGCTGGTCAAGCTGCTCCGCGACGAAGCGAGGGCGATCTGATGATCCTGGTCATCGCGGAACAACAGCACGGCAAGCTCAACCGCGCGTCGTGGGAAGCGATCGCGGCGGCGCAGCAGATGGGTGGTGACGTCAAGGTCGTCGTCGCCGGCAGCGACGCCGACGCGGGCGCCGCGGCGAAGGAACTCGCGGCCGCCGACGTCAAGGAAGTCGTCGCCCTTGGCCACGAGGCGCTCGGCGCCTACACCGCCGACGGATTCGTGCAAGCGTTCGCGGCCTTCGTCGGCGCCGAGTCGCCGGCGCACGTCATCCTGCCGCACACGTATCAAACGCGCGACTTCGCGCCGCGCCTCGCGGCGCGCCTCGATCGGGCGATGATTACCGACTGCACGGCGGTGAAGGCCAGCCCTTCGACAGGCTCAGGGCAGGGCGCCGCGTTTGCGTTCACGCGGCCGATGTTTCAGGGCAAGGTCGCCGCCGACGTCGTCCTCGACGGGCCGGCGCCGCACTTCGCGACGTTTCAGATCGGCGCGTTTCGCGCCGACGCGGTGAAGAAGGGCAGTGCGCCGGTGCGCAATGCCGCCGCGACCGTCGACGCGTCGCAGATCCGCCAGAAGGCCGAAGAGCCGTTTCGCGAGGCCAAGCAGGCCGTCGATCTCTCGCAGGCCGAGCGCATCGTCTCGGTCGGCCGCGGCATCAAGGGCCAGGAGCACATTCAGATCGCGCAGCAGCTGGCCGAGGCGCTCGGCGCCGAGGTCGCCGCGTCGCGCCCGATCTGCGACGCCGGCTGGCTGCCGATGGAGCGCCAGATCGGCAGCTCCGGCCAGACGGTCGCTCCGAAGCTCTACGTCGCGCTCGGCATCTCCGGGGCGATCCAGCACGTCGTCGGCATGAAGGGCGCGCGGACGATCGTCGCGATCAACAAGGACGCCGACGCGCCGATCTTCGAGATCGCCGACTACGGGATCGTCGGGGATCTGTTCGAGATCGTCCCGGCGATGGTCGCGGCGCTGAAGAGCTGAGCGGAGGATGAGCATGGCCTGCCCGAAATGTCAGTCGAACGAAGTAGTCGACGACGTTCGGGTCGTCGATCGGGGCGATCATCATTCGAAAAACGATCTCTCTGTGACCGTCTACCAGAAACCAGGGAACCTGGTCTTCAAGGGCACGGTCTACAGCAACGTCACGGCGCGGGTGTGCGGCAACTGCGGTTACATCGAGCTGTTTGCGGCCGAGCACCGGGAATTGCTGGAAGCCGCACGCGCGCGGGCGTAGAACGAGTAATCGGCGCAGCGAGCCTGCTGCACTTCTGGCACAACGCGACCTACGTCGCCGATTATCCCAGTCTGCCGCAGTGGATCACCGAGGCGTCGGTGTACGGGACGTGGCTCGTCCTCAGCCTCGTCGGCCTGAGCGGCTACGCTTGCCTACGCCGCGGTTACAGGATGATCGGTCTGGGCTCACTCGCCGTCTACGCCGCGGTCGGCTTCTATGGCCTTCTCCACTACACCCGCGCGCCGATTTCCGCTCACACTGCCGGGATGAACGTGACGATCTGGACCGAGGTCATGACGGCTGCGGCCGCGCTGTGTGTTGTTGCCTGGCTTGCGTATCGGTCTAAGCCGGTGGCGGCGGGGTAGGGTTACGAGACGGCGACGACGCGACGATCATCGATCTCGACTGCGGCGCCGTCCCTGAATCCGACGAGCCGACCCGAATTTGCCGCGACCCGCTCACCGGGCACGAGAATCCCCGCCAGATTCAGCGGATCCGCCGCCGACACGATCACGGTCCCACCCGTCGGCGGACGATGACGAAGCGCGCGCAGTGAGTCGACCGCGATCGGCAGCGCGAATTGCTCGCCGACCAGGCTGCCGCTGACGAACCGGCCGCCGCGGATCTCGCCGCGATCTTCGAGCCGGCGGAACGTGATCAGCAGATCGCGCCACACCGGAATGTTCGATTCGCGCGCCAGCAGCTCGCGAAACACGACGCCGTAGCGGCGGAGCAGCATCCAGCACGCGGATTCGATCGACTTGGCGCGATCGCTGTCGATCGCGCCATGCAGCAGCGACCAGCGGCCGGCGCTCGGGCGTGGGCGCGCGCGGCCATTGCCGCGGCGTTGCCCGATCAACGCACGCAGGTTGTCGAAGCCATCGGCGGTGACGACGCCGGCGGCGACGAGTTCCCACAATGCCGACTCGGCATCAGGCTTCGAAAACGTCGTACCGCGGGCGATGTCGGTGAAGAATGACGCGCCTCGTTGCTCGAGCCAGGCGCGCACCGCGCGCGCGTTCGCGCCGAGGCCGGCGGCGGCGCGCGAGGACTCGGCGTCGCGTCGCGCCGGCATCCAGTCGGCGTCCTCGCGAATGAAGAACGTGATCGGAGCCGCGCCCGTCGGCGTCGTCCGGCGCGGACCCGGACCGATTTCGGGATCGACGGTCGCCGGATGCGGCGACAGCCGGCCCCAGCCGACGTCGCCACCGAGGCTGAGCCGATCGAGTTCCGACGGATCGTAGCCGGCGATGCGACGGGGCAGGATCTCGCTCTCCCACGCCGAGGCCGGCGCCTCGAAGCCCTGCAGCTGCTGTAAGACCTCGAGCGTGCCGCGTTCGCCGCTGACGGCCGTTCCCGGCGCGACGTGCTGCCACTCGAGCAGCCAGCGCATGAAGTCAGCGGTCGACACCGGCGCGATTTCCCGCCGCAGCGCGCCGACGGTGACGCGATGGATGCGCGCCAGCAGGCGGCGCTCGCACCACTCGATCGTGCCGCCGCGCGCGGCAATCGATTCCGGCGACGAGAAGATGCCGCGGAGCGCCCAACCGCGCGCCTCGAGACGCAGAATGACCTCGTCGACGCGATCGACCTCGACGCCGAGCAGCTGGCCGAGCTCCGCGGCGGTAGCCGGGCCTGAGTGGCTGAGCCACCCTTGAGCAAGATCAAGGCGGGCGTCGATCTCCGCCGGAGGCTGACCGGGCAAGATCGGTGGCGCGGGATCAAACCGCGCGCCCGGGAACACCTGCGAAAACGCCGCGACGCGCTCCGAAGCGACCCAGTAGCCACGCCCGTCGGCGGTCGCCCGGACCGCGCGGCGGGCGCCGACGAGGGTGTCGAAGTGGGAACTCCACGCGGCGGCCGCCTTCGCGGTACGCTCCGACAGTGAGCTGGGGGCCATTGGACCGTCCCCCCAGGGGTCCAATGGCCCTCCCGTTGGCTGCGGGACGATCGGGAAGGCGACCAGCGTCAGCAGCGCGTCGTGCAGGTCGTCGGCGTCGCGAACGTCCGGCCATGCCTGCCGCTGGACTTCGGCAATCGCCGCTGGATCCAGCCGTCCGACCTCCGACAACACCGCCTCGGGCAGCACCCGCCTCATCTCGACCGCCCGCGCCCGCCGCTCTTCCAGCGGCGCGTCGTCCAGATAGGCGAACGGATTGGCGTTGAGGATTTCGTGCGAAAACACGCTGGGGACGGGGGTGTCGACCGCAAGATATTGAATCCGCCCGGTTTGCAGGCCTGACAAGACCTCGATCAACCCGTCGAGGTCCATTGCCTCGGTGAGGACGTCCTTCATCACCTCGCGCACGAGCGGATGATTCGGGATCTCGAGTTCGCCGACGAGATTCTCCGGACACGCAGCGACGTCAGGGAACACCGACGCGAGCAGATCGTCCGATTGAAGACGCTGCAGGTGAATCGGCACCTTCTTCCCGCCGCGGAAACGGAGCAATGCCAGCGCGCGGCCGGCATCCCACCGCCAGCGCGTGTCAAAGATCGGCGAGGGCAGCGAAGCCTGCTCGAGCGTCTCCCGCGCCGTCGCCGGTTTCAGAAAATGAAAGACATCGGCAAGCGGAAAGCTGTGCTGTTCCGCCAGCGAGATGTTGATGCCATCGTCGGTCGCCGCCGCTTGAAGTTCGAAGTTGAACGACCGGCAGAATTTCTTGCGCAGCGCCAGGCCCCACGCTTTGTTGATGCGGCCGCCGAACGGCGCGTGGATGACGAGCTGCATGCCACCGCCCTCGTCGAAGAAACGCTCCGCGATGACGGTGGTCTGCGTCGGCACCGCGCGCAGCACGGCCTTGCCGAGCGCGACGTATTCGACCGCCTGCTCGGCGCCGGCGCGATCGAGGCCGCATTCCTGCGTCAGCCAGTCGACCTCGGGCGTCCGCGCGTCGATCGCTGACCGCAGCTCGGCGACGTGCTTCGACAGCTCGATCGTCCGCGCCGGCGCCTCGCCCCGCCAGAAGGGCACGGTTGGTGCTGCGCCGTGCGCGTCTTCGACCATCACTTTGCCCGTCAGCACGCGTCGAACGCGCCATGACGTGTTGCCCAGCAGGATGACGTCTCCCGCCATGCTCTCGACTGCGAAGTCCTCGTCGACGGTGCCGACGACGTTACCTTCAGGCTCGCAGACGACGGTGTAGAGTCCGGTCTCCGGAATCGCGCCGCCGCTGGTGATCGCCGTCAGCCGCGCGCCGCGCCGGCCGCGGACGACGCCGTTGACTGCGTCGCGATGCAGGTAAGCGCCGTAACGTCCCCGACGCGCCGCGATGCCTTGCGACAGCATCTCGATGATCTCGTCGAACTCGGCGCGCGAGAGATTTCGATACGGATACGCGCGCCGGACGGTCCCGAAGAGATCGTCCTCGCGCCACTCCTCCGCGGCGATCATCGCCACGATCTGCTGCGCGAGGATGTCGAGCGGCTGCTCGGGGACGATCAGCCGGTCGAGATCGCCGGCGCGAATCGCGCGCACGAGCGCGGCGCATTCGAGCAACTCATCGCGCGTGGTAACGAACAGCCGGCCCTTCGGCACCGCGCCGCGCCAGTGTCCGGCCCGGCCGATGCGCTGGGTCGCCACCGCAATCGCGCGCGGGGATCCGATCTGGCAGACGAGATCCACCGTGCCGACGTCGATGCCGAGTTCCAGCGACGCCGTCGCGACGATCGCGCGCAGTTCGCCAGCTTTCAGGCGGCGCTCGGCGTCGAGCCGGATCTTGCGCGACAGGCTGCCGTGATGCGCAGCAACGGCGGCCTCGCCAAGTCGCGACGCCAGATGATGGCAGCAGCGCTCCGCCAGACGGCGGGTGTTGACGAAGACAATCGTCGAACGGTGCTCCTGAACGAGCGCGGCGATCCGGCCGTAGATCTCCGCCCACATCTCGTTCGATGCCACCGGACCCAGTTCGCTGCCCGGAACGACGACGGCCAGATCGAGCTCCCGACGAGGCGCGATCTGCACGATGGTCGGCAGCGGCCGGCCGGCGCCGGTCAGGAACTCGGCGACCACCTCGATCGGCTTCTGCGTCGCCGACAGACCGATGCGAGTGATCGCGCCAGTAGCGAGCTGCTCGAGCCGCTCGAGCGACAGTGCCAGATGCGAGCCTCGCTTGTCGTCGGCGACGGCGTGGATTTCGTCGACGATGACCGTCGAGACGTGTCGTAGCATCTCGCGGCTGCGCTCGGCGGTCAGCAGGATGTAGAGCGACTCCGGCGTCGTCACCAGGATGTGCGGCGGCTGCTTGAGCATCGCCTGCCGTTCGCGCGCGAGCGTGTCGCCGGTGCGCACCGCGGTGCGGATCTGCTGCATCGCGACGCCGCGCTCGCGCGCCAGCGCGGCCAGCTCGGCGAGCGGCCCGTCGAGGTTCTTCTGGATGTCGTTGCCGAGCGCCTTCAGCGGCGACACGTAGACGACCTCGGTGCGGTCGGTAAGCGTGCCGTCGACCGCCTGGCGAACGAGCCGATCGATGCACGCGAGAAAGGCGGTCAGCGTCTTGCCCGAGCCGGTCGGCGCGGAGATCAGCGTGCTGTGGCCGGCGAGGATCGACGGCCAGCCCTCGACTTGCGGTTCGGTCGGCGTGCCGAAGCGGGCGACGAACCAGTCGCGGACGAGGGGATGGGCCCAAGCGACTGCTGAAGCGAGATCCTGCACGGGTTCGAAGGACACCAAGTCATTATCACGCTGATGACCTGACTGATTTGAGCTGGCGTCGTCGCATATCATGGCGAAGTCCGGAGGACTCAGTGTCTGAGACAGGCAGGCCAGAATACGGCGCGTCTGACCACTACCTTGGTGACAAGGGCAAGGAATACTTTTCGTGGCAGGATGGCGGTGCGCTGTTCGCAGGCAAAATCAACGCGCACAAGTTTCGGGATTTGATCAAACCGTCCGATACCGTGCTTGACTTCGGCTGCGGCGGTGGAGGGTTACTGGCGAACCTGTCCTGCGCACGCAAAGTCGGCGTCGAAATCAACCCTGCCGCGCGCGAGGTGGCGAGGAGCAGAGGCATCGAGTGTTACGCTGCCATCAGCGATGTTCCGGACGCAATGGCGGACGTGATCGTTTCGGACCATGCACTCGAACATGTCCCGTTCCCGATTGCCGCTCTCCGCGAACTGAGAGGCAAACTAAAGTCAGATGGCGTCTTGTCCATATGCGTGCCCATTGACAATTGGCGTCATCAAAACAAGTACAATCCCGACGATCAGAATCATCACCTGCATACATGGACGGCGCAGCTATTAGGCAACACTCTCTTCGAAGCCGGCTTTCAAGTCGTTTCCATTCACTCCAGAATCTTCGCGTGGCCAGGAGGATGGACAGTGGCTGCGTACGGCCGTCTGCCGTACGCGCTATTCCGGGCGATTTGCTATTCGTACGGGGCGGCAACTGGCAAGGGCTGGGAAACCTTGAGCGTGGCCAAGCGCAATTCTGGCGCCGGATGACTGCTGGCTCACACAGCTGCTTCATCCCCCAGTATCATGTCTGAATGCCGGCGGCGGAATCGGAGCGGGAGACACTCGACGTAGACATTCTGATCGTCGGCGGCGGCCCCGCCGGCATGTCCGCCGCGCTCAGGCTCGCACAACTTCAGAAAGAGAAGGGCGGCGAGCCGCTCACGATCGCGCTCCTCGAAAAGGCGCGTGAACCCGGGGCGCATTCGCTCTCGGGCGCCGTGCTCGACCCCTCGACTTTGAAAGAGCTGATTCCGGACTTCAAGGAAAAGGGCGCGCCGCTGGCGGCCGAAGTGCACGACGAAGCCGTGTACTTCCTGACCTCGAGCGGCAAACTGCCGTTTCCGATCATCCCGCCGCCGCTGCAGAACCACGGCAACTACATCATCTCGATCAACAAGTTCGTCAAGTGGCTCGGCGAGCAGGTCGAGGGCGCTGGCGGCATCGACCTGTTCAGCGGCTTCGCTGCGCAGGAAGTCCTCTACGAAGGCAACACCGTCGTTGGCGTCCGCACCGGCGATCGGGGGCTCGACAAGCACGGAGGCAAGAAGCCGAACTTCGAGCCCGGCGTCGACGTCCGCGCCAAGATCACGATCTTCTGCGACGGTGTACGCGGCAACCTGACCAAGACCCTGGTCAAGAAGTTGTCGCTCGACGCCGGCAAGCAAGCGCAGGTTTACGCGATCGGTATCAAGGAGCTGTGGGAAGTTCCCGCAGACCGGA